>JABRVU010000259.1:0-25752 GCA_039961895.1 Phycisphaerae bacterium | reverse complement strand
GCGCTGGAGGCGGCCGGCGGGGCTGGTGGGAGGAGAGCGCCGAAGCCGCTCCCTCCTTCCGTCGCGGTTCAGATGATATGCTCCCGGCTCGGATGGCCGGCGACGGGGTTCCCGCACCTGCGGGCCGACGCGCTCAGTAGGCCTGGGCGAAGAGCACCTGGGTGTCGCAGGGCTCGCCGGTCAGGATGCACTTGCCCGGTCCGGCGGGCTGATCGAACGGGATGCAGCGGACGGTGGCCTTGAGGTCGTCCTTGATGCGGGCCTCGCCGGCCCGATCCGGGCGGAAAAAGCAGCGGACAAAACCGCCCGGGCCGGTGAGAATGCGCTTCATGTCGTCGTAGGTGGCCGCCTCGCGGGTGTTCTCGATCTGGAACCGGCGGGCCTTGTCCAACATGGCCGCCTGGGTCTGGTCGAGCTGGGCCGCCAGCCAGGCGCGGGACACCTCCGCCAGGCTGACCGTGGTCTTGGAGCGGTCCATCCGCCGCTTGAGCACGAAGGCGTTGCCGGCCACGTCGCGCGGGCCGACCTCGAAACGGAAGGGCACGCCGCGCTGTTCCCAGTGATACTGCTTGTCGCCGGGGCGCTGGTCGCGCCAATCGACCGCGATCCGCTGCCCGCTGGCCGGGTCGAAGAAATAGGTCGAGGTCTCGTTGTAGCCGAACCGCCGGCGGGCGGCGGCCACCTCGTCGGCGCCCACCAGGGCGGTGAGCACCCGGTCGATGAAGCCCCGGACGGCGGCTTTCTCCTCCTCGCTCTTGTAGATGGGCACAACCGCGGCCGCGAACGGGGCGACCCGCGGCGGCAGCACCAGCCCGTCGTCGTCGGAATGGACCATGATCGTCGCTCCGATCAGTCGGGTGCTCACCCCCCAGCTCGTGGTCCAGGCGTATTGAAGCTGCTGGTCCCGCCCGGTGAACTGGATGTCGAAGGCCCGGGCGAAGTTCTGCCCCAGGTTGTGGCTGGTGCCGCATTGCAGGGCCTTGCCGTCCTGCATGAGGGCCTCGATGCAGTAGGTCGTCACGGCGCCGGGAAACTTCTCGGCGTCGGTCTTGGCCCCTTTGATGACCGGGATGGCCAGCGTCTCTTCGGCGAAGGCGGCATACACGTCCAGCATCCGCAAGGTCTCTTCCTGGGCCTCTTCGGGGGTCTCATGGGCGGTGTGGCCCTCCTGCCAGAGGAACTCGGCCGTCCGCAGAAACAGCCGGGTGCGCATCTCCCAGCGCATGACGTTGCACCACTGGTTGATGAGCACGGGCAGATCGCGATAGCTCTGGATCCACTGGGCGTACATGGCCCCGATGACCGTTTCGCTGGTCGGTCGGACGATGAGCGGCTCCTCGAGCGGCGAACCGGGCTTGAGGCCCTCGGCGGTCTTCTCCAGCCGCGAATGCGTGACCACCGCGCATTCCAGGGCGAAGCCCTCGACGTGCTCGGCCTCCCGGGCCAGGAAGCTCTGCGGGATCAGCAGCGGGAAGTAGGCGTTGACGTGGCCGGTCTCGCGGAAGCGGCGGTCCAGGTCGCGCTGGATGGCCTCCCAGATGCTGTAGCCTTCCGGGCGGATGACCATGCACCCGCGGACGGGGGAATAGTCGGCGAGCTGGGCGGCCTTGATGACGTCGAGATACCACTGAGCGTAGTCTTCGCCGCGTGGCTTGATATTCTTGGCCATGAGTCCTCAAACCTGCTCGAATCAGAATCCATGAGGCCCGGATTCGGGGGGAGTCGCCGCGCGTGCATTGCCCCTGGCAGTACCTCCCGGGCCCGATACCCCGCGGCAAGCCCGCGTTCCCCGGCCTGTCCGCAGGCCTATCCCGGCATGGAGGCCACACCATACCGATTTGGGCCGGTGTTTGCCACAGGCTGACAGCAGGAGTGTGCAGGGCCCCAGTCTCCTGCCCAAAGACGAGGCACCTGCTGGGGGATCCGACCCCCGGCCGGGCTTTACGGACAAGGAAACCGACCGTATAAGAACACGAATGAGTTTTTCACCCAGTTTCCCACGAGATTATCGGGCCTGGGGAAGAACTCTGAAAGTATTCGAGAGGGAATGGTCGATAAGATGACCCAACTTGCTCGGGAGCAGCCCGGCCCGACCAACACCCTGCCCAAGACGGTGTACTGGGTGGGGGGGATGGACGGCTGGATCGAGATGATCGACCAGACCCTCCTGCCCGGCGAGTTGAAGATTCTCGCCTGCCGCGACGTGGAGACGTTGTGGGAGGCGATTCGGAACCTGCGGGTTCGCGGGGCACCGGCGATCGGCGTGGCGGCCGCCATGGGCGTGGTGCTGGGAGTCCGTGAGGCCGCGACCGAAGTCGAGTTCTTTGAAAAGCTGGCACACGTGTGCAACTATCTGAGCGGCAGCCGGCCCACCGCGGTCAACCTGTTCTGGGCCCTGGACCGCATGAAGTCGGCCGCACGGCGGCTGAGCGGTCATGGGACCGACGAGCTGAAGCGGCTGATGCTGGCGGAGGCTCAGCGCATCCGCGATGAGGATGCCGCCACCTGCCGGGCCATCGGCGAAGTCGGGCAGCACCTCGTCCCGGAGGGCGGGGCGATCCTGACGCATTGCAACGCCGGGAGCCTGGCGGCTTCCGAATATGGCACGGCTCTTGCTCCCATCTACCGGGCACATGAGCTCGGAAGACGGTTTTACGTCTTTGCAAGTGAAACCCGCCCGCTGTTGCAGGGCTCCCGGCTGACGGCTTGGGAATTATCGCGGGCGGGTATTGACGTAACCGTGCTCTGCGATAACATGGTCGCCCAATTGATGCGTGCCGGTCGGGTGGACCTGGTCATCACGGGCGCCGATCGGATCGCCGCCAACGGCGACACGGCCAACAAGATCGGGACGTATGGTCTGGCGGTCTTGGCCAACGCACACGGCGTGCCCTTTTACGTGGCGGCACCTCGATCGACGTTTGATCTGTCGCTTGCCGACGGGTCGGGCATCCCGATCGAGGAGAGATCGGCTGAAGAGGTTCGGCGCGGTTTCGGCCGATTGACGGCGCCTGAGCACGTGCCTTGCTACTGTCCCGCATTCGATGTGACCCCGGGCGGGTTGATCCGGGGGATCATCACGGAAGCGGGCCTGATTTCGCCGGTATCGCGGGACCTCATCCAGAGGTTTTTTTCGGATGAGGCTTGCAATCGGCCGGAAACTCGTTAAGATTCCCGCCCTGAAGTGCCGGAAGCGCGGCCCGGGCTTCAAGGCAGGCGTGGGATCGGTCCAAAGACCAACGATGCCTGGTAACGTCGGTCGGTGCTGATCGCGGTTTGGCCCCGGCTCGACTGTTTGGACTTACGTGGAATGTGTCAATGTTTCGGAGCTACGGGTCCGGCTACGGAGCTGGTTCCCTGCGCTCCGGGGGCCTCCGGTCGAGAGGCCAAGTTCGTTTCCTTCTAATGGAGGCTACACGATGTCAAAGTGGAGCAGGCTGAAGGTTGCAGTGTTGAGCGCCGGCCTGACGCTGGCAGCACTGCATATCGGCGGTTGCGGGCTGAACCTGAGCTGGGACCGCATCCTGCCGTTGGTGGCGATCGGCAGCATCTTCGATTGAAAAGCCACTGAGCGGAGGTTGGCCCCGCCGGGCGGGCTCCGCCGCAACGGAGGCGCCGGCGCGGGTCGAGGTTTCAGAGCGGCCTTCATGGGTCAAGGCCACATCCTTACGAGGAGAACAAATGATGTCGAACAAGAGCTGGTTGAAGTGGGGCCTGCTGCTGGCGGGCTCGTCGGTCGCAACGCTGCAGCTCGGCAATTGCATTGCCGACTTCCTGTTGCAGACGTTCATCCTTAACGCGGTTAACTGATCGGTCACGAGAGTTGACGGCGGTCTGACCAAGCGCGTGTCTCGCCGCCGTTCCTGGGTGACCGATCCGCAGTCCGTCTTTCGACGGTCGGCAACGACGGATCACCCGCATTCAAGGGAGGCTCGCAATGTCGAAACTGATGAAGAAGTCGGCCCTGATGGCTGTCATCATGGGCGGCGCGATGTTCCAGCTCGGTGGCTGCTTCAACGGGCAGTGGCGCTGGGTGTGGGCGATCCTGCAGGAAGACATTTTCGGCTGAGATCGTCCGTTCCGAACGAGTGTAACTGGACTATGGAGGTCATGAATATGACACGTCTGACGAAGATTCTGAGCATCGCCGGCCTGTCGTCGGTGTATCTCATGCAGGCCCCGTGTGTGTTCACGGAGCACGGCTTCAGCGTGATCCCGAACGGGATCATCCCGAACCCGTTCGCGGGTCTGGCCGCCGCCCTGGGCCTGTAAGGCAGCCAACGGATCATCCGACGGCCGTGAAGCGCTGCTCCGCCTGAAGTTCGGGCGGTTGAGGCGCAGGCTTGAACCCCCGCCGCGTTCTCAGTCGAGGCGACGGTTCACGGCCCTATGGATTTCGGCAGCGTCTCTTCCGGGAGGCGCTGCCCTTTTTATGCGCCGCCTGGACGATCCTGCCGGGGTAGCGACACAAGGGAATGAGCAGGGGCGCGGGCAAGGCATGGAGCGGCCTGTCTGCGCATGGCACGCAGACAAGTTTGCCGTGAGTGCATTCCGTAGAAGGCTGAAAACGGTTCCACGAACGACACGGGGACTGGCTGCTGCGGAATCCGCATGTCGCCGATTCCGTCACGGCTACTTCCCGCGCGCCGCACGGATCGGGTGTTGCCATGACACCTCGTGTCTCGTATACTGCCCTGCGTGCCGTCGAGACGGCCTGGGCTTGGCGATGGGCGTTTCGCGCGCTGCGCGACAGCCGTGGTTCAGACCACGAGCGGGAAGGTCCGGCCCGTGCTTTCACTGGGAGGTTCACGATCATGACTCGCTTGCAGCGCGGCTGGCGATGGCTGGCGATGGTGGGGTGTGGAGCTACGCTGTATCAAACCGCGTTCTCGTCGGGTTACTTCCCCTACAACGGGGTCATCAACAGCGGCAGCGGCGGCTGCGCCCGCTTCGCCGCCAACGGGCTGGCCACCAGCATCGATTTCTGTTACCTGTTGGACTGCGACAACGGCTTTTTCGGCGGCCTGATCGACCCCTGCACCGGCGGGAACGCGGCGCTGGCGCTGTTGACGGACTGCGCCATCAGCGGTCCGGCCGCAGGCGGGAATGCGGCCAACACCACCGGCCAAGGCGGGCAGGCCGGACAGACCGGTCAAACGGGCCAGACCGGACAGAACCAGAACCGGCCGTGACGCGGGTCGAGGACACCGTCGGCGACGCGACCGCATGGACACGACGAGACGATGCGTAATAACGGCCTGCGGGCTGTTCCTCTGCGAGGCTTGGGTTTCATGAGTACGAACACGAAGTGGCGGATGATGTTGCAATCGTCTCTGGCCGTGTGTGCCTGTGGCACCACCTTTCAAGTCGCCGGATGCCTGAGCCAGCTCGGCCAGAACTTCAACCCTTGCGGGACCGTCCTGAACTGCGATCCGACCGACTTCGACGCCCTGTTCCTGGACGCACCAGACTTCGAGTTCAACCCGACCTGCACCATTCCCACCTTGTGGAATTGTGGGGGCCCCATCTCCAACGTGACCGGCGCCAACGCCGCCGCGGGGACGGGTACGACCGGAACGACCACGACCACGACCACGACCACCGGCACCACCGGCACGAATCGTGGCACCGGTCTGCTGGGCGGAACCACGGGGGTCAGCGGTCGCGGCGGCAATACCGGTGGCGGGTTCGGGTTCTGACCCGAACTCCGGGTTTTTGCGCGGCCTTGCAGGGTTTCTGGGATAAAGGACTTCCTATGACATGGTGGAATCGAACGCGGCGAATCCTGTTGGTGGTCATGTCCGGCGGGTTGCTCCTCCAGACCACGGCGGGTTGTGAGGAGCTGCTGGCCCCCCTGGTCGCCAACCTGGTCAGCTCGCTGGTGCTGAACGCTCTTCTGGGCGGGCTGGCGGGCTGACTCACGGCGACCCGTTAAGTCAGCCCCGAACGTCGCTTCCGGGAACTGACAGCGGACCCCCTTCTTGATCCGTCCAATTACACATTTGCATTGTCGGACTTTAATCGCCCTTCTCCCGTGGTCCGAGAATTCGGGGTATGGGGTTTTGACCCCAGGGGGTTGATGGCCTAGGATAATTGGGGACGCACATCGTCGGTCACTACCGGGTGCGGGCAACGAGAACACGTCAGGTCCGAGCCGTTCGGCTCACTGCCGGTGCGGGGAAGTCGGCAGGGGTTTGCGAGAGGCGCAACGGTCTCTTGTGGGGGCGACCGCGATGAGAGGTTTGAAACCGCTATGAGCCTCAGTTATTCGCATGGCCGCGAGTTCGTCGAGCAGGCCCGTCCGTTGCTGGAATCCAAAGACGCCGCCGCTTTCGCCCGTTTCCTTCGTCGATACTGGCCTCCGAGTATGCTGCTCGAGCTGCTGAATTGCGGCCACGAGGATGCCGTGTGCATGGCCTTGGCCGGGTTGTCGCTGATCGGTGAGAAAGACGACTGCCCGGCCATCGCGTTGTTGCTGCACAGCGACGACGGGGCCACCGCCGATCTCGCCGAGCACGCCCTATGGTCGATCTGGTTCCGCGGCGGAAGCGAAACGGCCAACGCCGCGCTGGCGACGGCGGTCCGGCTGATCAGCGAGAACCGGCTGGATGAGGCCGCGGAACGGATCGGCACGGCCTTGTCCGATTCGCCCCACTTCGCGGAGGCTTACCATCAGTTGGCGATACTGAACTTTCTGCGGGCCGATTACGATGCCGCGGTGGCTCAATGTCGCGCCGCCCTGGTTCACAACCCGTGGCATTTCGGGGCCATGGCCGGCCTGGGGCACTGCTATGCGGCGATGGGTCGGCTGGACCAGGCTTGTGCGGCCTATCGTCAGGCCCTGCAACTCAACCCGCGCCTGGCCGGTCTGCGACAGGCCATCCGACAAACCCGGGCGGCGGTCTCGGCCTCGACGGGGGAAGCGGCGCCCGTGAATTCATTCACAAACTTATAGCCAATAAGTACTTGCATTTCTCTGCCGACGCGCGCATGATAGGGATGGTTCGGGTGTCGGCCAGCCCTGTTCGGGGTGCCGCGATGGCGCCTCATCCTTTCCAGCGGGCTGAACGCCAAGCCGTATGACGTTTCCTCGGCGCCGCTTCAAGCGGCTGATGCTCTTGCGGACCTTCAGGCAGGAGGTTGTGATGACTCTCGTCCGGGATATTCTCGAACGGAAAGATCGCAAAGTCGTCGCCGTCTCGCCAAGGGACAGTGTTCTCGACGCCGCCCGGCGGATGAACGAGGAACGGATCGGGGCCGTCGTGGTCTGCGAGCCGGGCCAGGGCGTGGTGGGCATCTTCACCGAGCGCGACATCCTCAGGCGGGTGGTGGCCGAGCGGAAATCGCCCGAACACACCCTCGTCGGAGAGGTCATGAGCCGGCCGGTCACCTGCTGCCGGAAATCCACCCCCGTTCGGGAGTGCCAGAGCGTCATGACCAGCAAGCGGCTGCGGCACCTGCCCGTGGTGGAGGACGATGAACTCGTCGGCATGCTTTCCATCGGCGACCTGATGGCCCTGGAAGTCGAGATGCAGCAATCCACCATCGACTACCTGACCGAGTACCTGCACGGCCGAACCTGATTCCATTGCGGATTGCGGATGGCAGGGGACATGCTCGCCGTCCAAGTGATGCTCATTTCACCGAGCCGCAAATCGGGGAAGCGAAATCACCGGCCGTCGGAGCCGCGACCCCGAGGGAGCGGTGCCGGCTTTCCCCACCCTGCCTGCCGCGCGCACAGGCGGATTCCTGACGGGCGCGGCAAGGAAGGGCCCTTTCGACTCCTCCTCTTCCGGGGTGTTGGACTATCATTCGGTCATGAGCGATGACGTCGGCAACGACCCTGGTTTGCGGCCCGATCAATATCGGCCCGTGGCCCTGGACCTGAGCCTCGCCCAACAGCGCCTTTCGATCACCTGGGCGGACGGGGCCCGCAGCGATTACTCGCTGGGTTTTCTGCGACAACAATGCCCGTGCGCGGTGTGCCGGTCGCAGCGCGAAAAAAACGAACCGAAGGGGCTGTTGCCGATTCTTCCGGCGGCGATGGCCGGCGGCGTCCGCGGCGTCGGAGGAGAGGTCGTGGGCAACTACGCGCTGCGGCTGGAATACTCGGACGGCCACAACACGGGCATCTATGACTTCCGGCTGCTGCGGCGATTGCACGAGAATCCGCGGCCATCGGGCTGAGTCCGTCGGGTGTCCCATCGGGGATCGAAACCGCCCTTCCCGCGAACCGCGAGCTCATCAGGGCCGTGACCGCGCGCACAGGCAGCGGGCCCCCTGGATCGGCGGACGCGGTCCAGAAGCGTTCTTTCGGGCGGCCGCCCCCCCACGGGCCGGTCGCTCCGGTGCCCTGTGACGGCGTGCGCGACAGACACTACGATGGCATCAGCTCGTCTTCCGTATCCTCCTCGGCCAGTAAGAGTGCACCCGAGCATTCCGGACATCGACCGGCTGAAACGCCGGTCGCACACGGGTTTCTGAACGCCCTGGAAGTCGGCCAGAAGGCGGGGTGCGCCGGCAGCCTCCCGCCCGGCCGTTACTGCTCGAGACTGACGCCGATGGACTGCGTGTTGCACTCTCCCGACGGGTCTATTGCCGTCCGGCCGGCCGCCAACGCCGAACGTCACGTCGGCGAGGTGCTCTCCTCCCGGGCCGGGCGGGTGAGCCGTTTGAGCAACCGGAACCGCCCGTTCGTCCCCTCCTCCGACGCATCCGGAGCCGGCCCGGTCCGCTGCCGGAAGCACGCGGTGAGCAATTCCCAGTCGAGCACCAGGCGCCCCCCCGCCGCCTCGTGCTGCTTCTCCCAGTTCATCAGCAGATCGAGACAGGCATGATCGATGTAGTTCAGATGCTCGAACCGCACGTGCAGCTCCGCGTCGGGCGGAATCCGTTCCAGGCAGACCACCAGCTTGGGCAGGCGGATGAACGTGGCCGTGCCGCACAAGTCGAGCGTGATGACTTTGCCGTCGGGCTCGCACTGGGTTTTGACCTCCAGGTGTGAGAAGGTGTACAGGAGCTTCGCGGCGGAGATACCGATGCCGACCAGGACGCCGGTCAGCAGGTCGGAGACGACGATCATGATCACGGTGGCCGCGTAGATGGCGACCTCGCCGCGGCCGAAGGACCTCAGCTCGCGGATGGCCTTGATGTTGACCAGCTTGTAGCCGGTGAAGACCAGCAGGGCGGCCAGGCTGGCCGTCGGTATCATCCGCAGCACCCAGGGCATGGCCACCACGAAGATCAGCAGCCACCCCCCGTGCAGGATCGCCGAGAAGCGCGAGCGGGCCCCGGCCTCCACGTTGGCCGCGCTGCGGACGATGACCCCGGTCATGGGCAGGGCCCCGAGCAGGCCGCAGAGCATGTTGCCGACGCCTTGGGCGGCCAGCTCGCGGTCGTACTGGGTCCGCGGACCGTTGTGCATCTTGTCCACCGCGGTGGCGCACAACAGGGTCTCCGCGCTGGCCACGAAAGCCAGCCCCAGGGCCGCCACGATGATCGGCCCGTCGAGCAGGCCCTTCAACGAGTCCCACGTGGGAAACTGGACGGCGGAGAAGATGCTGGCGGGCACGTCCACCAGGTTGATGGGCAGTCTGAACACGGCGGTCCCGACGGTCGCGAGCAGAACGGCCAGCAGCGCGGCCGGTATCACCTGGAGTTTCCTGGGCGCGGCCGCCTTCCAGAGGATGATGACGCCGATCGTGAACAGCCCGACCAGCGCGGCCTGGTGATGAACCGTGTCCTCGCTCGGCCGGATTCCCTTCCAGATCGCTTCCGGCAAGGCCAGGATGTTGGCCAGGCCGCTGCCGCGGGGCTTGTCGTCCACCATGACGTGAAACTGGCTGGCGAATATGAGAACGCCGATGCCGGCGAGCATGCCGTGAATGACGGCCGGGGACACGGCCCGGAACCACTGGCCCAGCTTGAGCAGACCGGCGGTGAGCTGAATGCCCCCCGCGATCAGCAGCACCACGCCGAGAGTGGCATAGCCCTCCCGCTGGATCAGCTCGTAGACCACCACGGCCAGGCCGGCCGCCGGACCGCTGACCTGCAAGGGCGAACCCGAGATGGAGCCCACCACCAGCCCGCCGATGATCCCGGTGATCAGACCGGCCGCGGGCGGAGCCCCTGAGGCGATGGCGATGCCCATGCACAGCGGCAGGGCCACCAGGAACACCACCACCGACGCCAGGAAATCGTGCCGCAGGTTCTTGATGATCCCGTGATCCGAAGCAGTGCTCATGTCGGAAGCCTCCCGTTGGTTCCTCGATCTAGATGGACAGGTTCGATGCGGCGCTGACCGGCGGTTCGACCGGCGTGGTGCGATGGTCGGCCAAGGGCAGGAACTGACCCTGCTCGGGGTTGAAGACGAAGACCTCTCCGGTCTCCAGCTTGTAGACCCACCCGTGCAGGTTGACGGTCTTGCGGGCCAGGCCGGCGGCGATCACCGGATGGGTCCGCAGGTTCTCCAACTGGACCAGCACGTTCTCCTCGACGCACGCGGTCAGCAGGGCCCCTCCCTCCAGGTGCTGGTATTTCTCGCGGATGATCCGGCGGGTGGCCTCGGCGTTGTTCAGCCAGGCCCGGGTGGCGGGCATGTCCTCCAGGGCCGCGGGCGGACCCAGCAGGGCCTTCATCGCCCCGCAGTGCGAATGCCCGCAGATGATGATGTCGGGCACCTTGAGCACCGAGACGGCGAACTCGATGGTGGCGGTCTCGCCGCCCCCCCCGCCCGCGCCGTACGCCGGAATGATGTTTCCGGCGTTGCGCAGGATGAACAGGTCGCCCGGCTGGGTCTGGGTGATCAGGTTCGGGCTGATGCGCGAGTCGGAGCAGGTGATGAACACCGCCATGGGCCGCTGTCCGCCCACCAGCTTCTCGAAAAAGGCGCGCTGCGAGCCGAAGACGCCTCTCTGGAACGTATGCACCCCGTCAACCAGCTTCTGCATGATCAGACTCCCGGTGCCTGGCGCGGCACCCTTGCGTTCAGGGCCTCAGTCGCTTGCGGGCGAGGCCTCGAGAAGAGAACGACCGACTGATGGATGATTCCCGGCCGGCGGCCTCGGACCGACGTCGCCGCGGACCCCGGGAGGGGAACGCGAGGGTCGGAACCTCGCCGACGGCAGATCATGGCGCGGAGGCGCGCCGGATGGAGCGGGCTGGGAGGATCAACACAGGAGCGGGGCACCGATCCCGTTCATCAGGTCGTAGGCGGAATCGGCCGGGGATGAGTTCCGCGAAAAGTGCCGACGGTGATCGGACCAGATGGGCAGAATCGCCGGATGTCGGGCCGGACCGGCCAGGAGCCGCACGCGAACGGCGACACGACGGGCGGGAACCACCGAACGGACCTCATGGTCCTTGCCACGCTGCTCCTCCTTGCCGCGTTCTTCCTCTTCCTCGCTGCCGGAGGAAGTGGGGTTGAAGGAACCGTACCACGCCCGGACGGCGCCGGTGGCCGGGACGCCGCCCAGGAGCAGGGTGATCATGCTGAGAATGATGAATCGGTCGATTCCTGATCTCAACATCGGCAACCACCGTCGTCACTGCGTTTGTGGGTTCCGGCCCCACCGGCCCGGGTGGAGCGGTCGGCCTGACCGACCCGACTGAAGGAGCATCCCTAATGTATCTTCGGCCCGCCGCCCCGTCAAGTTGGCATGAGCCGCCGATGGAGCGTCTCGGGGGCCGTGACCGAGTCGGCGATGCACGGCATCCCGTGGCGGCCGGGCTCCGCACCGGCGGGCCGGCCACGCGCAACTTTCTGCATGGGATGATCTTGTTCTTCCGCGGCGGCCCTCAAGTCCCTTCGTCGTCACCCGCCGATGGCGCGCCCCGGCCCCGCGGCAACCGGGACATCGATGGCCCGTTCAGGAGAGATCTACGCACGGAACGGCCGTCGGTTCGCGCCCGCGTGGAAATAAACCGGCCGCGGTCGCGTGGTCGCCCACGGTCCGCGGCCGGTTCCGATCAGGGTCAGGCGGATGGCATTCCACCAGGGTCAGAACGCATACACCAGGCTGAGAGTGCCGGTAAGCTGCTGGCGATGATCCACGAAGGGATCGTTGTTATCGGAGAAGTCCCACCGCAGCTCCGGGCGGATGATCAGCCCGTTCAACCAGGGATCGTTGGGGAAGGGCGTATAGCCCAGGCCGGTGGTCAACGAGTAGAAGTTCCCCGGGAAGCCGGTCCGCTGGCCGTAGTTGTCTCCGAACCACTCGAACCGCCCGGTGGTGCTCAGGTAGTCGTTGAACTTGTAGTTGAGCATGTAGGAGATGCCGTACCACGAATTGTCGCGGCGGCGCGGCGTGCTGCCGTTCTTGCTCAACCCCGGAACGTCATCCTCCCAGGCGTAGTAGGTATCGACCACCTGGGTCAGCTTCTCGGTCCACAGGTAGGTCCACACCGCGTTCCAGATGTGGCGGTTCTGCCCGCCGTAATCCTTGGTGATCTCCTCGGGGCCGCCGATGTAGGCGAAGCTGAGCTTGGAGCGCGCCGCGTCGCCGAGCTTCTCCTTGCCCTCGACGCCGAACCCGGCGTGCCAGGAGGCACCGTGGTTGTTGTCCTTGAACTGGTCCCACCCGCGCGAGACGCCCAGATGGAAGTTCCAGTTTTCAATGTAATAGCGGGCCAGGAAGCCGGTGTGGGTGAACGGCCCGAAGCCGAAGAGCATGGTCCGGGTCGGCAGCCAGTTCAAAGGCGAGGGAATCACCTCGGCGCCGACGGTGGTGTACCATTTGCCGAAGGTCATCTCCAGACCCTGGTTCTCGCCGGTCTTGACCCACATCTGGGCGTAGAACTGGGCCAGGTCGAACGAATGGGTGTGGGTTTCCTCGTCCAGCAGGCCCACCGAAGCGTTGACCCGCGAGTCGGCGCCGAAGATAGGATCGACGCGGAAGCCGAAGTCCACCTTCTTCTCTTTGTCGTAGGCCCGTTCGAGGATGATGGCCAACTGGTTCATCTTCAGGTTGTCGGGCTTGCGGGCCTCGTAGACGCGCAGGGGCAGGCCCCGCCGGCTGCTGCCGGGTCCGGTGAAGATGCCGGTGAACGAGGTCTCGACCCACCCGAAGGCGTTCAGGCCGATGGCGTCCATCTCGTCGGCGACACCGGCCAGCTCGAAGAAGCGCATCAGGGGTTTGCGAGGCTCCGCTTCCTCGGCGGCCTCGGGTTCGGCGGGTTTTTCTTCGGCGGGCTTCTCAGCGGGCTTGGCCTCTTCCTTGGCGGGCGGCTTCTCCTGCGAAGCGCTGGCCTGGGCGAAGACGGCCGACGTCGGGCCGCCGGCCCCCAGGCCGAGCAAGGCCGTCAAGGCCAGCGCACGGCGAAAGGCGGCCATCCTGTTCGGGTCTTGCGTCATGACTGCGAACCTCCTTTCAACGGGTGTCAGAGTTCGCGGATCCGGGTTGGAAAAGCGCATCCCCTTGCGGGCTTGCGCGCCGCGGGAACCGGCCGCGCCTGACCGATCGCAAGATCAAAGACCCTCAAATCATGATCCGCCGCCGTTCAGAGGCCCGCGCTGGTCAGGGCCGAGGCCAAGAGGGCACTACCCACGCCCGCGATGATCGTGTCGCCGAAGAAAGCGGGCCAGAAATCCTCGGGCAGGCACCCGCCGGCGCCCCACAACAGGCAGGTGCCCGTGGTGACGACCGCCAACCACTTCGCGTACCGGATCGTTCTCATCGGATCTCCTTTCGATGAATGGATAGAAACGACGGCCTCGACCCGCGTCGGGCCGGATGGGCCACACGAACAGAAAGACCGCCCCGCCGCGCCGGGCATGTGCCGCGCACGGAAACAGCCGCTTTTGTTGAAAGCCCGCAGGTTTGCGAAACGAACACTCTCCGCCGGCGGTTGCGCGCCAGCAACGCACCGGCAGGATTCAGGCGACGAGAATAGGATCATTATCGCCCGGATGGTTCGATCCGCAAGAGAAAATGAGGAGCGGAGTCAGAAAAACCCTCCGTCTGACGGAAAAAAGGGCGGTGGGAGGACTGAAAACGCGCCTGTTTCATTTTCAGTCCTCATCGACGGGCGGCACCGCACCGACCGTCCCCACCGGCCAACCTTTCGGTCTGTTTGACGCCGACGCCGCCGGGCCACGCGACTTTCATGCCCGACGACCTCGACGCACTATGCTTAACACTTCCCGTGCCAGGCGAGCCAAGAAAGCGACCTTCCGCCAGGTTTGCGCAACCTGTTTTTCCCATTGTTCTTATGTCAGCAACCACGAAAGGCGGATGTCCGACACCAGGTGCGGATGGCCGGTCTCCGCCCGTCAGTTAAGCAACATGCCTGGGGTTCTGCGCAGCAAGCAGGCAGGCGCAAGACCTGCGCTCCCGGGAAGGTTAAGAACGGTAGTGAGGCCGGTGTGACGGAATGGTGACGGAATCAGCCCCAGACCGCTTGTCTCAGCCGGCCAGGCAAGGGATCGTGAGCGGCCCCTCGGGCAGGACGCAGACGGTCAGCGATCGGTCGGGATGCGCGGCCTGGAGTTCGACGAGCCGGCCCTCGATGCTTCGGCAGGGGCGCATCATGCAGGCGGTGATCTGCTCGTCGGTCAGGCCGTCGGCGTACACGTGGACGGCGGCTTTCAGCAGGATGGTGGCCACGATCTGCCCCTGCCACTGATCGGGGCACGAGAAGCCGGGGGCCTCGATCCGGGCCAGCAGTTCGGCCGGGCTTGCGGCCTCGCGCAGCAGGCGGCCGAAGTGCCCGTGATCGGGGATGCCGTCCCAGCACGAGGCCGCGATGAGGATGTCGCCGCCGGGCTTGACCACCTGCGCCGCCGCGGACATGCCCTTGCCGGCCTGATACAGGTTGAGATCCAGCGGATAGCCGGAGTTGCTGGTGATGACCACGTCGAAGGGGTGGGGCACGGGCGCCAGCGCCGATTCGGCCACGAAGCGGCAACCGGCCGCATGGGCGGCGAACAGCTCGCCGGCGAACACGCCGGTGATCTGCCTGTCGCGGTTCATGGCCACGTTGAGCAGGAAGGTGGGTTTCACCATCCGGGCGGCCTCGCGCATCTCCTCCCAGATGGGGTTGCCCTCGGTGACGCCCCAGCGGGCCTGGGGATGGCCGATCATGGCCGCCCCGTGATTGCTGATGACGCTCTCGGCCCCGGCGATGGAGGGCAGCACGCCCTTGGGCCCGCCGCTGAAGCCGGCGAAGAAATGCGGCTCGATGAAGCCGGTGAGAATCCGCACGTCGGCCTCGGCGAACAGCCGGTTGATGCGCACGTCGTTGCCGCGCGAGGTCCGCCCGACGCGGACCAGATTGGCGTCGTCGTGGCCGTCGTGCTGCACGCAACGGTAGCGGGCCGCGACCTCGGGGCCCAGCATGACGGCCAGTTCCTCGCGGGTCTGCGGGCGGTGCGTGCCCAGGGCGTTGAGCAGCGTGATGTCCTCGCGGCGGATGCCGGCGGACTCCAGCTCGGCCAGCAGCGGCGGCAGGATGCGCTCGTTGGGCGTGGCCCGGGTGATGTCGGTGTGCACGATGACCGCGCGCTGGCCGGGGCGCACCAGCTCGCGCAGCGGCGGCGAGCCGATCGGATCGCGCAGCCCGCGCAGCAGGGCCCCGGCCTCGTCGGGCAGGCCGGGCACGTAGCGCGGCTCGATCACCGTCGCCGTGGCCGGCACGCGCACCTCCAGCCCCGTTTTCCCGTAGGCCAGTCGGACCGACTTGGTGGGCGCCGATGCCATGACCGCGACATTATATGCCAACCGCGGCTGAGGCCCCAATCAGATGCGACCTCGTCGGGCCCGCGGGGGGAGGGCGTGACGCAATCGGCGCGCCGCGGAAGCCGTCACCGACCCGCTTGGGGATGCCGCTGGAGCGCAACGATTGGCCGGTGGCGATCTCGTCCGATATAATGACGCACCGATGATGCTATTTCAGCCGCCGCTGCCGCCGATGTACCGTGAGCTCTCCGAAGCGGAGATGGGGGAGCGCGTCCGCGCTCACAAGCGGTCCTTCGGCGAGCGGCTGGTCATCCTCGGTCATCACTATCAGCAGGACGACGTGATCCAGTTCGCCGACTACACCGGCGACAGCCTGAAGCTCAGCCAGTTGGCCGCCAAGGCCATGCGGGCCGAGTACGTGGTCTTCTGTGGCGTGCACTTCATGGCCGAGTCGGCCGACATCCTGACCGACGAGCGGGTGGCGGTGATCCTGCCGGACCTGTCCGCCGGTTGCAGCATGGCCGACATGGCCGCCATCGAGCAGGTCGAAGACGCCTGGGACTACTTCGCGGCCGTGACCGACGAACGGATCATCCCCGTCACCTACGTCAACAGCGCGGCCAGCGTGAAGGCCTTCGTCGGGCGCCACGGGGGGGCCTGCTGCACCAGCTCCAACGCCCGCCGGGTCCTGGAGTGGGCCTTGAGCCAGGGCGACAAGGTGCTCTTTCTTCCCGACCAGCACCTCGGACGCAACACGGCCTACGCGATGGGCTTTCCGCTGGATTCGATGGCGGTCTACGACCCGCATGAGCCCGACGGCGGCCTGAGCGACGACCGGGTCCGCGGGGCGAAGTTCCTGCTCTGGAAGGGCCATTGCAGCGTTCACGCCCTGTTCACCGAGAAGCACTGCGACGACGTGCGGGCCGCCGACCCGGCGTGCCAGATCCTCGTTCACCCCGAGTGCCGGTGGGCGGTGGTGCAGAAGGCCGACCTGGCCGGCAGCACCGAATACATCATCAAGACCATCGACGAGGCCCCCGAGGGCTCGCGCTGGGCGGTGGGGACTGAGATCCACCTGGTCAACCGGCTGGCGGAGAGGCACGCCGGCCGGAAGGTGGTCCGCTCGCTGGCCGGCGTGCAATGTCTGTGCACGACCATGTACCGCATCGACCTGCCGCATCTGCTCTGGTCGCTCGACGAGTTGGCCGCCGGCCGGATCGTCAACCAGGTCAAGGTCGATCCCGAGACCCGCCACTGGGCCGTGGTGGCCCTCCAGCGCATGCTGGAGAACGTCCACGCCCAGCCGGTGGGAGCGAAGTGAGGCCGCCGCCATGACGGCAAGGGCGGTAGCCGACGGGGAGGGCCGGCCGCGGAAGACCGGACCCGCCGTCAGCGCCGCCTCCTGCCGGTTTCCCCGAAGTCGAATCGTTCACGCACCGCCCGCGATCACTTCGCGTCGCCCAGCGGGCGCAGCTTGATGTTCTTGAACCACACCGGGCTGCCGTGGTCCTGCAAACCGATGTAGCCGGTCCGCGGGAAGTCCTTGTAGGCGATCCCGGTGAACTTGTGCGCGCCGCCGTCGGGACGCTTGCCCGGCTCCTTGAATTGATCGAGGTCGAGGTGGTTGACCCGCTCTCCGTTGAGGGTGACGTCGATGACGTTCTTCTCGCAGCGGATGAGGACGTGGTTCCATTCGCCGGCGGGTTTCATCGCGTTCCTGGTCGGCTTCTGCAAGTCATAGATGGCCCCGGTGTCGTGCAGTCCCGTGCCTTTGGAGTCCAGAAGCTGCACCTCGATCCCGTTGAAGCCCACGTCCCAGCCCGGCTTGGGCTCCAGCGAGAAGGTCCGCAGGAAGATGCCGCTGTTGCAGCCCTTGCTGAGCCTGAAGTCCAGGGCCAGCATGAAGTCGGTCATCGGCTTCTCGTAGATCATCATGTATCCGCCGCAGCCGTGGGTCTGGATGGCGCCGTCGTCGACCGGGACCTTGCTCTCCTGCAAGCGGTCGGTCTTCCATCCGCTGAGGGTCTTGCCGTCGAAGAGCAGCTTCCAGCCGGCGGCCTTTTCGGCGATGGTCAAGGTGTTGTCGGGCACGTCCAGCCGGCGGACCTTGACGGCCCGATAGCGGACGTACTTGCCGACCAGGTTTCCCCCGCCGTGCACCTGCAAGGCGATGCCGCCCTTGTCGGGCAGGCGCTTGCGGTCGTCTTTCCACTCCATGATCTTCACGTCCTTGATCCAGGTCTGCATGGCCGGCGGATTGCCGGTGATGCGGGCCCGCATCTCGTTCCACTGGCCGTGCTTCCAGAGCGTTTTCCACTGCTGCGGCGTGAAGGGGCAGGGGAACGGGGGGTAATCGACGATCCTGATCTCCTCGGGCGAATCGCCGAACAGGACGTAGTTGCGGGCCACCCACCCGCCGATGCCCTCGCCGTACACGCCCATCAGGTTGCCCTGCCCGCCGTGGTAGTCGATGAGGGCCTGGTAGGCCTTGCCGTCCTCGGTGCTGCGCAGGAACAGGCCGCTGTCGGGGCCGTAGTCGTTGTTCATTTCGAGCGAGACTTCCACGTCGCCGTAGGCGGCGTCGGTGATGAGGATGCCGCCGTTGCCGGGCTTGTCCTGCGTGCCGGTGATGGCCCCGTCTCTCACCTCCCACTGGCCGCCGGTGCCGTGGCCGGTCTTCGAGCTGACGTGCCAACCCTTGAGGTCCTGGCCGTTGAAGATCGCCGTCCAGGCCTCCTCCTCGGCCGCCGCAAGGGGATTCCAGGCCCAGAGGATGATGACCACGCCGGCGCCGGCGCAGGCTTTGTGGGTCATGTGCATGTTCCTTTCGCGGTTCGGTTTTCCGTTTCAGAGAATGAAGCGAACGACACCGGGGGCTCAATAGCCCATCGCGCAGCCGTCCTTGCGCGGCTCGGAGCCGCCCAGCAGGACGCCGTTCTCCCAGTCGATGCGAATGCCCTGGTAGCCGCCGAAGCCGCTTCGGGCCCGGCTCACGCGATGGCCCCTGGCCCGCAAGGCGGCCACCACCGGATCGGACACGCCGGACTCGACCGTCACCCGCCCGCCGTCGGTCATGACTTCGCCGGTCGGCGTGCTCGAGCCGTGGTGCTGCACGCGGGCGGCGTCGCCGGCCTCCTGCACGTTCATGCCGAAGTCGATCATGTTGCAGAGCACCTGCACGTGTCCCTGGGGCTGCATGTCGCCGCCCATCACGCCGAAGCTCAGCCAGGGGCGGCCGTCGCGGGTGACCATCGCCGGGATGATGGTCTGGAACGGCCGCTTGTGCGGTTCGAGCCGGTTAGGATGGTTCGCGTCCAGCGCGAACAGGCATCCGCGGTTCTGAAGGGCGAAGCCCAGGTCGCCCGGCACCAGCCCCGAGCCGAACCCGAAGTAGTTGCTCTGGATCAGCGAGACGACGTTGCGGTCCTTGTCCACGACGGTCAGGTACACGGTGTCGGCCCGGCTGACCTCGCCGGCCGATACACGCCGGGCGGCCTGCTCGGGATTGAACAGTGTCAGCCGTTTCCGGGCGTATTCCTTGGAAATCAGCTCGGCGATGGGCAAGCCCTTTTCGACCTCCGGGTCGGCGTAGTATCGGGCCCGATCTGCGTAGACGAGCTTCTTGGCCTCGATGAACAGGTGCAGATGCTCGGCCGAATTGTGGCCCATGCCCTTCAGGTCGAATGGTTCGAGCAGGTTGAGCATCTGGAGCACGGCGATGCCCTGGCCGTTGGGCGGCAGCTCCCACACGTCGTAGCCGCGGTAGTTCGTGCCGACCGGCTCGATCCACGACGAGGCGTGCTCCTCGAAGTCGCGCCGCGTGAACAGTCCGCCGTTGGCCTCGCTGAAGGCGACGATCCGGCGGGCGACGTCGCCCTTGTAGAAGGCGTCGCGCCCCCGGTCGGCGATCAGGCGGTAGGTCCTGGCGAGGAAGAGATTGGAGAACACCTCGCCGGCCCGCGGGGCGCGCCCGTCCTTCAGAAACGTGCGGGCCGCGTCGGGCGAATCGCTCAGGAGCGATTCGGCCCCCCGCCATTCGCCGGCGATCACCTCCGTGACCGCGAAGCCGTTCTCGGCCGCCTCGATGGCCGGGGCCAGAAGCTGCTCGAAGGTCATGGTACCGAACCGGCCGCGAAGCATCTCCCAACCATCCACGCAACCCGGCACCGACCAGGACAGCGGGCCGCGCTCGGGGATGAACTTCAGGCCCTTGCCCTCGAACAACGCCCGCGTAGCCGCGTAGGGCGACCGTCCGCTGGCGTTGAGGCCGTGAAGTTTCTTCGTCTTCGCGTCCCACACGAGGGCGAACAGATCCCCGCCGATGCCGCAACTGGCCGGCTCGACCACCCCCAGCACGGCGTTGACCGCGATGGCGGCGTCGATCGCGTTGCCGCCCTTCTTGAGAATATCCAGGCCCGCCAACACCGCCAGCGGTTGGCTGGTCGCGACCATGCCGTGGATGCCGACGGCCACGGATCGCGTTGAGCGGATGTCGCCCACCGGCCGATCCGCGCCCACGGCGGCCACCATCGCCATCATCCCGATTGAACCGCCGATGGACATGTCACGCTCCATTCCGTGCCGGCGCGCCCGACGCCCTTCACTTTTTGTACACCCCGGCGTAGCATTCTGCAACGCGGTGACATGGGCTTGCCAACGCCGGCGGAGGAACGTAACCTACCATCGTACCAGGCGCGCGAACGGCCCCCCGAAAGCGACCGGACGGCCTTCGGCGGCTTGCCGATGTAGCTCAGCGGTAGAGCACGGCTTTCGTAAAGCTGAGGTCGTGGGTTCAAATCCCACCATCGGCTGTTTTCGGGCTATCCCGTCCGACCGATCCCAGCCGCCTGGGGCCGGGGAGGAGCAACGACTCAGCCCATCCCTCAAGGACTCAAGGATCGACCGATCAAGCGGGCTGATGTCGTGGTTGTCCCTTGCCGGGCGACGAGCGGCTCCGCTTTTCCGCGGTTCTTTTTGCATCAGGTGCCATGACGGGCAGACCCTTCATCTGCGTGTATGCGCTCGTCACGGCGGTAGTGTGCGTCGCAGGTCTGGCCTGTTGTCGGCAGCAGGGGCCGCCGGCGGTGCTGTTCTATTCCGATCCCCAACAGTCGGACAACGATATCATTCGGCGGACGGACCCGGCCGTGCTCTCGCCCGCGGAAACCCACTTCGCGGATATGACCCGGGGGCTGTTCGAGGTCACTGTGACCCAGGATCCGGCGGAAGTCACCCGCGAGAAGCTCAAGAACTATCGCGCGGTAGTCTTCTTCACGGCCATCAACCCGCCGGCCGACAAGGAAGCCCTGGTCGAGTGGGTGAAAAACGGCGGCGGATTCGTCGGCATCCACTCGACCGCCAATACCTTCCAGGGGTATCCGCCCTTTGGGGAGATGCTCGGAGCCAACTTTGATCGCCGCCCGTGGCGAACCCGAGACCAGCCGCTGGCCAGGGCCCGCGTCATCGTCGCGGACCCGCGCCACGCCGCCACGCGGCACCTCGCAGCGGCGTTCGAGATCGAGGACGACCTCTATGTCTTCAAGAACTGGGACCGCCGCAATGTCCACCTTCTGCTGCGCCTGGACCCCGCCAGTTTGGACTTGAGCAAGGTTCAGCAGCCGGATGAGGAGCTGCCGGTGGCCTGGACGAGGACGTATGGCCGGGGAAGGGTCTTCTATACGGCCTTGGGTGATGCGGTGCAGGTGTGGCAGGACCCGCGATTCCGCCGACACCTCATCGAGGGACTGAAGTGGACCATGCGTGAATGAGGGGTCCTTCCCGTACCCCGCCGAAGGTTCATACAGTCTGGGATTCCCCCAGCGCCGATCAAACCGGGAACAGGAAACCTCATCGTGCCCCGTGTGGTCAGTGAGATCGTGGACGTCTACGTGTTTCGCCGGCCGGCGGGCGCCGCGACGGCCAACGCCCGGCAGGAGGCTCAGAGCGGCGCGGGCGTGGAGTTTCTCCTGTTGCGCCGCTCGCCGGGCGAATACCTGGGCGGAACCTGGCAGGCGGTTCACGGCCGGATCGAGCCGGGCGAGACCGCCTGGCAGACGGCCTTGCGCGAGCTGCGCGAGGAGACCGGACTGACGCCGATCGAACTCTACCAGATCGACGCCGTGAACACGTTCTACATGGCCGCGGACGACGTCGTGCATCACTGTCCGTGCTTCGCGGCGGAAGTGGGCGGCCAGGCCGGCGTGGTGCTCGATGCGGAGCATGAGGCCTTCGAGTGGGTGTCGGCGGAGGATGCGCTGCGGCGGTTCATCTGGCCGGGGCAGCGCCGGGCGGTGCGGGAGATCATCGCGGAGATTCTCCGGCCGGGGCCGGCGACGGCGTATCTGAGAATCGAGGGTTGGCGGGCCGCGACGCGGGAACGATCATGAGCGCCGAGCGGGTTCCGGCGGTTCGCGGCGGCGAAGAGCAAAGGCTGAAGCCCGGGCGAGCGTGCCGGCGGACCCGAAACGATGCGGAAGAGACGGTGAGTTGTGGGCAGCAGGAAAGCTTGCGATCCTACGTTGTCGTCGGCGGCCTCGCGGCCTGGGCGGCGGCTGGGCGGATGGATGGCCTTGCTGGCGACGGTTGCGTGGTCCGGCGGCTTGTCGGCTCAACAGACCCGTCCGCGGCCGTACGGCCCGAGCAGTCGCCCGGCGTTCACGCCCCGCACCCGCCCGGCGGGGTCCTACGAGAATCGGACCCCGTTCAGGCCCGCGCGGACCGTCACGTCCACACCCGCACACGGGCCGGAGGCTCCGCGTCTTGCGGCTCCGCCGGCGTCCTCCACGGCGCCGGCGTCGCTCCTGGAGCCATCGCCGCCGCGCCGGCCGCTGAACGGGATGACCGGGAGCCGGCGGCCGTCGCCTTCGCAACCGGCCGGCCTCGAACCGCCGACCTCGCAGCCGTCCGCGCATCAGCCGTCAACGCGGCCGTCACCTTTGCCCCAGGAGCCCGCCGCGCCGGCCGAGCCGATCACGACGCGACCGGCGATCGAGCCCTGGGAACCGCCGACCTCGCGGCCGGCGCCGCCGCCGACCGACGTCCCGAATATCGTTCTGCTCTTCGCCGATGACCTGGCACCGGGCTGGACCGGTTTTGAGGGTCACCAGGTGGTCAGGACCCCTCGGCTGAATCAACTGGCCGCTCAAGGCGCCTGGTTCGCGCGGTGCTACGTTCACACGCCGATGGATGCGCCGACCCAGGCCACGGTCCTGACCGGCCAGTATCCTCACACCCACGGCGTGACCCGCGAGGAAGGGGCCCTCAAACGATTCGCCGACACGGTGACGGAACGGCTGTTTCGGGCCGGCTATCGCTGTGGCATCGTCGGGAACCTGCGCCTGCCCGATGAGCGGGCCTGGAGGCCCGGGCTGGGCCTGGCGGACTGCGCGGCCATCGACGACGGCGCGTGGAACGGCGCCACCACCTGGGTCAATGGCCGCGAGGCCCGGGCCGAAGGATATCTCATCGACTGGCAGACGGACCGCGCGATCGCCTTCATCGAGGAGCATCGCCGGCGGCCGTTCTTCCTGTGGGTCTGCTTCCGGGCCCCGCGCGAGCCGCTGGCCTACCCACCGGGGATGGAGTCGCTCTATCCGCCGGAGGCGATGAAACCGCCCGTCACTGCCGAACTGGACGTGACCAACCGCCCGCGGAAGCTCAACGGATCGGCGTTGGCCAAGCAGTTTGACGTCCACGAGAAAACCCTGGGCGAGGAGCGGTCGAAATACGCCGCCCTGGTGACGCGCCTGGACCGGAACGTCGGGCGGCTGCTCGATCATCTCGAGACCTCCGGCTTGAGCGGGAAGACGGTGGTGGTGTTCGCGGCCGGCAACGGCATGGCCCTGGGCGATCACGGGCTGTTCGGCACCGGAACGGCCTTTTACGACGAGTTCGTGCGCGTGCCGTTGCTGGTGCGCTATCCGCGAGCGGCCCGGGCGGGGACGAAGATCGAGCGCGTCGTCGGATTGGTGGACCTGGCTCCCACGCTGTTGGAGCTGGCCGGGCTGCCCCGGGCGATGGTCATGCAGGGCCAATCGTTCGTGACGCTCCTGAAAGAGCCGGATGATCCGCACTGGGCCGACGAGGAATTCTTCGAATGCGACGCGCCCGGCGCGGGTCCGGGTCCGGTCCCGACGGGGGCGCGGTCCGGGGCCGGCTCAATCCTGGCGGCTGGGGCGGTCGCGCAACCGTCGGGATCGCCCCCGGCCTCCGGCGGCGCTGCCTTCTCGGCCCGCGGTCTGGTCACGCGGCATTACAAGTTCGTCGATTATCTCGACGGCTCGTCGACGCTGTACGACCTCAAGCGCGATCCCGACGAGATGGAGGACATCGGCGCGATCCTGAACAACCCTTCCCACCCGCGCTACCACGATTACACGCGGACCTACGGGCCGGTGCAGAAGGTCCTGCGCGACCGGCTGACGCTCTGGCGCAAGCAGACCAAGGACCTGAAATAAAGCACCATCGCCCGTAGCAGCGATCGGGGAATGGGGAAGTGAAGGCGGGCGGGTTTGAACCCTATGGCGAAGCCGGGCCCGCCCGGCGGGTGAAATACGACTCCTGCAGCGCGATGACTTTGGTCACCAGCGGCCCGTCGCCCTCCGGTTCGATGATCGAGACCGCCCAGCGCAGGCCGGAATGAGACGGCGCCGGGTCATAGAGGATCACCCGCGACGGCGGGGCGGAACTGATCGTGCCCGCCGGATCGTACACGTAAGGCCGGCCCGACACCGGGCAGGTGAAGTCCTTGATCTCCTCGAAGCCGGGCACGCCGCTCAGCTCCTCGAGCCTGGCGGGCAACTGGTGGCGCCGGGCGTAATACAGCAGCAGCGGTCCGCAGATGTCGTGCAGCCGGGTCGCGCAGGGATCGGTGTTGGTGATCGGGGCCCCTTCGGTCGAGCGCGGGGCCGGCGGGCGGGACGACGGCGGCTGCGACTGCGGCTCCACGCACCCGCCCGTGATCCCGCCGATCAACAGCACAATCGCGGCAAACGCCTTTCTGCTCACGTCTTGGTTCCCGGCTCACTCCTGTCCCGGGCCGCAGTATACCGCGCCGGGGTCAATCATCCTCATCCCCGGCCGGACGGGTGGTGACCGGCTCGCCGCGCTGCAAGCCCTCCATGTGTTCCTCGAAAGCCTGCGGATAGACCGCGTTGGGCACCAGCTTGGTGCCCTCGACTTCGTCCTGGCCCATCGGCTCGAGCTGGTCGGGGTCGGCGGCCACGTGCGGCGTCAGGAAGATGAGCAACTCGGTCTTGATCTTCTTCTTCTCTCGCCGCTTGAAGACCTCGCCCAGCAGCGGGATGTCGCCGACCAGCGGCACCTGGTTGATGGTTTCGGTCAGTCGGTCCTCCATCAGCCCGCCGATCACGACGGTCTGCCCGGAGCGGACGGCCACGCGCGACTCGGCCGACCGCTTGGCGAACACCGGGGCGCTGACCGTCTCGGAAATCGGCACCGTCGTCCCGGTCAGCGTCGAAATCTCCGGGGCGATGTCCATGATGACCAGCCCGTCGGGGTTGATGTGCGGTTGCACGTCCAGCAGGATGCCGATGTCGCTGTACTCGATGGTGTTGAGCGTGCCGCCCAGGTCGGTGAAGCGCGTGTTGGTGATGAAGGGCACCTCCTGGCCGACGGTGATGCTGGCGAGCTGATTGTCCGACGCCAGGATGTACGGGCGCGAGAGCACGTCCAGCTTGCCGGACTGCTCCAGGGCCCGGATGGTCGCGGTGAAGTCGGCCTCCAGCACCTTGAAGACCAGTCCGCCGCGCTGGTTGGCGATGTTGAAGTCCGTCCCCACGGTCTGGCCCAACCCGCTGGGGCGGATGTTGAGCACTGAAAACTCGGCGCCGATATCGACCGCGTTGTCGTGGGTCACTTCCGCGATCAGCACCTTGATGAGCACCTGGGCCACCGGGCGGTCGAGTTCCTTGAGGATCTCCTTGACGCGCTCATAGTTGGCCGGGTTGGTGCGGACCAGCAGCGAGTTGGTGTCGGGGTCGGCGATGACCGTGACCTGGTTGGCCAGGGCGGCGGCGGCGCTGAGCGACGATTGCGAGACTCCGCCGAAGCCCTGGCC
>JABRVU010000258.1:0-4299 GCA_039961895.1 Phycisphaerae bacterium | reverse complement strand
CGAATGCCTGGGCCTGTACTGGCACTTCGTGGACCTGGTGTGGATCTTCCTGTTTCCGTTGTTCTACCTGTTGCACTGAGGCGGAGATCGCCGCGGCCCGATTCCGATCGCTGAGAACTTAAGAACCGTCAACATAACCCCCTGGTGCCTCATGAGCCATGACGTGAAATCGGAACATCATCACGGTCCGAAGGTGAAGGTCTATTACAGCGTGTTCGCCTCGCTGACGGTGCTGACGGTGTTGACGGTGGCGGTCTCGCGCGTGCACCTGTCGGCGGCGGCGGCGGTGATCATCGCGTTCCTGATCGCGATCAGCAAGGCCTCGCTGGTGGCGGCGTTTTTCATGCACCTCAAGTATGACTCGCGGGCCATCCACCTGATGGCGGTGGTGCCCACCATGCTGACGCTGCTGATCCTGCTGGCGTTGATGCCCGACGTGGGCATGGCCCGCGGCCCGCTGGTGGCCGGTCCGCCGGAGCTGCGCGAGCATTACCTCTCCGCCAGCGAGCCCGGCGCTCACGGATCGGCCGGGGCACACGACCACGAGGCCCACGGCGAAGGGGGAGCGCCCGCCGCCGCGGAGCAGCAGCAGTGACGGCCATGACATCAGGCAGCCGCCATGACCACCGATGCCCCGATCCGCGTTGAAGGGCTGACGCACCACTACGGTCCGCGCGCGGCCCTGGACGGCGCGTCTTTCGAGGTGCCGGCCGGGGAAATCTTCGCCCTGCTGGGTCCCAACGGCGGGGGCAAGACCACGCTGTTCCGCATCCTGTGCACCGCGCTGCGTCCGGTCGGCGGGCGGGCCCTGATCGGCGGTTTGGACGTGGCCACGGCCGGCGCCGCCGTCCGGCGGATGATCGGCGTGGTCTTTCAGCACCCCAGCCTCGACGCCAAACTCACCGTCCGCGAGAACCTCCGGCACCAGGGGCATCTGTACGGCCTCCGCGGGCGGCGGCTCGAGGCCCGCATCGACGAGATGCTGGCCCGGTTCCGCGTCGCCGACCGGGCCGCCGACCGGGTCGAGACGCTCTCCGGCGGACTGGCCCGCCGGGCCGACCTGGCCAAGGGGCTACTGCACCGTCCGGGCGTGCTGTTGCTGGACGAGCCCAGCAGCGGACTGGATCCGCAGGCCCGTTGGGAACTCTGGCAGCTCCTGGACGCCAGCCGGCGGGAGGACGGGCTGACCGTGCTGATGACCACCCACTTCATGGACGAGGCCGACCGCTGCGACCGCGTGGGGATCATCGACGCGGGACGGCTGGTGGCCGTCGGGACGCCCGACGGGCTCAAGAGCGGCATCGCCGGCCAGTGCCTGCACCTGGAGACCGACGATGCGGCCGGCCTGGCCGGCGCCGTGCAGGCCCGCTTCGGCGTGCGCCCGGTGGTGCTGGGCGCGATCGTCCGTATCGAGCATGACAACGCCCATGAACTGATCCCGCGGCTCATCGAGAGCTTCCCGGAGCGCATCCGGGCCGTGGCCCTGAGCCGCCCGACGCTCGAACAGGTGTTCATCCATCACACCGGGCGGCGGTTCGAGGAGCAGGCGGCGTAAACTCCCGTGTTGCATTCGGCCCCGCCGGAGAAGTGAACAGAGTGAGCATTGAGCAGTGAGTAGTGAGAAAGCCAGCCTGCTTCCCGTCCAGACGGCGGTTTCGGACGGACCCGATTCCGCCCGGCCGGAAGGCGGCCCCGAGGCGATGAGGGATGAGGGCGCCGGAGTCGCCAGGCCCGTCGGCGCGCTGGCCACCTGGACGCTGTGGCGGCGGGAGGTGGTCCGGTTCCTGCGGCAGCGCAGCCGGATCGCGGGGGCCCTGGGCTCGCCGGTGGTGTTCTGGCTGCTGATCGGCGCGGGGCTGGGCAAATCCTTCCGACCACCGGGGGGCACGGCCGAGGTCGATTACCTCGAATACTTCTTCCCCGGCACGCTGGTGATGATCCTGCTGTTCACGGCCATCTTTTCGACGATCTCCCTGATCGAGGACCGCCGGGAGGGCTTTCTGCAATCGGTGCTGGTCTCGCCGGCCCCGCGCTGGAGCATCGCCCTGGGCAAGATTCTGGGCGGGACCACGCTGGCCTGGATGCAGGGGCTGCTCTTCTGCGCCCTGGCGCCGGTCGGCGGGATCGACCTGTCGGTCGTGAAGCTGATCGAAATGGTGTTCATCCTTTTCATCGTCGCCTTCGGCCTGACCGGGCTGGGTTTCATGGTGGCCTGGCCGATGGAATCCACGCAGGGTTTTCACGCGGTCATGAACCTCTTTCTGATCCCCCTGTGGCTGTTGTCCGGTGCGCTCTTTCCGGCCTCGGGGGCGCCGGCGATGGTCCGGTGGGTCATGGCGGTGAATCCTGTCACTTATGCAGTGTCCGCGGTCCGGGCGGTACTCTATGATGACGTACGGGCCGTGGCCGGCGGAGGCGTGCCGGGGTTGGCCGTCTCGCTGATCGTGTCGCTCCTGTTCGGCGCGGCCACGCTTGGTGCCTCGGTGTGGCTCGCAACCCGCGGCAAGGCAGGAAAGGCAGCATGAAACCTGAGACCACCAACGATGTCACCACCTTTCCCTATGGAACGATTGATCCGGCGCGGGCCACAGAAGCCAGACAATCGCCTCGCCGGTGGTACCACACGGCCTCTTGGGCGTTTACGGTCCTTGCGGTCGGATTACTTGCATGGACCGCCCTTCGCAGTGATCCGCGTTCGAGTGGTCAGCAGCCCACGGCAGGGGGGGGCACGGGTTCATTGCCCGTGTTTTTCGAGCTGCCCGGGTTCTCGCTGACCGAGCGTTCCGGCCAGACGGTCACGCTCGGGACGCTCAAGGGCAAGGTGTGGGTCGCCGATTTCATCTTCACCACGTGTCAGGGCCCCTGCCCGATGATGACCCGGCGGATGGCGGGGCTTCAGTCGAACTTGGCCGGCGAGGCGGGCGTTCGGTTTCTGACCATTACCGTCGATCCGCGGATGGACACGCCCGACCGGCTGCGGCGCTACGCGGATCAGTTCCGGGCACCCAAGGACCGCTGGTTGTTTCTGACCGGCGAGCGCGAGGCCATCTACAAGCTCTCGACCGAGGGCTTCCGGCTGGCGGCCATCGTGGATGACGCGGCCGCAGCCCCCTCCGACCACCCCATCCTGCACAGCACCAAGTTCGTCCTGGTCGATCGACAGGCCCGCATCCGCGGCTACTATGACGGCACGTCGGAAGAAGACGTGAAGCGGCTGGAGACCGACGCCCGACGGCTGGCCGCCGAAGGGACGGAGTGAATGGACCTCTCCCTGTTTCCGCCGGTCAACGCGGGTCTCAACGCCACGGCGGCGATTCTTCTGACCGCCGGCTTCGTGGCCATCCGCAGACGCCGCATCGACCTGCACAAGCGGCTGATGATCTCGGCGTGCATCGCCTCGGCGGTGTTCCTGGCCTGCTACGTGACGTATCACACGATCAAGCAGCGGACCACGGGCCAGGCCCACACGCGCTTCCCCGACGTGGGGCCGGTGCGATGGGTCTACTACGGTGTGCTGTTCAGTCACTTGGTGCTGGCGATCGCAGTGGTGCCGCTGGCGCTGGTGACGCTGTGGCGCGCGTTTCGAGGCCGGTTCGACCGCCATGCCCGCATCGCCCGCTGGACGCTGCCGATCTGGCTGTACGTTTCGGTCACGGGCGTGGTAGTCTACTGGATGCTCTATCACTTGGCCCCGACGTTGGCGTCGTGATCCCGCCGGGTGTAAGGTCGTGGCTGGTGAAGGTCCTAATCGCTGTCACAATGGCACGGCGGGCGAGGGGCCTGCCGACGTGACACGCTTACCAGGCGGTGGTCGTGCGTCGGAATCACGATATAAGCTCTTGATTCAGATATTCTTAGGGCTTGAAACCAGGTCCGCTGTCAGGGTGGCATTGGAGTTGCTCTGGATCGATGCCATCAGGAGAGTCCCTGTCAGAAGTGCAGCGGTGCCGGGTCGAGGCGCGGCCGGCCGCTCGACGAAGGTGAAGGAGACACTAACACATGGCGGCAAAACAACTTGCGTACGGTGAAGAGGCCCGCGGCAGCCTGCTGGCGGGTGTCGAAAAGCTGGCCAGGGCCGTCAAATCGACGCTCGGCCCGCGTGGGCGGAACGCAGTGCTGGACAAGGGTTGGGGCTCGCCGAACGTCACCAAGGATGGCGTGACCGTGGCTGAGGAAGTGGATCTGAGCAACAAGTACGAGAACCTGGGCGCCCAGTTGGTGAAGGAGGCGGCCAGCAAGACCTCGGACGTGGCCGGTGACGGGACGACGACGGCCACGGTCCTGGCCGAGGCGATTTTC
>JABRVU010000257.1:0-11942 GCA_039961895.1 Phycisphaerae bacterium | reverse complement strand
GGGCGGGCGAATACGACGTACCTTCCGGCAGGACCTTCTCGGCGGTGTTGGCCAGCATCCAGACGGGCTCGGCCTCGGCCAGCACCCGCCGCCACCAGAACGACAGCCCGATGCACAGGAACACGTACATCCAGACCGCCGGCTCCGTGACCCAGTGACGTCGGCAATACCACAGCACGCCCGTGCCGATCGAGAGCATGGCGAACTTGTAGACCACCACCGCCAGCGGCCCATGAGGGATGACCCGGGCGGCCAGGGGGTTCATTTCGACCAGCATGTTCTGCTGCTCGGCCAGCAGGGTAAGGCACAAGTCGAAGAGGTTGATGATCCACGCGCCCAGCAGCAGATAGAACAGCCGGCGCGAGCGGGCGCGCAGCCGGGGCCCGCAGACGTACCATCCCCTCCGCGGCATCTGGGCCGACGGGCAGGCGGGGACCGGTCCAGGGCTCTGGCGGCGCGCGTCCATGGATCGGGAATCGGTCTGAAATCCGGCGGCATTGAGCTGCAAATGGGTAAGGGCCCGATGCATGACATGCGCTCCTTTCGCCCTCAATGGATATTAGGGCCCTCGGTCCCGAACCTGCCACCGAAATGCCTTTTTTTCGGGCGAAAAGGGCGGATCCGCCCTGACCCGATAAGGCGCGACGGAACCCGCTCCGTCGCCCGGCTGCCCGGGTAGGGTCGCGGACGGCCGTGGCGAAGGCACGGCCGCGGAAAGGGCTGAACATGGCCATGGGAACGGAACGGCGCGCCGTTCGGAAAACCAGCCACGCCCTCGGTTTTATCGCAGGTATTCCACAGGCAACGGGCCGCAAGAGAGTGTCGAAATGGCCTCATCCAGGCCGCATTCGACGGCAACCGGCCTGCGCTTTCGGCCCCTTGATCGCGGATTCGGCGGACGCGGCGCGGTGGTGCTCACGCCAGTTGCAGGCTGGCCAGGCCGCTGGCCACGTCGTCGTACACGTCGAAGATCTTGTCCAGCCCGGTCACCAGAAACACCCCCCAGACGTGGGTATTGACCGCGCACAGCCTGAGCTTGCGGTGGTTGTTGACCACCAGGACCTTGCGCAGCTTGAGCAGCCGGGCGATGTTCGAGGAGTTGAGGAAGCCGACGTTCTGAAAGTTGAGCACCACGTCCAGGTCGTTGCGGTCCTGAACGGCCTTCAAGGCCGCGTCCATGTCGTCGCTGAACTGGGGGTCGTCGAACAGCTCGACGACCAGGACGTTCTCCGACCAATTCTGGATGGGCATGGCTCGCTCGCGTTTCTGCCGTCTCGGCTCAGGCCGGTGTCGCGGTAGCTCCGGGTCGGCGGAATGTAATCCGCGAAACGGGGGAATGTCAAACGGGAGAAACGGTTCTCAGTCAACAGTGGTCGGTGATCCGTTTAGGCCCAATGGGGCGGGGGCGCTACGGGGACTGGACGGGAACCATCAACGGAGAAGCGATGACTGAAGCATCGCGCCCGTCCGCTCACACCCGCCGCACCAGCCGGTCGCGGTCGTGCCGCTGGGCGTCGAGGACGGGCGCGATGTCGGCCAGGAAGCGCCGGCCGTCGCCGTGGTAGCCCCCCGTGGGCTTGAGCCCGGCCACGTGCCCGGCCCAGTAGCGATTGAAGCAGATCATGCACAGCTCGCGGACGTACTTGCTGAACACGCTGGCCAGGGCGATGGGCAGGTGGAGGGTCTCGCCTTTTTCCACGAAGCGGACCAGCCACGGCCCGCTGGGCCGGTCGAGCCGATAGCTGCTGCGCCGCGGCGTTTCCTCGATGATCTCGAGGCGGGCGTCGTCGAAGGCGGTCATGAGGGCCGGGCCGTAGGACACCCGCCCGCCCTGCCGGTCGATCCAGGCCCGCATGGGCCTGCCGCCCAGCCCCTCCGCGACCCGGGCCAGCAACCGCGTCACCAGCGAGAAGAGCACCACGCTCTTGTTGCGGGTGGCCCGGACCCGTTCGTTGAAATGCCCCTCGGGCAGCACCTCGACCCAAACGCCGCGCAGGCGGACGCCCTTGGAGCGAAGGACCGCGGCCAGGGCGTTGCCTTGCGTGCCGACGTCGTCGGGATGACACTCGACCGGCAGCTCCACGTCGCCGCCGCGATACCACGGATAGGTCTCGAGCTGCTCGCACACCGGCGGACAGACGCGGGTCAGAAGTTCCCGCAGCGAGGCCGGCGGCTCGAAAGCCTGGCGGAAGAAGGCCAAGGCCGCGCGCTCCAGCAGCACCAGCCCCCGGGCGGAGTTGCAGCCGTTGTAGAGCTTCTTGCTGTCGGCGACCGCGAGACGCGACGTGCGCTGCGTGGCCCGGGGCGTGACGGCGGCCGACAACAGCTTCCACAGATCCGGACCGCCGGCCGGGTCCTTCAACGCCGCCATGACCGGCACGGGAACGTCGAACGCCACCGCCGACGCCACCAGCGGGCCTAAAATCGGGCCGTACCCGGCCTCGTCAATGCCGACGATGGTGGTGGTCTCGGCGGAAGTCACGTCAGCCGCAGCACGCATGAACCCGGGTTCTAACCGAGGAGAGAATCTATCTCAACCCCTGTGCCGCTGTCCTGGTTCAACCTGAAATGGAGAACCGGCCTTTCTGAGAGACGCCTGCCCGGAAGACCATGTCCGGCGTCGAGTCCTGTTTCCGGGCCGCCGGCGACTTCGACATCGATTTGGTGGAGAAAGGCACGCCCGCTCGGGTGGAGCCCAGGGCCTGCGGTGCGAACGATCCGCTCAGGATCATCCTCGCCTTCAGCGAGGACGTTCAAGTCCTTGACGGCACGGCCGACGGGGACCGTGAGGCTCCACGAAAAAAGGCACTCGCACGCCGCCGCGCGAGTGCCCCTTCACGTCCGGAAGATGATTCAAGCCGAGTCGCGTCCAGCGAGCCGATTACGGCAGCAACAGCGAATCGGTCAGCCAGTTGGTGCGCGAGCGCTGACCGCCGTAGTCGTTGGCCGCTCCCGTGCCCTGGGGCGGCTGAAGATCGGCGATCGGCTGGCCGGTGGTGCCGGCCTCGAGCGTCGTCCAGATGCAGTCGTCGTCGGCGCCGACCTTGGAATGGACCTGCCACTTTGCGCTGCCGTCGAGCCGCAGGACGTTCTGCCCGTCGAGGCCGTGGTTGCGCGAGTTGGCCTCGCGCTTGCGCAGCGCGGCCATGTACGCGGCCCCCGAACCGGTCGGTGCAGAGGGGAAGCCGCCCACGCCGCCGGATACGAAACAGTACTTGGAGAAAACGGTATTGGGAATGTTCGGGTTGGGCGTACCGCGAATGACCAGGTTGTTGGAATAAGGATTGCGGTCGGCGGCCAGGGCCTTGCGCGGATCCTGCGTATTGGTCGGCGGAATGCCCTGCACTTCACCGGTCGGCCCTACGTTCTTGGACGTGACCTGCATCGAGTAGCTGAAGTCGGCCAGCTCGCCGGTGCTGGCCACCCGGGCGCCGTTGAAATCATAGAACGGCTGCTCCGTGTTGTCCGTGTGCGTGTAGCTCACGTCGGGGCCCTGGGTCCTGTGCTTGAGCACGCCCTGGGCGCTGGGGCAGATGAACTGGCGCGGCTGCATGTAGGCGCGCCGTCCGCCAAGCAACAGCTTGAAGTAGGAACGCGGGTTGCTGCCGGTCAGACCCGCGTAACCCGTCCCCGTGCCCTCCGGAGAAGTGCGGTTGGTGCCGACCTTGCAGGCCGAGCCGTTCTCGGTGTTGTAGGCGGGCAGACTCGGCAACCCCTCGCCATACCAGGTCTGGGGCAGTGGGCCCTTGTTGGCCTCGGCGTAGGTCAGGCAGGACTTGCCCAGGGCGTTCATGTTGGCCGCGCAGGCGGTCCGCTTGGCCATTTCGCGGGCCCGGGCCAGCGAGGGCAACAGGATGGCGATCAGCAGGGCGATGATGGCCACCACCACCAGCAGTTCGATCAGCGTGAAGCCGCGTCGGCGGCCGGCTGACGTTCGGGGGGTTCTCATGGCGGGTCTCCTTGGACGATTCGGGTTACCAGCTACCAGTTTCAGGTACATCGTTTCCGGCGGCGGTTGACGCCGGGCATCGGGTGCACGAGTCGTGGGACCATCCCTCGGGCGTGTACCGACGGCCAAGAACGCAGAATAAGCACGCCCCATGCCAAAGTCCAGGGTCGGTGCGGGCGGGGGAAAAAAAGCCGCTGGCCGGGCAAAAAACAGGCCTCGGCCAAGGCATCTCCCCGTTCCCGGGCAGGCCACTGCATGAAATGAACCAGGGGGTGGTTGAAATAAACCAGCGGAAGGCCTTGGCGGGTCGCGCATTGCGGATTGGGGGGAATAGGGGCAGGCGACAGGCGATGGCGGACCGTGGATTCAAGATGACGAACCAGGCTTGCCGCGGGGTATGGCCTTGCCAGCCTCGAACAGCCCCGGTGGCCCAGGCGGACCGGACGCCATCCCCGTGACACGCGCCGCCGGCAATGCCCCCGTTCCGCGACGGCCCGCCGGGGCGCAGATTCCCCGGCGGCGGCCCCGCCGGGATGCCCCCGGATGCGTATCGCAACGGAGGGGCGCCGTTTCCATAATATCCATATCCAAGTAGTCAAGGGGATTATAGGGAAAAAAACCCATGCCCGGGCCTTGCGTCCGGGCGGAATCGTGATATATTTCACATATAGCCAGGGGGAAGTAAGCATTCACGGGCGAGACGACGGCCCCGGGGTGGTCGTTCGGGCCGCAGCGCCGTTGCACCTCTCCCGACGATCCCGGCCAACACCCGGACGAAACGGGCGCGGACGTGCGCCTCGGGTGGGCGGTGCGCGCCCGCACGGGCGTCCGGCGGCGCGAGGGTGAGAACGTGGCAGCGTGAGGGGGCGGGAACGTGACAAGGAGCGCATCGTCCACCTCGGAACCGACCGGCTGGCGAACGGTCGCACCCACGTTGTGGGATGGACTCCGGGCGGGAGCGGGGGCACGCGGGAGCGGATGAGAATGGGCGGGAGGACGATGGGACCGTGAGACGGATGAAAACAAGCGGGTAAGCGCCGCGGAGAACGCGACACGCCCAGCGGCTGCCGAACGGACCTTTTGAGACGGACAAGCGGGATCTGGAAACCGGGAATTGGAAACGACGACGGCTGAACGGATTCCCGAGATCAACAACTGGGAACTGGAAACTGGGAACCCCAAACCGGCGCCAGGCCCCGCGCGGCTCGCCGCGGGCCTGTTCGCCGGCGAGGAAGAGGTCATGACAGGAAGGAGCGACTGATGCCCCCCGCATGGTCGGCCGGCAAACGGCGGGATTATCTGCCCAAGTCCGAACTGGGCGCCCTGATCGACGTCCTCCAGAAGGAAGGTTACACCATCGTGGGTCCGACGGTGGTGGACGGCGTGGTCTCGCTTCGGCCCGTGAGGTCGCTGGAGGACCTGGCCCGCGGGCTTCAGGATGAACAGGGCCCCGGCACTTACCGCACCCGCGAAGCCGACCCGGACCTGTACTTCCAGCACGTGGTCGGACCGGACGGGCCGAAGCGCTACCTGTTCCCGCCGACGCAGACTCTTTTCGGGCTGCACGTGGAGGGCCGGCGCTTCGTGGTCGACGCCGGCCCGCCGGAGCCGCCCAAGCTGGCTTTCCTCGGCGTCCGCCCGTGCGAGCTGGCGGCCATGGCCGTCCAGGACCGGGTCTTCGGCGCCAGCGATCCGCGCACCTTCCGTTGCGAATCCAACCCCTATTACAGCCAGGTCCGCGAGGCCGCCCTGGTCATCGCGGTCAACTGCACCCGGCCGGGGGGCAACTGCTTCTGCGCCTCGATGGGCACCGGTCCGGTGGCCTCGGAGGGCTTCGATCTGGCCATGACCGAGCTGCGGGCCGGGTTCGTGGTCGAGGTCGGTTCGCCGCGCGGGGCGGAGCTGGTCCGCAAGCTCAAGGTCCGCGAGCCCACCGCCGCCGAGCTGGAGCTGGCCGAACTTCGACGGGCCCAGGCCGCCGCCGGCATGGGCAAGAAGCTGGACACCTCCGGCTTGCCCGAGTTGCTCGAGGCCGCCGTCGAGCACCCGCACTGGGACGACGTCGGCAAGCGCTGCCTGGGCTGCGGGAACTGCACCATGGTCTGTCCGACCTGCTCGTGCGGCAGCATCCTGGACTCCACCGATCTGCCGGCCAGGACCGCGACGCGCACACGGCAATGGGAATCGTGCTTCACCCACCAGTTCACCTACACCACTTCCGGCCCGGTGCGGACGACCATCCGGGCCCGCTACCGGCACTGGCTGCGGCACAAACTGAGCACCTGGCTGGCCCAATACGGCACAATGGGCTGCGTGGGGTGCGGGCGGTGCGTGACCTGGTGCCCGGTCGGGATCGACCTGACCCAGGAGGTGGCCGCCATCCGCGGCGAGGCCGCGGCGAAGCACCATGACGCGGGGCACCCGGCCGGCAGGACCGCCGGGACCGCCCGACTCGACGGAGGCAGACTTGCAGGCTCCGGCAACTTTCCGGGAGCCAAGGGGGTCCGAGCATGAGCACCATCAGCCTGTCCCGGCCCGAACCGATCTGCGGCAGCGAGAGCATGTTCCCGGTGCCGGGCCAGATCATCAACGTGCAGGAAGAGAACTTCAACACCCGCACCTTCATCATGCGGATCGAGGATGACGCGACCCGCGAAAGCTATCGCTGGATCCCGGGGCAGTTCAACATGATCTACGTCCCCGGCGTGGGCGAGGCGGCCATCTCGATCAGCGGCGATCCGCAGGAGCGCGGCGTGATCCATCACACCATCCGGGTGGTGGGTTCGGTGACGCGGGCCATCGCCCGGCTGGGCGCCGGGGGCGTGGTCGGGCTGCGCGGGCCGTTCGGGCGGGGTTGGCCGCTCGAGACCCTCGACGGCGGCGACGTGGTCCTGGTCGCCGGCGGCATCGGGTTGGCGCCGCTCCGGCCGGTGGTCTACTGGCTGCTGCGCAACCGGGGCCGGTTCCGTCGGGTCATGCTGCTCTACGGCTGCCGCACTCCCGAAGACCGGCTCTACGGCAAGGAACTCGACGAATGGACCAAACAGGAGGCCATCGACGTCCTGGTCACCGTCGATAACGCCACCTCCGGCTGGGTCGGGCCGGTCGGCGTGGTCACCAAGCTGCTTCAGCGCATCAAGGTCAACGCCGCCCAGACCACGGTGATGGTCTGCGGGCCGCGGATGCTCAACCGGGCGGCGGCCTGGAGCTTCCTCCAGCTCCACGTCCCGCCCGACCGCGTCTACCTGAGCCTGGAGCGCAACATGCACTGCGGCTTCGGGCAGTGCGGGCACTGCCAGTACGGGGCCAAGTTCGTCTGCAAGGACGGGCCGGTGTTCGCCTTCGATGAGATCGCCGACATCTTCGCCAAGGAGGAGGTCTGACATGGCCAAGGCCAATGCGTCTCCCAACGGAAATCCCCGCCTGGCGGTCTACAAGTTCTCGAGCTGCGACGGCTGCCAGCTTTCGCTGCTGAACCTGGAGGACGAGCTGCTCGACCTGGTCGGCGCGGTGGAGATCGCCTACTTCCTGGAGGCCCGCACCCGCGAGCTGCCCCCTCCCTACGACGTGGGGCTGGTCGAGGGCAGCATCTCGACGCCGGAGGAGGAGGAGCGCATTCACCGCATCCGCCGGGACTGCAAGTTCTTGGTGGCCATCGGGGCCTGCGCGACTTCCGGGGGCATCCAGGCCCTGCGCAATTGGGCGGACGTGGCCGAGTTCACCTCCTGCGTGTATGCCCACCCGGAATACATCCAGACGCTGGATACGGCCACGCCGATCGCGGCCCACGTGTTCGTCGATTTCGAGCTGCGCGGCTGCCCGGTGAACCAGTATCAGCTTCTGGAGCTGGTGTCGGCGGTGCTGGTGGGGCGCCGGCCGCTGATCCCCACGCACAGCGTGTGCATCGAGTGCAAGCGGCGGGGCGTGCCCTGCCGGCTGGTGTCGGAGTCGCTGCCTTGCCTGGGCCCCATCACCCAGGCCGGCTGCGGGGCCCTGTGTCCGACCTTCAACCGGGCCTGTTACGGCTGCTACGGGCCGATGGAACTGCCCAACATCGAGGCCCTCGGCCGGCGGCTCCAGGACAACGGGCACACCCCCGCCGAGCTGACCCGCATGCTCCGTTCCTTCAACGGCTATCTCGAACCTTTCAAGCAAGCGAGCGACCGCTATGAGCGAATCAACCAAGCCCGTTAATGGCCGCACGATCCGCGTAAACGCGCTGTCCAGAGTGGAGGGCGAAGGCGCACTGCACGTCACCCTGCGCGACGGAAAGGTCTCCGACGCCCGGCTGGAGATCTTCGAGCCGCCTCGGTTCTACGAGGCTTTCCTGAGGGGAAGGGACTTCCGCGAAGTCCCGGACATCACCGCGCGGATCTGCGGCATCTGTCCGGTGGCCTACCAGATGAGCTCCTGCCATGCCCTCGAGAAGGCCATGGGGGTCTCCGGGCAGCTCGATCCGACGCTGCGGGCCCTGCGCAACCTGCTGTACTGCGGCGAATGGATCGAGAGCCACGTGCTGCACATGTTCATGCTCCACCTGCCCGACTTCCTGGGCTATGAAAGCGCCATCAGCATGGCCGCCGATCACGGCCCGACGGTGCAGAAGGCCCTCCAGCTCAAGAAGCTGGGCAACGAGATCGTCGCGGTGGTGGGCGGACGGGCCGTGCATCCCATCAACGTCTGCGTCGGGGGCTTCTACAGCCTGCCCGATCCGCAGCGCATGGCCGCACTGGTGCCCGAGGTGAAGCGCGGGCTCGACGAGATGTGCGAGCTGACCCTGTTCCTGGCCGCCAAGGTCGATTACCCCGACTTCGAGTGCGATTATGAGTTCGTGGCCCTCCAGCCCGACCATGAATACCCCATGAACCTCGGGCCCATCGCCTCCAGCAAGGGCTTCAAGGTTCCGCAGGAAGAGTTCCTGAACATGATCGAGGAGCTGCACGTGGCCCATGCCAACGCCCTGCACGCGGTGGTGCGCGGACGCGGGGCATACCACGTGGGCCCGCTGGCGCGGCTGGCCCTCAACGCCGAGCGGCTGCATCCGCGGGCGGCGGAGCTGCTGCCCAAGGTCTGCGACGCGGTCAAGCGCCAGCTCCCCTGGCGCAACAGCTTCCTGAGTCTGCCGGCCCGGGCCCTGGAGACGGTCCACGCCCTGGCCCTGTCGCTGGACATCCTGCAAGGCTACGTGCCGCCGGCCCGCAGCCGGGTGCCCATCGTTCCGCGGGCCAGCACCGGCGCGGCCGCCACCGAGGCCCCGCGCGGCGTGCTCTGGCACCGCTACGAAACCGACTCGGCCGGGCTCATCACCGCCGCGCGTATCATCCCACCTACCGCCCAGAACCAGGCCCGCATCGAGCAGGACCTGCGCGAGCTGGCCCAGAAGTTCATCTCCGCCGGCGAAGAGGAGCTGCGCCATCGTTGCGAGCACCTGATCCGCAACTACGATCCGTGCATCAGTTGCGCGACGCACTTCCTGCGGCTCACCGTCGAGCGGGAGGAGTGAATCGCGCGGCCGGGAACGGAGAAACCACAGCCGTGAACTGAGAGCTGTGAACCGTGTACTGTGCAGGGCTATCGGCAACCCGGGCCTTCACGCTCGTGCCCGTGCTCATCGTCGGCGCCGGCCGGCGTCGGCACGGTGACGATGCCGCCGGCCTGTTGGCGGCGCGGCTGGCGGGTCGGCGCTTGCGCGGTATGGCCGACGTGCTGCTGGACCTGGACGGCTGGGCGGCCCTCGAGGCGCTCGATGGCCGGAAGCTCCTGATCGTGGTGGACGCCGCCGAAGCCCGCGGCGGCTTGCCGCCCGGCGGCTGGCGGCGCATGGACTTCCGGGCCGCGCCCGAAGCGCTGGCCGACTGCGGGCTGCGCGACACCCACACGGCCGGCGTGGAGGCCGTGCTCAAACTCGCCGACGCGCTCGGTCGACTCCCCCCGTCGGTTTGGGTCTACGCGATCGCCGGCGATGCCTTCCGTCCCGAGGAACGTATATCGCCCGCGGCTCGGCCGACCATTCTCACGGTGGCCGAACGGATCGCGGCCGACGCCAGACGCTGGGCAGAGCAGACGTCTGGAAACACGAACCCCTTGCCGGGCCCCTCGGCCCGCGGTGCTGACGACCTGTCCGGATGACGCCGGCCAGGGATTCCATCCTGTGATCCACCGGTGAAAAACCGCTGCCCCGGGGTTCATGTTTCCGCGATCATTCCCGAGTTACCCAAGTTGCCCAGGGCCCTACGGTTGCCTGTCCCCAGGTCTGCGAGGTCTGCAAAGAATCGTCGGGCCGCGGCGCGGTACCTGTTCAGAAGTCTGAGAGATCATCATCCCTGTCAGGGCCTTGTATTCCGTCGACCGGCATGGATCTCCGGCGAACGTGGCGGACCTGTTCATCGTTTTTCAGAACCCCGAACGCTGAACCCCGAACACTTTTCCCTTTCTCGCCTTCGCGCTTTCTCACGTCTCCCGACCTCGCGGCGGCATCGACAAACGCCTTTTCTCCGGCTAGCATACCGCCCGTCTGGCGCAGTCATTCGATTCATTCAGGCAACACGACATGAAAGGAGACGCGGATGTCAACCCCCAAGCACCCTGATCCACAGCGCAAGAGCCTTTCGGCCGGCGGGCGGAGCACGGGCTGGAGCCGGCGGCAGTTCCTGAACACGGCCACCGCGGCCGGCGCGGGCGCGCTGCTGGCCGGCGGCTGCACGCCGGGCGGACGCGGAGGCACCGGCCGGTATCTGTCCGGCCAGCCCATCGCCGCGCCCCGGCCCGGGCGGGTCCTGGGGGCCAACGACCGCATCGTCCTGGGCATCATCGGCGCCGGCGGGATGGGCCGCGGACACATGAACAACTTCCTCAAGGTCGGCGGCACGGAATGGGCCGCCGTCTGCGACGTCTTCGAGCCCAACCTCAACGAGGGGCTCAAGATCGCCGGCGAGAAGGCCAAGGGCTACCGCCGCCACGAAGAGCTGCTCGACCGCCACGACATCGACGCCGTCCTCATCGCCTCTCCCGAGCACTGGCACCACGACCACCTGATCGACGCCGTCCGGGCCGGCAAGGACGCCTACTGCGAAAAACCCATGTGCTGGTCGATCCAGCAGGGCCAGGAGATGATCGACGCGGTGCGCCGGACCGACCGCATCGTCCAGATCGGGATGCAGCGGCGCAGCGCGGCCATCATCCGCGACAACATCAAGAAGGTTTTCGACGAGGGCACGCTGGGCAAGGTGCATCTGGTCCGGGCGGAGTGGTACTGGAACTGGAAGGTGGACCCGAACGCCCAGGTCGATCGCAGCAAGCTCGACTGGGAGCGCTTCTGCGGCCCGGCCGGCCGGCAGGAGTATCATCCGCTCAAGTTCCGCTACTGGCGGTATTACTGGCCGTTCTCCGGCGGCAACGAGACCGATCAGGGCACCCACCTGATGGACGTGGTCCAGTGGATGATGAACGCCGATCAGCCGCTCTCGGCCGTCCAGTGGGGCGCGGTCTATGAGAACCACCCCACGATCACGCCGGACACCTTCTGCTGCACCTTCGAGTACCCGGACTTCATGTGCACCTGGACGCTGGGCTACACCACCAACACCTGGCGGAACGGCTGGTCGATCACCTTCCAGGGCACGGCCGGGGCCCTGTTCCTGACCGAGGCCGGCTATCGCGTCTTCAACCAGGTCAACGGGTGGGAGAAGGGCTGGCCCAAGCCCAAGGTCGAGGAGCTGCCCGGCAGCGTGACCGACACCGTGCCGCACATCCGCAACTTCCTGGAGTGCGTGCGCAGCCGCAAGCAGCCCAACGCGCCGGTCGAGATCGGGCACCGGGCCGTCCGCCCGCTGCACCTGGCCAACGCCGCGCTCAAGAAGGGCCGTCGGGCCCACCTGGGCAAGGACGGCGTGACCATCACCTATTCGTGAGGCGGCCGCCGGGCCGGAGGTTCGCCTTGAATCACAACCTGACCGCGCTGGGCCCCGAGACCAGCGTCCTGCTCGTGGTCTGT
>JABRVU010000256.1:0-2946 GCA_039961895.1 Phycisphaerae bacterium | reverse complement strand
TCCCAGCCCCGTCGGCCCGCCGTTTACTCATCGACCAGGATGCCCTCGCCCTGGGCGTGCTTGGCCACCTCCTCGAGGGTGGTCACGCCGCGGAGGATCTTGAGCTTTCCGTCGTCCAGCAGGTTGCGCATGCCGGCGGCCCGGGCGGCCTTGCGGATCTGGCTGGTCGAGGCCCGGTTGAAGGCCAGCTCGCGCAGCTCGTTGGTCAGGGTCATCATCTCGAAGATGCCCATCCGCCCGCGGAAGCCGGTGTTGTTGCAGCGTTTGCACCCCCGCCCGCGCTTGAGCGTCCGCCCCTGGAGCTCGCTGTCCGTGAAGCGCAGCAGGCGCAGGAGCTGGCGGTTGGGGTTGGGGTCGTCCTCCTTGCATTCCTCGCAGAGGATGCGCACCAGCCGCTGGGCCATGATGGCCTGGATCGAGCTGGCCACCAGGAACGGCTTGATGCCCATGTCGATCAGGCGGGTGATGGCGCTGGGCGCGTCGTTGGTGTGCAGCGTGCTGAACACCAGGTGGCCGGTCAGGGCCGCCTGGATGGCCACCTCGCCCACCTCCAGGTCGCGGATCTCGCCCACCAGGATGATGTTGGGGGCCTGCCGCAGCATGGCCCGCAGGATCCGGGCGAAGGTCAGCCCGATCTCCTCGCGCACCTGGCACTGGTTCATGCCCGGAAAGTTGTACTCCACCGGATCCTCGGCGGTGATGATCTTCTTGTCCGGGCGGTTGAGCTCCTGGAGGGCCGAATAGAGCGTGGTGGTCTTGCCCGAGCCGGTCGGCCCGGTCACCAGGAAGATGCCGTTGGGCCGCTTGATGATCTTCATGAAGGTTTCATAGTCGTCCTGCTCGAAACCCAGGGCCTGGATGCCCACGCGGACCGAGTCCGGCCGCAGAATACGCAGCACGATGCTCTCGCCGTGATACGAGGGCAGCGAGCTGACCCGGAAGTCGATCTGCTTGCCGCCGATGTTGAGCTTGATGCGCCCGTCCTGGGGGATGCGCTTCTCGGCGATGTCGATGCCGGCCATGAGCTTGAACCGCGTCGTCACCGCGTTCTGCACCGACTTGGGCACCCGCTCGCGCTCCAGGCACACCCCGTCCACCCGATAGCGGACCCGCACCCGATCGCTCATCGGCTCGATGTGGATGTCGCTGGCCCTCATGCGGACGGCCTCGCCGATCAACTGGTTGATGAGCTTGATGATGGGCGCGTCCGCGTCGTCGCCGACCACCTTGGCCAGGTCGTCCTCCTCCTCGGGCATGTCCTCGTCGATGCTCTTCATCACCCCTTCCAGCCGCCCGCGGCTCTCGGCGTCGGCCACGAAGTGATCGATGAACTTCTTGATCTTCGACGGCGGGGCCAGCGATACCTCGATGTTGGGGTTCAGCCGGAACCGCAGCACGTCGAGCGTCTCGAGGTCCAGGGGGTCGGCCACGATGACTTGCAGCTTGCCGTCGGTCTGCCCCAGGGGCAGCACCTGGTGGGCCTTGATGATCTTCTCCGGGATCAGGTCCAGGTTGGCCTTGACGGCGTTGTTCTTGTCCAGGTCCACGTAGGCCAGGTCGAACTGGGTGGCCAGGGCCTTGGTGACGTCCTCCTCCTTGCAGAGCTCCAGCTCGACCAGGGCCTCGCCGATGCGCTTGCGGTGCTCGGCGGCGTAGACCAGGGCGTCCTCGAGGGACTTCTGGCTGATGATGTTCCAACTGACGAGAATCTCGCCGAGTTTCTTTTGTCGTCGAGCCATGGGTTGTGGGCGTTATCCTGGGGGATCGGGTCATCCGCGACGGAGGGGCCTGGGGCGAAGCAAAGACGCAGAGTCAATCACCCTTGCGGCACCGGTTTTCAACCGGTGCAGCACAGGTTGGAAACCCGTGCCACATGTCTGAATCATTTCTGCGCACCTGTTTGAAACGGCAACGCTTACCAGCCGTCCCTCTTCGGAGTACCGTCGCCCATCCGCGAGGGCCTCTTCCGGCGCAACTATTTTAGCCGTTGGCCCCCGCCGGGAGCAAGGGAGGCACCTGAAAAGAGTCGGGAGCGGGTCCGTGGCACATTCGGCGGCGCGGAGGAGGGCGTCCCTTCCAGGACGGCGGCAACTTGTTGCCGCGAAACCCGTCGGAATCGAGTGGCGGCAATACAGTGCCGCAGTCCTGAACAAATCGAAGAGCCCCGCCTCATCTGTCATGGACCCCCAGAGCCGTGGCCATGCCACCCAGAGCGCAAGCCTGAGGCCCAATCACACGACGCCGCACGCCGGGCTTGGTCGGCGCGAGCGTGCCCGTGGCCTGGAGTTCATGCAGCGCCCGAGTCCAGGCCGGGTCCGGGGACGCCCTCCTTCTCGGCGGAGGATTCGCCGGGTAGACTGCCGGGGATTGCCATGTACACGGATCGGGCCATCATGCGATTGCGGGGGGCACGGCGGCCGATCGCCTGGATCCTGGCGGCCTGGGTCGGCCTGACCAGCGGGGCGGCTCGGGGCGCGGCCCCCTCGACCCGCCCGGCGGCGCGCGAGCTGGATGAATCCGCGTTCCGCGAGGGGCTTCGGCTGCGCGGTTTGGACGACTGGCTCGAGCAATACCTGGCCGATTCGCCACCGGTCAGCGACGTGGATGAACGGCTCCGGCAGCGCGAGCGCCTGCTGGCCGAGGCGGCCTTTGCCGCCCGCCGCGAATGTCGGAGAAAAGTGGAGCAGGCCTCGGCCATCCTCACGGACCTCGTCCAGCGCTTTCCCCAGCATCCGTTTCGCGGCCCCTGGCGGCTGGAACTGGCCCGCGACGATCTGGAGCGGCTGGACCCGGCGGCGTTTGACGCGGTCCTGCTCTATGAATTGCCTGGATCGGCGCGGAGCGAGGTCTCTCAAGCCGTCGAGCGGGCTGCCCGGACGCTCGATCAGCTCCGCGGGGAGGTCGCCGCCGACTGGAAAACGCTCGAAGCCCTGGACGAGCGGCGTC
>JABRVU010000255.1:0-2037 GCA_039961895.1 Phycisphaerae bacterium | reverse complement strand
GGTTTAAGCCCGGGCGGAGCCGGAACGTGAAAGAGCGCCTCCTGGGGTGATCCCGGTGGACTGGAATCGTTCATCGGGGCAACAGCGCCGCGCGGGTTAAGAGCCCGCGGCACATTGGGTCAGGCATGATCGTTCTGGTGGCCAACATCGGCAGCACGTCGTTCAAGTTCCGCCTGTTCGACATGAACGGCGAGCGCGAGCTGGCCCGCGGCGGGGCGGAGCGGATCGGGCGAGAGGACGCGACGGTCAAGGTGGGCGCGAATGCCTGGACCGGCCCGCTGGCCGATCACGGGCAGGCCATCGACCGGTGCCTGGCCCTGCTGCCCGATCCGAACGTGAAGCTGGACGCCGTCGGCTTCAAGGCGGTCCACGGCGGTCCGATTTCCGGAGCGGTGCGCGTGACCGAGCAGGTGCTGGCCACCATGACCGAGTTTTTCGACATCGCCCCGGCGCACAACCCCCCGTACGTGGCGGCCATGCGGGCCTTCGCGGCCCGGCTGCCCGGCGTGCCGCAGGTGGCGGCGTTCGAGACCGCGTTTCACCAGGGCGTGCCGGCCTCGCGGACCACCTACGCGGTGCCCTACGAATGGACGCTGGCCGGGGCGAGACGCTACGGCTTTCACGGGGCCAGCCACGGCTACATCGCCATGCGCTCGGCCCAGGTCATGGGCCGGGGCGATCTGCGGGTCATTTCCTGCCACCTGGGCGGGAGCAGCTCGGTCTGCGCAATCCAGAACGGGCGGAGCGTCGCGTGCAGCTTCGGCAGCACGCCGCAGTCGGGACTGCCGCACAACAACCGCGTGGGCGACTTCGATCCCTACGTGCTGCTGAAGGTGCTGCCGAAGTTCGGGCTGACCTTCGAGGCGGCCCTGGCGGCGATGGCCCGCGAGGGCGGGCTGCTGGGCATCAGCGGGGTGAGCAACGACCTGCGCGAGATCGAGGCGGCCGCCGGGCGGGGCCACGAGCGGGCCCGACTGGCCCTCGAGGTCTTCGTCGAGGCGGTACGGCACTACGTGGGGGCGTATCTGGCGGTGCTCAACGGGGCCGATCTGCTGGTCTTCACCGGCGGGATCGGCGAGAACGCCGCGGCCATCCGCGAGGCGGTGTGCGCCCGGATGGATTACGCGGGGCTCCGGCTGGACCCGGACCGCAACCAGGTTCGCGGGCAGGAGGCGGTGATCTCCAGCGACGATTCGCGCGTGCGGATCATGGTGATCCCGACCAACGAGGAACTGGTCGTCGCGCGGCAGACGCGCGACGTCCTCAGCGGCGCGAGGCCCCCGGCGTCTTCGTGATTCCGGCGTCGGGCCCCGATGGACCGCGGGACGGGTGAGGCAGGGGGCAGGCAGAAGGAAAGCATGAGACCGGCAGGATGCCGGTCCCGCAAAACAGGACCACACGGGAAGGACCGCACAAGACGGTCGCTGACCGGCCAAAGGCCGGTCTGCCGGACATGGAGAAACGGATATGGCACAACAGGCCATCGGAATGATCGAGACGCGCGGGTTGGTGTCGCTGGTAGAGGCGACGGACGCGGCCCTCAAGGCCGCCAATGTGAAGTACCGCGGCTGGAAACAGGTGGGCTCGGCCCTGTGCAGCGTGGTGCTGGAGGGCGACGTGGCCGCCGTCAAAGCGGCGGTGGACGCCGGCTCGGCGGCGGCGGCCAAGGTCGGCGAGGTGGTCAGCGTCAACGTGATCGCCCGCCCGCACGGCGACATCGAGCGGGTGCTGCCGAATCCGGGCTGAGCCGACCCGCGGCGGGCTTTCCGTCCGCGCGGACTGGGGGCCCGAGAGTGCTGCTCATCACGGCACGAGGCAGGGGGATACGAGTCGTCCATGACCGCGGCAGCGCCGCGCGGGCTCAACGCCCGCGGCTCATTGGGGTCGCTGGTCCGTCGGAGGCATCGGGATGTTCATCGGCAAAGTGACCGGCAACGTGGTGGCGACGCAGAAGGTCAAGAGCGTGGTCGGCAAGAAGCTGCTGCTGGTGGACGTGTACAACGCCAGGAGCGGCGAGCCGGTCGAGCTGGTCAACAC
>JABRVU010000254.1:0-3859 GCA_039961895.1 Phycisphaerae bacterium | reverse complement strand
GGAGGGAGTCGTGTCCCAGGCCCTGCGGCGGCGCGTCCAGCTCCGCGGCCACGGCCAGACGCGAACGAGCCACCGCCGTCGCCCGCGGCGAAACCGACGCCGCCTGGCTGGAGAGCCACAGCTCGTTAAGCGCCAGCATCACGCCCTGCCGGACCGCCGACCGCGCCTCGGGCGGCGCGGACACGTCGAGCCGGGCCGACCAGTCGCGCAGCTCGCGCTCGATCGCTTCAAGCCGCTTGGGGTCGTGTTCGTCACTCATGAGTGGCTTGCCTTTCAAGACTCTCCCGCTTCGTTTCGCCCGCGCGCCGTTCCAGCTCGTCCGGGCCCGGCGGCGCCTCCATCAGTTCCCGCAGTCTGGCCAATCCGCGATGGGCCCTGGCCAGCGCGGTGCCCAGCGGGGTGTCCATCATCTCGGCGATCTCGCGGAAGGGCAGTTGCGAGAAATGCCGGAGCATGATGACCTCACGTTCGGCGGGGGGCAGTCGGTCGATCGCCCGTTGGAGCCGGTCCGTGGCCTCGGCTCGTTGAAGTGCCGAAGCCGGGTCATCCTGGGCCGGGTCCGGCCTGTTCGCCAGAGACTCGGCGGGCTCGGGCCCGACCCGCTCGCCGGTATGGTCGTCAGACGGTTTTCCCCTCCGTGACCGACGGACACGGTCCCGTAACAGGTTGGCGGCGATTCGGAACAGCCACCCGTCGAATCGACCCGCGTGCTCGTAACGCCCGATCGTCCGAACCACGCGGATGAAGACCTCCTGGAGCAGGTCCTCGGCGTCGTGCCGCGAGCCCGTCAGCCGATAAAAAAAGCCGTAAAGCCGGTCGCTGTAAGCGCTAATAAGCGTATCGAAAGCGGCCGGCTCCTGCCGCCGGGCACGGGCGATCACGTCGGCCAGTTCCGCTTCGTCCATGTCCATCGCCAGCATAGGATATGAACGTTCAGGACGCCAGGAGATTGCCGAAAGGGAGGGGGAGGCTCCACGGCATCGCCGGGATGCCGTTATGGCTCGCCTGCTCGCAGGTTTGCTTCCGAGCGGCTATCCTGTTGGGGCAGCGGGGCGGGTGCCCTCCAGACTTCTGGTTCACAAGGGGCGAGACCATGCGACGAACGGGGCGGCAGTGGGTTCGGCCGGCCTGGGGCATGGCGACGACGCTCGGGGTCGTCGTCGGGTTTCTGCCGGCCGGTTGCGACGACCCGGCGGCACGGGCTCGCGTCGAACGGCGCGGCCGAAACCTGGACAAGACGATCCGCATGATGCAGGACGTGGAAGCAGCCCAGCCGCGCTCCCTGCGCGTCGTCACCGACGCCGTCGCACGACAGCACGATAAGGACCTGCGCGAATCAGCCGCCAACCCCGGCCGGGTCAATACCCTCCTCGAACAGGACTTCACGCGGTTCCGGGATCGACAACCCCTTTACCGGCGTGAGATCGATACGCAACTCAAGGGCAAGCCCGAGGCCATCCCGCGGACGTTCACGGAAATGGTATATTGAGCGCGCATCCTGAGTCCCCAGATCGCAGCGGCGCGACGCCGGCGCCGGATGGGTTTCAACATGGGCATTGGGGAGGATCATTTCGTGCGACATGCGCTGATCGCAAGCGGAATCGTATGGACCGGTCTGGCTTTGGCGGCGGCCCAGTCGCGCCCCGTCAGCCGGCCCGACGAAAGCCGGCCTGAGCCGTCGGCATCTGCCAGCCGGTCGGGAGCCGCCCCGACCGCCGTCGGCGGCGACCGCGTCCGCCACGGCGAGTACCTGGTCCACGCGGTGGCCATGTGCACCGAGTGCCACACCCCGCGAGACGAGAACGGCAAGCTGATCCGCCTGCGGCTGCTGGAGGGGGCCCAGGTTCCGGTGCGCTCGCCGTGGGCGTCGCAGCCCTGGGCTTTCCGGGCTCCGCCTCTGGCCGGCCTGCCCGGCGGCTGGACCGAGGAGGACGTCATCAAGCTGCTCATGACCGGCCAGGGCCCCAACGGTCGCTCTCCCGCCATGCCCATGCCCGCCTTTCGGATGAACCGTGAAGACGCCGCCGCCGTGGCCGCGTATCTCAAGTCGCTGGCCTCCGGCTCGAGAGCGGCAGCCCGCTGATTTCACCCATGACCGGGGGTCCCGGGCGTGGATTTTCCATGAAACGGCCCTTGAAGTATGGTATTTGTTAGGGTATCATGACGCGCGGTGGATGGAAGGGGGTCCCAGCGATGCCGCTGCGCGTTTTGTTTGTGGACATGAACGCCTTCTTCGCCTCGGTCGAGCAGCAGCTTCGGCCGGAGCTTCGCGGCAGGCCGGTCGCGGTGGCCGCGGTGGATGTCGATTCCACCTGCTGCATCGCCGTCAGCTACGAGGCCAAGGCCCTGGGCATCCAGCGGGGCATGTCCGTTGGTCAGGCACGCACGCGCGGGCCGCTGACCGTCGTGGTGGCCCGGCCGGCGGTATACGTCCAGGTTCATCACGCCATCACCGACGCCGTGAACACCTGCCTGCCCATCGAGAGCATCGATTCGATTGACGAGATGACCTGCCGATTAGGTTCCAACCAGCGGGAGCCCGCCGTCGCCCTGGAACTGGCCCGGCGCGTGAAACAGGCGATCTATCGGCAGGTGGGCTGCTGCCTGAGGTGCTCCATCGGGCTGGCACCCAACCGGCTTCTGGCCAAGGTGGCCGCGGAAATGAAGAAACCCGACGGGCTGGTCCTCATCAACGATCAGGACCTGCCCCAGGTTCTATACCCCCTGGCGTTGGACGACCTGCCGGGGATCGGCCCGCGGATGCTCCGACGGCTCCACTCGGCCGGCGTGACCACGGTCGAAGGTCTGTGTCGGCTGAGCGAATCGCGGATGCGAACGATCTGGAACGGCGTGGTGGGGGAGCGCTGGTGGCACTGGCTGCGCGGGCACGATCTGCCCGCAACGCCCACGCATCGCTCGACCGTGGGGCATTCGCACGTGCTGCCGCCGAAACTGCGGACCGACGAGGGGGCCCGAACGGTGCTGCTCCGGCTGATCCACAAGGCCGCCACGCGCCTTCGGCGGATCAACTACTGGGCCGGCCGCCTCGAGGTCTGCGTCGTATATGCCTTCCGCGGCACCGGCTGGAGCGGATCGGTCGTCCTGGGCTCGTGTCAGGATACGCTGACGATGATCGAGGCTTTCCAGACCCTGTGGCGCTGCCGCCCGCGGGGCGGCGCGCCGCTGCGGGTGGCCGTGACGCTGTACGACCTGGTCCCGGCCGCATCCGCGGCCCTGCCGCTTTTTCCGGCCGAGCAGTGCCGCGTCAACCTGTCGCGGGCCATGGACCGGGTGAACGCCCGCTTCGGCTTGAACGCGGTGTATTTCGGGTGCATCCATGATGTCCGAGACACCGCCCCCACGCGGATTGCCTTCACGCAGATCCCGGATTTCGACGATTGACCGGCCGGCAGGAAAAGGGCGACGAAATCGGCAGGAGGCAACCGGCGGATGGACCCGATGAAATGGACACGGGACGCGGCACTGCCCTCCTGCCCACTACCCACGCCCCGGCACTCGCGACCGTCATGCCCCTGAACTTCCGGGAGTTTGAAGATGTTTCACGCTGGCCGCGTGAGGCAGAACCCTTCCCGCTCGTTCTTATCGTCCCGCTAAATCAGGACAAATTCGAGGACGCAAGCGCCTTCAATCCCCGGCCTTCAATGATTGACGGGTCGAAGGAGCGGCGATACCTTTGATTGGACCAGTGTCAAAGAACTGGAGGCCGCGAGGGCCCGATTACCGGCCGGAGGAAGGGGCTGAGTTGATACAAGGGCTCCGGGATGATGAGGCACGGTTGACCTCCCGCGAGTGAAAGCATGTCCTCGATCCACGACGGCACGGATACCGCCCTTCGCGT
>JABRVU010000253.1:0-9101 GCA_039961895.1 Phycisphaerae bacterium | reverse complement strand
ACCTGCGCCTGCTCATGCCGGGCATGCCGGTCAGCCGTTTCGAACAGTGGACGCCGCAGGACTACGAGAGCAAGCCCGACGGCGAGTTGATCTCCGACGGCCGATGCAGGTTCGACGTGGTCATCATGGACGGCCACTCGACCCAGCGCCTGCCGGTGGGCAGCTACGTCTTTTTCGGGGCCACGCCCCTGATCGAGGGCGTCGAGTCGGGCAACCTCATCGAAGGCCAGGTCTTCCTGGATTGGGACGACACCCATCCGGTGCTGCGACACGTGGCCTTGCAGCCCATGCGGGTCTTCTCGTGGCGGCATCTGACCGTTCCCTCAGAGGCCGCCACGCTCATCCACGGGCCGGACGGACCGGTGATGTCGCTGCTGGCCCGCGACCGGCGGCAGTACCTGTTGTGCGCGTTCGGGCTCTTCGACGACACCCGCCAGTACCTCAACACCAACTGGGTCCTGCAGGAGGGGTTCGTGATCTTCATGTACAACGCGCTGCGCTACCTGGCCGGGGCCTCGACCTCGGGGCAGGTGCCGTCGGTGGCTCCGGGCGAGGCCTTCGAGGTGCCGGCCCGGCCCGGCCTCAAGACGGTCGGTGTCCGCCGGCCCGACGGCAAGACCGAATCCGTGCCCGTGCTGGCCAACGGCATGGCCGCCTACGGCCGGACCGACCGGGTGGGCGTCTACACCGTCATCGGGGCCCTGCCCGGCGAAGAGGCCCGGGCCGTCAACCTGCTCGACGAAACCGAGAGCTGGATCGCGCCCAATGAGCAGTTCACCATCGCCGCCGGCGAAGTCGAGCAGCGCAGCGGCAAGGACCGCGTCAACCGCCCGCTCTGGCCTTATCTGTTGGGCGCCATGGCCGTCCTGCTGGCCATCGAGTGGATCGTCTACAACAAGCGCGTCTTCGTGTGAGTTTCCGCGCCCGAGGACGATCGTCAGGTCTTCAGCCGGGCGGGCGACGCCATCGTCGGCGCCCCGATCAGGTCGAGCATCCTCATCGCTGAACGGCCGACAGATGTTGCAGCAGCGCGGCGGCGGCGCACTCGGCGAAAGGCGGGTCGTTGATGTTGCAGTCCATCTCCAGGACCGGAATGTCGGCGCGCAGATTGGATTTCAACGCCGAAATGAGCGCCGCGTCGGCCTCGGGCCACCAGAACGGCCCGCCCGGCGAGTCGATCATGCTCACTCCCTTGAGCGGCAGGACCACCGTGACCGGACCGGTGCTGGCGTTGAGCTTGCCGGCGATGATCTCGCCGAGCCGGCGGTTCTCCTCCGGCGTGGTGCGCATCAGCGTGACGTTGGGGTTGTGGGGATAGAAGGTGCGGCCCTTGAACCGCGGCGGAACGGTATCGGGTGCCCAGAAGTTGACCATGTCCAGGCAGCCGGGGGCGACGACCGCGGGCACGCCCCGTCGAGCGGCGGCCTCCAGGCGGGCCGGCCCGGCCGTCAACACGCCCCCGACCAGCTCGTCGGCCCACTCGGTGGTGGTGACGTCCAGCACGCCGGCGATCGCGCCCGAGTCGATGAGGCTTTCCATGGTCCGGCCGCCGGTGCCGGTGGCGTGGAAGACCAGCACTTCGTACCCGCCGGCTTCCAGGATCTTCCTGGCGGCCTCGACGGCCGGCGTGGTGTTGCCGAACATGGAGGCGGCGATCAGGGGCTTGTCCCGTCCCTCCGGAACCACCGCCTCGACCATCCCGCAGACCGCCCCGGCCGCCCGGGCGAAAACCCCCCGGCTGATCTTGTTGAGGCCGGCCACGTCCACCACCGCCGGGATCATGACGATGTCCTGCACGCCGACGTAGGCGGACACGTCGCCGCCGGCCAGCGTCGAGACCATCACCTTGGGCACGCCCAGCGGAAGCGTGCGCATGGCCGTGCAGGCGATGACCGTCCCGCCGCTGCCGCCCAAGGCCATGACCGCGTCGAACCGCCCCTCGGCGTGGAGCTTCGGCAACAGGGCCGCGGCTCCCCGGCTCATGACCGCGACGGCCTCGCCGCGGTCTTTGCGGGCCTGAAGATCCGTCAGCATGCCCCCGCCGGCGGCCGCGACCGTCTCGCGCGACACGTCCGGCGCCACCGGCGACGCGCCGAAGATACCCACGTCGATCAGCAGCACCCGATGGCCCCGGGCCTCGATGCACTGCTTGACGAACAGGTATTCATCGGCCTTGGTGTCCAACGCGCCCAGCAGGGCGATGGTGCCGGTCATGCGGTCGCTCCGACAGGGCTACCCCTTTCCAGTATCGGCTTTGGCTCGTGCGGCGACGGGCATCCGGCTCCAGGGAACCGGTCACCGGCCACCCGATACGCCCTCACCCCTTCGACTCATACTGCGGCACCTTCATCAGCTCGCCGCCCTTGAGGGCCGACTGGTGGGCGATGATGCCGGGGACGGTCTGAGCCAGGGCTTCGTAGATGTCGATGGCCGGCGGGCGGTTGTGAACCAGCGCGTCGATGAACTCATGCACGATGAAGGTCCACGATCCTCCGTGCCCGCTCCCGTGCCGCAGCGGGGCGGGGAGCATGTCCGTCTTCCAGTGCTCGATGGTCGGCTGAGGCCTGGAGGGTCCGTTGGCGGTGGTGACGAACCCCCCGACCCCGCGCGGATCGGGCATGTAGTAGTTCATCTTGGTGCCGAACCAGCTGGCCCGTTCGGTGAAGCCCACCTGCACGCTCCAGAACACCGACATCTTGGCGTAGTGCCCGCGGTTGGTCCGGCACAGGGCCGTGCAGTTCCAGAAGGGGTTCTTGTACCTGTTGTTCCTGAGCACCGCGTCGTCGTCGCCCCAGCCCATGCAGGCCACCTCGGTGATGCGCTCGCCGGTCACGCCGGTCAGGAAGGAGGTCGAGTGCGTGGGATAGTGCATGGGCGCGAAGCCGTAGCGCCACGTCGGGCCGTCCTTGGCGTGCCAGTACTGCGCGTTCGGGCCGGTGTGGTCGTGGTAGTACTCGCCCTCGGTATAGATGATCTCGCCGAAGCGGCCCTCCTTGTACCACTGCCGGGCGGTGATGGTGTCCTGCTGGTAGAAGCTGGTCTCGCCCATCATGTAGGTCAGACCGGTCTTCTTGCAGGTTTCGAGGACTTTCTCGCATTCCTCCTGGTCCATGCCCAGGGGGACGGCGCAGATGGCGTGCTTGCCGGCGTTGAGCACCATCTGCACGTGGCGGGCGTGATCGGGCGCGGGCGTCCAGACCGCCACCGCGTCGATGTCCCTGGCCAGGATCAGCTTTTCGAGCGATTCGTAGGCGGTCTGGCACCTGAAGACCTTCTGGAGGTTCTCGCGGCGTTCGGGGATGAGGTCGCTGACGCCGGTGACGACGGCGTTGGGGTGTTCGTGCCAGGGAAAGGCCGCTCCGAACCCTCCGCCGACCACGCCCATGCGGATCTTCCCGCCGGCCGGGTCGGCCCCAGCGAGGTGCACGGCCGGCACGGCCATCGCGCCGGCGGCGGCCGCCGCGGAGCGGGCCAGGAACCCGCGTCGAGAAGTCGAATGATCGCTCATGCTGAAACTCCCGTTCCTTCGAGTGGAATGCGCAGGACCGCCTGTCGTCCGTGAAGAACCGGAAGTCTCCGGCTCCACTCCGGTGGCATGATTCTCACGCCGGCTGCTGTTGCGTCAAGCAGTGCAGCGTCCCCAGACCCCATACCAGGTCCAACGAATGAATGCCGATGACCTGCCGGTCCGGGAACAGCTCGGCCAGCGTCAACAGGGCGGTGCGGTCCTGGAGGTCGTTGAACGTCGGCACGATCACCACGCCGTTGGCGATGTAGAAGTTCGCGTAGCTGGCCGGCAGCCGCTGGTCCTCGAAGAACACCGGCCGGGGCATCGGCAGCTTGACCACCCGCAGCTCGCGCCCGGCGGCGTCGCGGGCCAGCTCCAGCCGCCGGAGATTGTCGCGCGAGGCCTCATGGTTGTCATCCGCCGGGTCGGGTTCATAAGCCAGCACCACCACGCCCGGGGCGACGAACCGGGCCAGGTCGTCGATGTGCCCGTGGGTGTCGTCGCCGGCGCAGCCTCGGCCCAGCCAGAGGGTCTTGCGGATGCCCAGCCAACGGGCGAAAGCAGTTTCGTAATCCTCTCGGGTCATGCCCGGATTGCGGACCTGAACGTCGGACAGCAGGCATTCTTCGGTCACCAGCAGGGTCCCGGCCCCGTCGGTCTCGATGGCCCCGCCCTCGAGGATGACGCGCCGCCCGTCGGACGGCAGGCGGGCCTCATGCCGCTTCAGGCCGGTGACGCGCTCGACGAATTCCGGCACGCGGGCGTCGAGGGCGAAATTGTCGTACTTGGCCCAGGCGTTGAAACCCCAGTGGACCAGCTCGACGGCCCCGCCGGCGGCACGGACCGCCGTCGGCCCCGAGTCGCGCAGCCACACCCGGTCGGTGGGCGCGACGTGCAGGCGGTATCCGGCGGGGCTGACGCGGTTGCGTTCCAGGCAGCTTCGCGCCGCCTCGCGGACGGATTCGTCGTGGCAGAGGATCTCGACGCGCTCGCGCTCGTGCAGCACGCGGACGATCTCGGCATAGACCCAGGGAATGGCCTCGAGCTTACCCGGCCAATCGGGCTCGTGGTGCGGCCAGGCGATCCAGGTGGCCGCGTGCGGCTCCCACTCGGCGGGCATGACAAGGGCGGGTGCTTCCAAAGTCGCTACGGTCATGCGAAACGTGTTTTCATGCGGAAGAAAAAAGGGAACACAACCACTGGAGACGACCCTGATACTTCAAGCGGCTTGGAGAAGACAACCCTTCCGCTCGCCCTATTCTATCACATGCCGTGGCCAGCGCGTTCTTCCGGGGCCACAAAATCGTCCCGGAAGACGTGCCATTCCAGCGGCTCGGGGTGGAGCCAGGGTCTGAGATGGAGCATTCCGGTCTTGTCCGGATTCAGAATAGTCTGGGGTTCCCCGATGCGCTCGCAGAAAAACGACCCTTGCTCGCTGTCTCCCACCAGGTTCACATAATGTGTCTTGAAGAGCTTCTCACGCATGAGTTCGTACATGGGGCCGATCTTGTGGTACTCCCCGCCGATAAACCGGAGCTTCCGCAATGTCTCCTCGGAAGCCGACCCGAAGCATGAATATTCGGAGCCTTCGCAGTCGGACTTGATGAAATCGACTTCCTCGGCGTCCGCGAGCGTGGTTACCGCTCGAACCAAGTCGTCCAGCGTGATGGGATGAACCGGTTCGTCCAGCCGGGCGTAGGCCCCCGCGGGCGGCGAGGCGCACCTGGGCAAGATCTTTGAACCGCCGGCCCAGCCATCATTTCCAGGCAAGGCCATGTAAATCGTGAGTGGCTCTTGGCGGGGGCGTCGCGAGTTGCCCGATGCGTCCTCGTACAAGTGGAGAGAGGTCACGGCCAGGTTGAAAACATGGATGGATGGATCGTCCCGTAGTGCCGCCCATGCTTCCAGGTAATAATGGCGGACCGCCTCGAATGCGAAGATCCGCGCCGCCGGAAAGTAGGACCTCATTTCCTTCGTGACTTGCCCGACGTGGGCGCCGATGTCAACGGCCACTCGGATTGGCTTGGCCCCCGCTTGTTCGATGTACCGCTTGACCGTCGAGAACTTGTAGCATTCATTGCCTTCCATGCAGCACCACTTGTCGCCGCCGGGCCCGGCTCATGATCTTGCCGACTTCGTCACCCACCGGCCATCGGCGATCAGCTCGATGGGCATCCGCTCGTGAAGGATCCATCGCCCGCTCCAGTGGTCCGGGCTCACCGGCGTCAGCAGGCAAGTCGGACCGTTTCCCCCTCTGATGAGCAGGTACGTCAAACTGGGGCGGGCGGTCAGCGACCAGGTACGCTCGCATTCATCGGCCCCCTCGCCGACGGAGCCGTCCACCTCGAATGACATGGTTCGCTGGTCATGACCGACTCGCCGGTAGATCCATCGCCGGGAACACAACTCTCGTGCGCTCGCTTGCTCGGCGGGCGTCGCCCGGCGGTGGAGCTACCGGTAATCGGACAGCTCCGTCCATTGCTCCTCCAATTGGGCCAGATAATCAATGCATTCCCGCTCGAACAGAAAACCCGGCGTCTGCGGGTTCGGCACACCGGCAACGAACTTGCGCATGTTGCGGTGCTGAAAGATGCGCCGGCCGTCGAAATCGTGCTGGCACATAACCCCCTCCAGTGCGTCGATGCCCCGATCGGGCATGGCGTAGGGAAGCCCCAGTTTGCGCCAGGCCAGGTGAAAGGTCTCTTTGTCGCCGTGAATGTACTGGTACCAGAAGTCGCTGTGCTCGTTCATCCACATGGCCAGCGACAGCGGCGCCCAGCAGCGGGCCTTGCCGATCAGGAGTTGGCCGCTCTCGACCTCCGGCTCGTCGCGATATTCGACGCCGGTCAGCGCCCACGCCTCCCGGTCCGGTTCCAGCCGGCCGAAATCCGGCCAGAAAATGGCGCCCGTCTCTCGATATTGCGGCGTCTCGAACAGGAACGTCGGGGCGACCACCGGCACGTTGTCCGCGTCGAGGTACAGCACCTCCTCGAAGCGGCTGTGCATGATGGCATAGGGCTTGAGTTCCCAGCCGTTGAGGATGCGGGCCGGATGGCGCTTCCGCACTTCCAGCGCATCGACGCAGGTCACGCCCAGCGGCTCGACCAGACCGCGCATCTGATCGCTCATCTCCCCGGGGCCGCGATGCCACAACTCGACCGGCAGCGAGCACCCCAGCCGGCGGAGCATGTTGATGCATACCCAGGCGCAGGTGAAGTACGTCAACCCGCCTCCGGCGATGACGATGCCGCGCCCGACATGCCCTCCTGGATAGGATGGTTGAGAGCGAGCTACAGCGCTCATGGTGAGCGCCGCTTTCGCTGGCGTCAAATCTCCATCGTTCTCGTGGAAACGCGCCATCCCTGCCTCATCGCCGTGATCTCGTGTAACCTCCTGGGCGCATTCTAACCGTCATCAGGCAAAGGGGTGTTTGTAGCGAAGAGTACTTCCCCTGTCATAGCATCGACCACGTTGCGGCGGCGGTTCCGCATCCATGCTGGAGGTTCTGGTGCGCCGGGCGGGCGTCCATAGGAGGGGATAGGGGGCAATCCCCTTAGCGTAATGACCCAAACGGGGCGCGCATCCGATCCCGGCTTCGAGTACATGACGTAGGAGCCGTAAATCTCTTTGGCCAGGTAGGGACTGCCGATGCCTTTGCTGAGCACTGCATCGACCGCATCGATGAAAGTCAATTTCGGTTCCACATCCGGAGGCCCTGTGTAACTTTCACCATTCTCCGGCAAAGCGATACAGGGTTCTGGACGCATGTCGCCGGTCGCTCCCTTGAATTCGGATCTGATGGACAGCACTTTGCTCATGCTCTCGTCGAGGAGGACGATGAACTTCCTTTGATCGCGGTACCTATCCTGATAGCCGGGCATGCCGGATTTGAGAACCAGCGAGCCTCCGTCGAAGTAGACCTTCCAGACCGGATTGCCCCTTGCCAAACCGGGGCAGAATGGAAGAATGTCGCATTCATCTACGGCGCCCCGGGTTGCGCTCGTCTTGCCCCCGAGCGTATCGAGTTTCGTCAATCTACATGCCGCGGCGATGGCGGCTGTGTCGGTTTGAGTGGAAGTCTCATTTGTCACGTCGGCTCTCCTCGACGGGTTGGGTTGTGTGCAGCTAACCAAGAACACAGCTTGCGCGATACACCAGAATATCAACAGGCGGAACATATGAGTAGACTACCTTTCATGCCGCTTCAGCTTCAGAGCGGCTGTTTATCCCAGATGTTGAAGGCTGTTTCATTGATCAACTCCCAACCCCATTGAGCCTCATCATCTGAATGCATGTTGGCTGTCGTGAACCCTGCATTAAGCCAGACCTCGAAACCTGAGAACTGGTATTGGCAGTCCGCAAAACTGCACTTGTCATCGTTGGTCCCCGGCATGTCGTCCTCCGGAGCTGATTCGACTCTGCTGGCATGCGGAGGGCGGCCTGGGGCCGATCACCCTCATTCAACATCTCCTCGCCGCCTTCGAGAAGCCCTACGTGGCGCTGCTGGGCGGGCGCGAGCCCGTGACGTGGACCCAGTACCCGTTGCAGACCACTTTGCACACGTTGGGCAAGTTGCCCTGCTGCCGGACACGATCCTGCTGGCGATCGCGGGCGGTTGCGCTGAATGACGGCAGCGACAAGGATGGAAGTCTTTGCGAGTTTCCGATCCTGGGAATGGAACGTCCCGTGGGCAAGTGCATGGCGCTGATCAAGCCCGCGGAGGTCATCAGGGCGATAGAAACCTGCTATGACGGCGGCGCTCTGGCCTACTGATCTCGCCTCGATTTACGCACTCAAATCCTTTTCAATCCCGTGCAGATACCGCGAAGTGATCGGCTCGTAGGCGTCGACGCGCCGGTCGCGCAGGAACGGCCAGTTGCGCCGGACATCCTCGATCAGCGGCCGGCTGCACTCGACCACCAGCACGGCCGGCGCATCGGCCGGGGCCTCGGCCAGCTTGCGCCCGAACGGGTCGCTCACGAACGAGTGGCCGAAGAACTCGATGCCGTCGGTCCCGGCTTCAGGCTCGAAACCCACGCGGTTGGCGGCGGCCACGTAGACGCCGTTGGCGATGGCATGCCCGCGCTGAACGGTCTGCCAGGCGTCGGTCTGGGCCGGGCCGAACGTATCCTTCTCTTGGGGATGCCAGCCGATGGCCGTCGGGTAGAACAGCACCTCCGCCCCCAGCAGGGAGGTGATCCGGGCCGCCTCCGGGTACCACTGGTCCCAGCAGATCAGCACGCCGACGCGGGCGTAGCGGGTGTCGAAGACCTGGAAACCCCGGGCCCGGCCGTCGGCGTCGCCGGGGGTGAAATAGTATTTTTCGAGGTAGAGGGGGTCATCGGGGATGTGCATCTTGCGGTAGACGCCCAGCAGCGACCCGTCGGCGTCGAGGACGGCGGCGGAGTTGTGATAGACCCCCGGCCCGCGCCGCTCGAAGACCGGCACGATCAGGGCCGCGGCCAGCTCGCGGGCCACCGGCCGGAGGGCCTCCACCGTCGGCCCGGGGATCGGCTCGGCCAGCTCGAACCGGGCGGGCGATTCGACCTTGCAGAAATAGGGCGAGGCGAACAATTCCTGAAGGCAGATGATC
>JABRVU010000252.1:0-4378 GCA_039961895.1 Phycisphaerae bacterium | reverse complement strand
CGACTTCGGCCCCACGCCGATGTCGCCCAGCGTGTAGTGCACCACCTCCCCCGCCTGCTGAACATCGAGCGGCGGAGGCGGCGTGGAGCAGAACTCGCTCAACCGCAGCCCGTCGAAGCCCGAGACCGACGCGCCGCCGATCGTCTGCGGCCGGCGGGGCGGTTCGGACGACGTGAGTCGCCGCGTCGCGAACTTCACCGAGCTGCCGGCGCGCAACCGCCGCAGCCCGAGCTTGCCGAAAAGCCACACGACGTCGTTGTGATCGCCGTCGGACGACGGGTGCAGCAGCACCGTCGCCAGGTCGGTGTCGACCGAAACGCCCCGCAGCTCGCTGATGGCGCGGAAGGCGGCCTGCTTGCGGCGGAGCTCGAACTCGGCACGGGCTTCGGGAAGCCAGGCGCTGAGCAGTGCTTCGAGCGCGCTGCGATCACCGGCTTCGTCGCGCGTGACGCGCTCCAGCTCGTCCACCGCCGCCAGGGCCTCGCCAACGACGGCGGGTTCCACGCCGTGTTTCTCGAGCATGCGCACGAGCCGGCGAAGCGGATCTGGTCCGGGGGCGGCGTAGAGGACCGCGAATGGGTCGCGGTGGGCGACGGCGCGGAGGGTGCGGCTGGCGAGCACCTTGTCGATGCCGAGCTGCCGGGCGAGCTCCGCCGGCCCGCGTGGGCGTCCGGGAAGGCCGTCGACCGCGGCGCCGATAGCGCTCCCGAGCCGCGCGCCGGCGGCGGCCAGGCGAGCTTCGAGTGAGGGCTCAGCCGCCTGGGCTGCTGCGTTGACGTCTCTATGGAGGAGGCTTGCAGTCATGTGCGCAGGTGATGATACCGGAATGCGACACGATCAGGAAGTTGGACGCTCAAAATTCTCGGAAGTTTCCAGGAAACATCCTTGACACTGGTTGCATGGCCGTTACCATGGGCTGCGGCATGGGCATCATGAGGTTGGCGCTGACCCGCGCGCGCCCGATGGCACGCGACGGAAAACGCCGAAACAGGGAGAACTCGTAATGGCTCGTCTGCTGGCTTGCTCAACCCTTCTGGCCGCCTCGGCCGCCGCCCTCGCGGCGACGCACGTTGACACGTTCGAAACTGGAAACCCGACCGGTTGGCGCTTCATCCAGGGAGCCGACGTCATTCAACCCGTCGGCGGCAACCCCGGCGCCTGGCTGAACCAGCCCGTCTACGACACCTTTGCCCCGATCCTCGACCACACCAACCTCGCGACCCCATTCAGCGGCGACTACCGGGCAATGGGCGTGACGAAGATCACCATCGACGCCCAGACCATCTCCACGCAGTTTCCGGCGGCTGGCCTGCCTTTCACGCTGCTGCTGGCCGACACCAAGGGAACCGCCGATCCCGCCGACGACGACTACGTCTACTACGTCGACTACTCGGGAATCCCCGTGCCCGGTGAGGGCTGGGTCCATTTCGAATTCGACGTTCCCAGCCAGGCTGATGCGCTCCCTCCGGGCTGGAGCGGCGGCCACTTCGGCGACATGGAGTCCTTCCGTCCCGGCGTGGGGTGGACGGACGTCATCCAGAGCGTCGATCGCGTCGAGTTCTGGTGGATTCATCCCGCCTGGTTTGCCATTTTCCAGCAGTGGAACGTCGGCGCTGACAACATCGCGATCGTGACCGCCCCGCCCTGCCCGGGCGATATCGACGGCGACGGCGTCGTGGGCCAGTCAGACCTGGGCGTGCTGCTCGCCGCGTTTGGCACCTGCGATGGTGACCCGGCATACAACGCGGCAGCCGACCTCGATGGCGACGGCTGCGTGGGCCAGACCGATCTGGGCGCCCTGCTCTCGCACTTCGGGACCAACTGCCGCTAGGAACAGTCCCCTACGGATCGCGGCAAGCGCCCGGCGACGGCGGACCATCGAGGGCTCGCTGTCGCCGGGCGTGTTTCTTGGTGAGTGCCCCGCCGCCCGCTAAAAAGTGCCCGCGCGATTGTTGCGGCCCTCCGGCCGTCACACTAGGATTCGGCGCGGTGCAGACCACACGATTTGAGCGCCGGGACGCCGGGTTGGCGCGCGGCTTGGTGCGATCGCGCTGGGCGATGGGGCGGGACATGCCGGTGATGGTTCGCAAGGGTCGGGAATCGATGGACGCGAACTCGTCGGCCCTGACGCTGGCCGGGGCGGCCTCGCTCCGCGACCTCATCCGCGATGTGCCCGACTTCCCCAAGCCGGGCATCATGTTCAAGGACATCACTCCGTTGCTGGGTGATCCGGCGGGTCTGGCGCTGGCCGTAGAGCTGATGGCGCAGCCCTATCGCGGGCGTGGCGTGGATGTCGTCGTGGGGGCCGAGTCGCGCGGGTTCATCTTCGGCATCGCGGTGGCCAAAGCGCTTTCGGTTGGTTTTGTGCCCGTGCGCAAGCCCGGCAAGCTGCCGTGCAGGACGCACCGGCTGGAGTATGGCCTCGAGTACGGCACCGATTCGCTGGAAATCCACGCCGACGCCATTCGCCCGGGGCAGCGCGTCCTGATCGTGGATGACCTGCTGGCGACGGGCGGGACGCTGGCGGCGTGCTGCGGCCTGGTTCAGGCGCTCGAAGGGACCGTCACCGGCATCGTGGTCCTGATCGAGCTCGGGGAGCTCGGCGGGCGGGCGCGGCTCGGGGGCCACGAGATACACAGCATCATCCGGTATGCGGGAGCGTAAGACGGGCGCAAACGCCGGCGGGTGCTGTCGTTATGGGGCCCGGCGGCGAGGTCGCGGGCATTCGGACACTCTGGACCTTGGCAGAAGGTCGAAGAATGTTTGCAGAACGCGTTCGATCGCTGCGGGCGGCGTTTCCCGGCGACGTTTCGGCGAGTTCCGGTTGACGGATCGGCCTTTCACCTGGCGTTGGGTTCGTTGAAGGAGTGAACATGCGGCGCGGCGGCTACCTTCTGGTGATCGGGAGCTTCGGCGTGCTCTCCGGGTGTGCGATTCTCACGGACGTGTTCAATCCTGACACGCTGCCCAGCTTCATCGCGCCCGATCCCGGAGTTGTAGTCGTCGCGTTTCACAACGACAGCGACTTTCCCGCGATCATGGGCGGTGGGGTATCCTTCGATTCAAACCTCGCGACGTTCGAAACCATCAGCGCAACGGTTGCCGCCAACTCCACCGTCAGCCGCGTCTTCGACTGCCCCGTCACGCTCATCAGCGCGGGGCCGCCCGACGGCGGCGTGGCGGCGTTCGTGATGACCGCCGACGGGATCGAAGTGGAGGGGCCGGGCGTGCCGTTGACGTCCGGCGGTTTCCGGTGCGGCGACGTGGTGGAGATCCGGCTCATTCAGATCGGCCCGGGCGCGGCGGCCGAGGACTACCGTATTCAGGTTCGAGTTCTGCCGGGACGCTGACGCGGCCGGCTTTGGGAGTGACGCATGCGGGCTAAGTTGGGCGGCGGTCTGGCTGCGGGCGCCGCGCTGATCGGTATGGTGATGGCGGGCGGCGGATGCGCGCTGAGCGGCACGAGCTTCTTCACTCAGGAGTTTCTCGATGCGCTGAGCCTGACGGGCGGCAACGTGACGCCGATCCCGGGCGAGGCGCCCGCGCTTCTGGTCGTGGCCGAGAACCGCACGTCGCGCACCGTCGAGTGCCTGGTGAGCTGGCGTGACGGCGATGGGGCCGTGAACCAGCGCATCATCGTGCTGGCGCCCGGCGCCAAACAGGCGGAGGCCGTCATCTGCCCCGTCGAGGCGCTGACCATGGGCGACGTCAGCAACCTCACCTCGACCGGCGCCGTCGTGCGGCTCGGCTCCGGCAGCCCGAACGACCCGATCGTCGAGGTCGAGGCCTTCGGCGTGCTGTTGCGCGACGGGGCCAACTACGACTGTGGCGACCGCGTCACGTTCGCGATCCAGCAGGCGTCAGGCAACCTCTCGGGCTACGGCATTGTGGCCTACATCCAGCGATCCGGCCTGTAGGCGTGCATCGAGTCAAAAGGGACGCCGGCGGAAACGGCCGCAGTCGGTCTTGAAGGCGAAGCAGGACAACACGATGAAAAACAGGATGCTCTTCGGCGGATGTGTGATCGCCGCGATCGGCGGCCTCGTCTCGGGCTGCGGCCTGACCTCGGAGGAGTTCATTGCCGGCGTCGGCGGCGCCGCCGCGCGACTGGGCTCCACGCCGCTGGTCGACGTGGTCTCGCCGAATAACAACATCGCGCTGACCGGCGGAACGCCCGTCGAGGTCACGTGGCGCGTCACCGCGACGACCAACTTCGCCTCGGTCGACATCATCTTCGACCGGGACCAGGACCCGAACAACGGCAACGAGTTCGTCGCCGCCAGCGGATTGAGCATCACGCAGACCAGCGCCCTGCTCGACACCAGCGATCTGCTGGCGGGCACCTACAACATCGGCGTGCTGCTGAACGAGCTCGTTG
>JABRVU010000251.1:0-10936 GCA_039961895.1 Phycisphaerae bacterium | reverse complement strand
CTCCCGCATGGCGTATCCTTTCGTATAGGGTGTCCTCATGAACCACCCAGGATACGCCGCCTTTTTATTCACGCCATCCACAGCTTCTGGTTATATCTCCGCAACGCTCGCCGCCCCAGACTGACGGTCACCTCTCCCGACGGCAGATCCAGGATCTCGTCCAAGGGATAGACCATTTGCCCGGTCTTCGAGCAGCGATAACGTGCCCGCAGAACGGTCACCGGCCCATTCAGCCCGATCAGCGTGCGGGACTGGTACCCTTTGTGTCGCAACCTCCCGCCCTCCGCCGAAAAAGGGGGCGCGGCTGCTCCACCGCACTCACGCTCGCTTGAAGCGTGTCGCTGGCTACCGAGCGACTCAACGCATCAATCGTCTCCTCCATCTGCTCCAGCGTGCCCCCAACTTGCTCGACGTGCCGCTTCACCAGTTGACCGTCCACCTTGATCGTGATCTCAACCTTCATGATAACCTCCATGCACCAGACTATGACTCCACCACCACGCGTGGCTTATGCAGGAAGTTATACACTGCCATTTTGGCAGGCGCCACTAAAATTGGGATGCACCCCGCGGGCAGGGGTACCCTGACGCAATCAGCAGGCGGCGGAACCCGTCACGAATCCCGATTCCCCGTCCATTGCTCGCGTCACGCGCCCGGCTTGAGCTCGCGGATCAGGACCTTGCGGTACTCGATGGTGCCCTTGGGGTTGTGCGAATCCTGGAGGCCGATGTAACCCTTGAGCGGCTTGTTTTTGAGGGCGGGGACTTTCCGGCCGTCCACGTCGACCACCGGCAGGTTGTCGGCGAAGACGGTGATGCGCGGACCGACGCACCGGATGATGAATTCGTGCCAGACGTCGGCGGACTCGTCCGGGCGGGGGTCCACGGCCGCCGAGCCGTAGAGCGACCCGGTGCAGTGGGCGTCGTCGCGCTTTTCGTTGCTGATCTGGATCTCGCTGCCGGTTTCCCACGGGTTGCCGTCCCTGGCGGCGCGCACGAAGACGCCCGCGTTGCCCTGGTCGCCGACGCGCCACTCGACGCGCAGCTCGAAGTCGCCGTATTCGCGGCTGGAGCGCAGCCACTGGGCGCCGCTGCCGGCCTCGCTGCGCAGGATGCCGTCTCGAACCGCAAAACCGGCCGGGTTGCCCACCACCGTCCAGCCGTCGAGGTCCCTGCCGTTGAACAGCGGCGTGAAGCCCTCCTCCGACGGGTCCGGCAGCCGCCCGGCCGCCCAGCGGATGGCCTGGGCGACCAACCTCCGGTAGTGCGGGTTGCGGAAGGCCTTGCCGTCGTGGCCGAGCTGGATGTACGCCACCGGGCTCTTGCCGTAGCGGTGCGTCCAGGCGATCAGCCTGTCGTTCCGCGGATGTTCGACGGTCAGCAGGGCATGCAGGCCGGGCAGGACCTGGAGGTTCTTATAGGCTTCGTCCTCGATGTCGAAGTCCTTCATGAATCGGGTGATGGGGTGCCGGGGGTCGGCGACGTGGACGCGGAACTTCTGGTCGTGCAGGAAGCTGGAGCCCTGTTCGCCGGGCCGGGGCTCGATGACGTACCGCCCGCCGCGGATGGCCAGGGCCTCGGGCCAGTCCTGATAGCTGCCGATGGCGTGGTGCAGGGCCACCAGGGGTTTGCCCTTCTCGAGCAGCGCGACCAGGTTGTTCCGGCCGGTCTCGTCCATCTGCTGCCACATGTCGTACCAGACCATCACGTCGTATTCGCCGGCCCTGGCGGGGGCGAACCATTCCTGGGCCTGGGGCTGGACGGCCTCGCGGAAGGTCATGTCCGGGTGGCCGGTGAAGACCTTGAAGAATTCATCGTGCTCGAAGTCGTGTCCCCCGGTCACCACCAGCACGCGGAGCTTGTTGTCGCGCGGCGGCGCCGACACCCGGCCCTCCTGGGCCGTCGCCGTCGACGCCGCCAGCACGGGGACCAGCGTTCCGCACAACCATGTTTTGTGGATGAACATGTGGATGGCTCCTTTCGATGGCACCATCATGCCCGCCGGCCCGCCCAAGAGCAACTCCGACCTCGATACGACCGCGCTGGCTCGCATCCGTAGCGACCGGCCCCTGAGCCGGTCGTGGACTGTTCTTTGGCTTTCCACGGCCTGCTCGGGGGCAGGCCGATACGAGATGGCGATGTCGTATCAATCCCCGGTCACGCCCAGCGTTTCCACGGTGATGTGGTCGTTGGTATAGACGCAGATGTCGGCGGCGATGAGCAGGGCCTCGCGGACCACGTCGGCGGCGGGCAGGTTGGAGTGCTTGAGCAGGGCCCGGGCCGCGGCGGTGGCGTACATCCCGCCCGAGCCGATACCGACGACGCCGTCCCGGGGCTCGATCACGTCGCCGGCGCCGCTGATCATGAGGGTGACGTCGGCGTCGACCGCGATGAGCAGCGATTCGAGCCGGCGGAGCACGCGGTCGCTGCGCCATTCCTTGGCCAGCTCGATGGCGGCCCGGCGGGTGTTGCCCTTGGCGGCCTCGAGCTTGCCCTCGAAGCGCTCCAGCAGGGCGAAGGCGTCGGCCGCCGAACCGGCGAAACCGCAGAGCACCTTTCCGTCCAACAGCCTGCGAATCTTGTTGGCGTCGTGCTTGACGGCGGTCTGGCCGAGCGTCACCTGCCCGTCGCCGCCGATGGCGCACCGACCGTCGCGGCGGACCGCCAGAATCGTCGTGCCGTGGATGGGCGGCGGATGTGCGCTCATGGCGTACCCGCCTCGACCAGGGTTTGCAGCCCGTCCTGGACCACGAACCGGGCCTCGCCGGGCTGGAGCCGTCCGGGCTCGCGCCGCCCGGTGCCCTTCATGTTCCGGGCCGCGTCGCCCAAGTCCGCCCGCATCCGCTCGGCCAGGGCCGTGATCCGGGCCACGACCTCCGGGTGCCGGTCTTTCACGTCGGTGGTCTCGCCGGGGTCGGTTTGAAGGTCGAACAGCGCGGTGTCGATACGGGCCTCGTCATAGGGCACGGCCCGCCCGCCGGTGCCTCCCGGCCGGCCGGACAGCGTGCGGTACGGATGCGGGAAGTGCAGCTTCCAGCGCCCCATCCGCACCGCGTGCAGGGCCTCGCCCCAGTAGAAGTAATAGGCCTCCTGCGGCGAGGTCGCGCCGGGCGCGCCGACGATCAGCGGCCAGATGTCCCGCCCGTCGATCTTCCGCTCCGGCAGCCGGGCCCCGATGAGCCGGGCGACGGTGGGCAGGATGTCGATGGTCATGGCCGGTTCGCGGCATTCGGTTCCGGCGGGGATGGTTCCCGGCCACCACATCAGGGTCGGCACGCGGCAGCCGCCGTCGAACATGGTGCCCTTGCCCTCGCGCAGCGGCCCGGCCGAGCCGGCATGATCGCCGTAAGACAGCCACGGGCCGTTGTCGGTGGAGAAAATGACCAGGGTGTTCGATTCAAGCCCGTTCCGACGGATGGCCTCCAGGATTTCGCCCACCGACCAGTCCACCTCGGCGACCACGTCGGCGAAGAGCCCGCGGCCGGTCTTGCCCGTGAACCGCTTGGAGACGTGCAAGGGCACGTGCACCATCGTATGCGGCACATAAAGGAAGAAGGGGCGATCCTTGTTGCGCTCGATGAAGCTGACCGCCCGCTTGGTGTACCAGACGGTGAGGTTGTCCTGTTCGGCGTCCTTGAGATGCGGGTTGATCACGTCGGTGCCGTCGAAGACGGGGAGGAAGGGTTGGCGCGGCTCGGCCGGCTGAGTGGCGGCCCGGCGGGCGGCCCGCGGACGGGTGGCCGGAGGGTTCTCCGGGCGCTTCATGTCGTTGGAATAGGCCAGGCCGAAATATTCGTCGAAGCCATGACTGGTCGGCAGAAACTTGGGATGATGCCCCAGGTGCCACTTGCCGTAGACCGCCGTCGCGTATCCGCGCTGCTTGCAGATTTCCGCCAGGGTGGTCTCTTCCGAGCTGATACCGTGCTCGGCGTTGGGCCCCAGGGCGCCCAGGATTCCGACGCGCACGTTGTAGCAGCCGGTCATCAGCGCCGCCCGCGACGCCGAGCAGACCGCCTGGGCCACGTAGAAGTCGGTGAAGCGCCGTCCTTCCCGGGCCATGCGGTCCAGGTGCGGCGTGGCGTAGCCCTGGGCCCCGAACGGCCCGATGTCGGCGTAACCCATGTCGTCGATGTAGATGATGACCACGTTGGGCGGGCGCTTGCCGGCCTGGCCGCAGCCGGCCAGCAACGCCGCCGCGCCGAGCAGCGCGATCAGTGACAGGCGCGATCTCATGGGGCTGGTTCCTCCGGGTCGTTGATCGGTCTGACGGTCAGAGTGGTTGTCACGTGGCCGGTATTCTACCGCCGCCGTCGCCAATGCCAACGCCGCCCTTTCCCGGCCGCGACACGCCCCAGCCGTCCGGTGCGCCTTCTCACGCGCCCTCTTACTCATCCGGCCGGTCGATGCGCAGCGCGTCGATGCCCATGGCCATGCCGCTGGAGGCGGGGTTCCGGCCGATCGCCTCGAGGCGCAGCCGGTTGCCCGACGGCTTGAACTCGACGGCCCCCAGGTCGATGGTTCTGGCGGCGGTCTTCGGCGAGAAGGCATCCACCGGCTCACCCAGCGGCCGGCCGTTCAGGCTGATCTTCACGATGGCGTAGTCCCAGGAAGTGACCAGCCGCAGGCTCAGCCGCCCGGCCCGCGGTTCGGGCGAGTCCGGGAGGGGCAGCTCGATCCAGTCTCCCACGGCGGCGCTGCGCACGAACAGCAGCCTGCCGTTCGACAGCGGCGGCGCGGAGGACAACCTCAACTCCTGCTCGAGGACGCGGAGGGCGTCGCCCTTTCGAGCGGGCTCGAGGTCCTCGGCCTCGACGGCCCCCGGCCAGCGGTAGGGGCTGGGCCAGTTGCCGATCCAGGTGCCGGCCGAGCGGCTGTTGCCGTGGACCGAATACACGTCGAACGAGTGGGGATTGAACAGGCCGGGAACCACGTACCGATAGCGTTGTCCCCAGGGGTCGCGCCGGTCGACGTCGGCGTACGGCCAGTGTCCGGCGACGCCGGCCAGGCGCTGCGGCCGGGCGCCCAGTTCATCCAGGTCGCGCGGATAGGCGCCGGTGTCCTTGCGGAATCGCTCGATCGCCGCCGCCAGCGCCGTCACCGTGCGGGTCGCCTCCTCGATCCGGCCCTTGAAGAGCTTGTCCTCCTCGGCCAGGTAGCGCTGCAACATCCCGTTCAGATCGTCCCACGGAAAGCGCCGCAGCGAAATGCCGTCGAGGGCACAGTCGTAACCGGGCGCGTCCGATTCACGGGCCCGCGACAGCGGGTTGGCGCCGACGCACTCGAAGCGGAAGACGTAATCGCCGGGTTCGAGACGATGCAGGCCGACTTTCTGCTCGAACCAGGTGCCGTAGACGAAGTTCTCCGGCCGGTTCTCCTTCCAGGCCAGGTAGGGGTCGTAGAAATCCATGGCCCGAGACAGAAGAATCTCTCCGGCCGGCCGCTTGAGCGTCACCTTCCACAGGCCCCCGGTACGGTGCAGCGACTGGAACACCGAAATGGAATACCGCCCCGCCTCGTCCACGCGGCAGGGCACCTCGAACCACCCGCCCGGTCCCTTGTTCTCGACGTGCAGCATGTGCTTGAGGTTGCAGGTGCGGTTGGACTTCTCGCGGGCCACGGTGCCCCCGGAGGTGCGGATCTGGTCGGCCAGGTCGGCGACTTCGACCACGATCTCGGGGTTGATCCGCTCGGCGACCGGCGGGAAGGGGGCGAACGGTTCGGCCACCTCGCGCTGATACCAGTAGGCCACCGAGGAGCAGAAGTCAGGCCGGTACTTGAAGTCGTATTGCGTGCTCCTCCCGGTGGCCGGATCGACGTTCTGGATGAAGCTGCGCCGCTCGATCTCGACCTTGAGCGACTTGCTGAAGGTGATCGGGGCCCGCACGTGCCAGCGGTAGGCCGTGAACCGGCAGTCCTCGGCGTTGGGCTCCTTGATGGTCACGCCGGTGTTCTCGTTCGAGAACAGGCGGAAGTTCCAGGCGTCGTTGAAGTAGTCTTCGCAGCCCGTGCCCACGATGGAGGGCTCGGCCTCGCCGTCGATGTAGAAGCGGTCGTCGGATTCGCCGAACCAGCTCCCATAGCTGCACTGGAGCGAGAAGACCGTGCCCACGTAGTGCCCGGCGCCCCGGCCCTCGAAGATGACGTAGGGCGAGAAGGTCTGAGTGGGGCACTCCTGGCGGTAGCGGGCGTGGAAATAGACCATGTCGTCGGGAGCCTTGGGGAGTTTCATCCAGTCGAACTGCCAGTAGACGGTGAGGTCGTGCCGGCCGTCGTTGGCCACTTCGATGCGGGCCTTCCGGCGGAAAGGCATCCGCCAGTAGCAGTTGAGGGCCCGGCCATAGGAGGTGACCTCCACCGGCGGCGAGCTGACGTTGGCCCTCATGCCGTTGCCGGCGGCGAAGAAATCGCCGAAGGGCGTCTCGACCGAGGGGTGCTGGGCGTCATCCCACCAGATGCGCAGGACGGCGGTGCGCGGATAGCGCCGGTCGCGCCCGGCCAGCGTGAACCACATGTGCCGGATCTCGCCCGGGCCCTCCAGCTCGGTCAGCACCTGCCGCTGGCCCGGGCCGATGTGCCAGGCGTCCATGTTCGATTCGGGGTCGAACAGGCCGCTGGAGGCCCGCCGGGCCTGGCCCTCGACCACCCGGGCGACCTCCGCCAGCGGATCGGCGCGAAGATCGGCCGCGAGCCATCCGCCGTACGCGGTGAGCATGACCGCCCAAAGTCCTTTCCCGAACCCTGAAAAACGACCGGCGGGAAGCCGGTCCCGCACGGGTTTGGGGCCGGGCTCCAAGGCCCGTGGCCGCACGTGATGCGGCAACACGTTGCCGCGCTCCTTGTTCACCACGCGGTCCGCGTGGACCCATCGGCTTTCGTTCCTGGCTCGGACCCTGATCGGCGACGGCCTCCGGCTGATCGTCATGATGCTCTCCTTTGCGAAATGCGCGTCTTCAAGATACGCTCGCCGACGGTGCTTGCAAGGAGACTTCCGACATGATCTCGACACCCTCAGCACGCTTCGCCGCGTTCATCCTGACCTTCGCCACTTCGGGGCTGACGGCGCAAACGAGCGAACCCGCGCCGGCGCCCTCGCCGGCCGAGATGTGGGAGCGGGTCCGCAAGGACCTGCCCCCGTTCTCCTTCGAGGTGCTCAAGGACCAGACCGTGCCCGCCGACGCCGATCCGCGACGCCGGCTTCGCCGCATGGAGGTGCGTTTCAGCAGCCAGGTGATCGACGGGAAGTCGATGGACCACACCGCGGTCCTGTTCATCCCCGCCGAGCCCGCTCTGCTGGAAGACCCCCGCCGGCGCGGCAAGGTGGTCATCGTCGGGCAGCGCTGGAACGATACGTTCATGCTCTTCGACTACGGCGACGCCATCGCCGCCCGCACCGGCTACCCCACCATGATCCTGCCCAACCCCGGCGAGTTCGAGGGCCGGGACGGAGAAGGCCGCTGGATGACCTTCCTGCGGACGCTCACCCAGACCACCCGCGACCCGGCCAACCACAACTACTTCCGCCTGGCCGTCCCCTACCTGCGCGGCATCCAGGTCTTTCAGGAGGTGCTCGGGGAGAAGAACGTGCGGGCGATCATCGGCGGGCACAGCAAGCGGGCCACGTCGGCCTACACCGCCGCGGCCATCGACCCCGAGCACGTGGCCGGCGTCGTCTACATGGGCAACGAGAGCACCTTCAGCGCGACGGCCAGCGAGACCTTCCGCCCCGTCAGCCCCTTCTATACCCAGAAGTACGTGAAGTGCCCGGTGCTCTACCTGGGGGCGACCAATGAAGACGGCTACCGGATGTTCAACATCAACCGGATCGTGGCGGTCATGGAGCGGCCGTGGGTCATCGAATACATCCCCAATTACCGCCACGCCTCGGCCTCCGAGCATCAGTTCATCGACTGGCAGATGTGGGTGGCCCACGTGTTCGACGGCCGGCCGCTGACCGAGATCAGCGACCTTGGCCACGAGGTGACGCCCGCCGGCACCATCTTCCGGGCCCGGCTGCGCTGCCCCAACAAGCTGATCCACGTCAAGTTCTGGTACGTCTACTGCGACGACGTGCCTTTCTGGCGCGACCTGGTGTGGTATCCGACCTACGCGCCGGTGGACAAGGGCGGGGGGCAGTACGAAGCCTTCGTGGACGGCATCACCCCCGACGCCTGGTTCGTCGAGGTGAAGGACACGGCGATGGGCTTCGCCGGCTACGTCAGCAGCCTGCCGCAGGACATCACCGGCAAGCCGACGCAGGAGCGCGTCTCGCACGGGTGGAAGTCGCGGCTGTGGCGGCCGAAAGATGCGCCGGGGCCCGCCACGCGCCCGGCGGCGACCGCGCCGGCATCGGTGGCCGAATACATTCCCGGCGAACACTGGGACAAGCCCGCGGCGCCCGAGCAGTTCGGCTGGTCGTCCGAAAAGCTCGCCGCCGCCAGGCAGTACGCCGAGTCGGCGGGCACGGCGGCGGTCTTCATCGTGCATCACGGGCGGCTGGTCCACGAGTGGGGCCCGACCGACCGCCGCTACAACGTCCACTCCATCCGCAAGAGCTTCCTGAGCGCCCTGATCGGCCGGCACGTCCGCGCCGGCACCATTCACCCGGGCGACAGCATGGCCGCGCTGGGCATCGACGACCACGAGCCCCGTCTGACCGAGGTCGAGAAACAGGCCACGGTCGGCGACCTGCTGCGGGCCCGGTCGGGCGTGTACCACGTGGCCGCGTATGAAACTCCGGCCATGAAGGCCGCCCGCCCGCCGCGCGGCAGCCACGCCCCCGGCACCTTCTGGTACTACAACAACTGGGATTTCAACGTCCTGGGCACCATCTTCCGTCGCGCCACGGGCAAAACCGTGGGGCAGGAGTTCCAGGAACGCATCGCCGGTCCGCTCCAGATGGAGGATTTTCGGCTGGAGGATGCTACCGAGCACCTCGACGACGTGTCGATCCACCCGGCCTATCCGTTCCGCATGACCGCCCGCGACATGGCCCGGTTCGGCCTGATGTTCCTGCGCCAGGGCCGCTGGGGCGAACGACAGGTCGTCGCCGCCGACTGGGTGGCCGAGAGCACGCGGGCGTATTCGACGGTGCGCGACAACGCCGGGAACGTACTGGGCGGATACGGCTACATGTGGTGGGTGGAGCTTCAAGGCCGGCACCTGCCCGGCGTGGACCTGCCTGCGGGCAGCTTCTCGGCCCGCGGCGCCGGCGGCCATCACCTCCTCATCGTGCCCGCCTACGACCTGGTCATCGTGCACCGGGTGGATACCGACGGACCGGTCCACCCTTCGGTGACGCGCGAGCAATTCGGCCAGATCGTCAAGCTTATCCTCGAGGCCATGCCTCCGGAGAACTCCCCTCGCGCCGTTCCAGGAGCCGTGGACTTCAGCCCGCGCGGACCGGTGGTTTTCGATGGCCCCTGCGCGTCCGCTTCCGCCGCTCGACCCTGGCTGCCCGACCGGTTCGACGTCCTCGTCCCCGAACTGATGGCCAGACACAAGGTCCCCGGCGTCTCGATCGTCGGGATCGAAGACCGCCGCATTTCCTGGGAACGGCAATACGGGCTGCGTTCCGCGGACGGCGGAGCGCCCGTGGATTCGCAGACCGTCTTCGAGGCCGCTTCGATGACCAAGCTGCCGTTCACCTGCGTGGTACTGAAGCTGGTCGAGGAGGGCAAGCTGGACCTCGACCGTCCGCTGGCCGACTACCTCGACCAGCCCTACATGCCGTACGAGCCGCGGCACAGGCTCATCACCGCCCGGATGGTATTGGCCCACCACAGCGGGATGCCCAACTGGCGCAAGGGCGGATGGCGGGCCGGCGGGCCGATCGAACTCATCGCCGACCCCGGCACGAAATACACCTACTCCGGCGAGGGTTATCTCTACCTCCAGCGCGTGGTCGAGCACGTCACGGGCACGCCCTTCGAGCGCCTGATGAAAGAGCGGCTGTTCGATCCGCTGGGCCTGACCCTCAGCAACCACGTGTGGGAGGAGCGTTATGAGCGGCTGGCCGCCGCCGGCCACGATGAAGACGGCAAGGTCAAGCCCGATCGCCGGCTGTACACGGAGGGCAACGCCGCCTATTCGCTCTACTGCACGCCGGCCGAGTACGCGGCGTTTATTGTCGATCTCCTGCGTCTGGACCGCTCCGCGCCGCACGCGCTGAGCGCCGGCTCGCTGGCCGCCATGTTCCGGCGCACGTTCCGCGTCGAGGGGAGCAAGCCGATCCTGCGCTGCGGCGTGCGTCACGCCGATTATTCCGATCGCGGTCTGGGCTGGGTCATCGACGAGACCGCCTCCGGCGACCGCATGCACCACAGCGGCTCCAACGGCACCGGCTTCCGATGCTATTGCGAGTTCGATCCGGTCAAGGGCAACGGGCTGGTCATCATGACCAACGCCGTCGGCGGTCAGGCCCTCTGGCGCGACCTGATGGCCGCCGCCGGAGACCCATGAACGGAATCGCTTTCGGAAGCGCCGGCGTTCCCGCGTCTGGCCCGCGCGCTGCCGAACGGCCTCCCGTGCAGCCCGCACCGTTTGAATCCCCCCGTTCCCTAAACCTGATCCTCGACCGGCTGGAAGCCGGCCCCACGCGGGTATGGGAATGGGCTCTTACCGACCCTTGAAAACACCGGCGAAAAAACCCTCCTCAAGCTTGGACGTGCGACCCGGGGGTTGATCGCCGGGAAACCGGGTGCGATGCCGGATTCTCGCGGGGCCGGAGAGCCGGAACGGCCATCAGCCAGAATAGAGGCATGAGCGGCAGGCGGAAGCGCGGATCCTCGAAGGGCAGCGAGAGGGCGAACATGGACAGGGCCGGCCATAAGGCGAACAGGGCGGCGGGCGGGTGCAGAAGCGCGAACGCGGGTCGGCAGCGGCGAATGACGGCGGCCGTCAGCCGCGCGACCGCAAGGGCGACGATGGCCGTGTAAGCG
>JABRVU010000250.1:0-7532 GCA_039961895.1 Phycisphaerae bacterium | reverse complement strand
AATCGGCCAGCGCCGCCGCCCGGGCATGGGGCACGCGCAGGCCGTCAGGCGCGCCGATCCGCACCAGCCGCCAGAACTCGTCCCCGACCGGCCCGCGGTGGTTGACGGCCGACAGCGCCGCCCGATGGGCCGCCTCGTGGCGCGGCCGCACGTCGATCACCGGACCCTCCCACTCGACGATGGTATTCAGGAAACTCATAGGTTGGCCAGGATCGCAATCGAGATGAGGCAGTCCACCACTCCCAGGGCCACGCCGATCAGGGCGCCCAGGCGGTTGGTGTTTTTCGAATCGACCAGCGCCCCGCCGCCGTAGATCACCGCAAGCAGCCCGAAGATCACGCCCACGCCGCCGCAGAAACTCAGGAACAGGCCCACGACGGCCAACGCCGCCGCCGTCTGCCCGCGACTGGAGGACGCCGTGGCCGCCCTGGCGCTGACGCCCTCCATGGTGAAGGGCAGACCGCAGCCCGGGCAGTTGTCCGCCGTCACCGGCGCGTGGCGCCGGCAGCGCGGGCATTCGATGATCAGCGAGTCGTCGGGTTGGCGGATGAGCCTGGGGGCCATGCCGCCGGCCGCCGCGTAGGCGTGGACCGGCGTGGGGTTCTCGCCGTCCGAGCCGGGATCGGCGTTGGTCCGGGCCAGCCCGGTGCGCGGGTCCATCGCCGGCACGGTGAAGACCGCCGCGCAGGTCGGGCACTTGCCCGACCGGCCGGACTGCCCCGAGCGGGCCTCGAGGACCGACCCGCAGCGCAGGCACTGAAAGTGAAAGATGCGGCCGACCGGCTCGCTCGGCCGAACCTCGGGCTCAGGCGGCGGGACCTCGAAGCGCTGCCGGCACAACGGGCACTCGACCGGGTCGCCGATCTGTTCCCAACGGGCGCTGACCCGCCCCCCGCAGGCCGGGCAGGCCAGCTCCATGATGTCGGCTGGTGCGGACATGGCCGTCATTCTAATAGGACCTCGCGGGATTGCCTCTGCGGCGGTCGGTACCCAAGCCCGGTCCCTGCGAAGAGTGTATCCAAAAAACCCGTGGGACCGGCTTGCGTCCGATCGGTTTTCAGGGTTTTCGAGGCACTCACGATCGGCGCGCCGCGGAAGCCGTCACGGGCCCAGCCCGGCTGGTGCCGAATCGGAATGGCGCGGACTCGGTCACGCATCCTCCCGTGCTCAGGGTTCGGCGATGGCGTACAGGCGCGAGCGGTCGGCCAGGTAGAGGACGCCACCGGCCAGGACCGGCGTGCAGTAGAGCGTCTCGGGCATGGCCACGGTGGCGAGGAGTCGGGCCTCCCGGCCGTGGGCGAAGATCGACACCGCGCCGTCCTCATTGGTCACGCAGACCTTGTCGCCGGCCAGCAGCGGCGAGCCCCACACGTGGGCGTTCAGGTCGTGGCGCCAGAACCGCTTGCCGGTGGCGGCCTCGATGCAGTTGAGATACCCGCCGAGTTCGACGGCATAGAGCAGGCCGTCGCGGACCGCGACCGTCGAGATGCTCCGGCCGAAGTCTTTGCCCGCCAGCCGCCACCGTTCGCCCGTCGCGGTCACGTCGCCGCGGCCGGTGGCGTCGATGGCCCAGAGGGCTCCCGGCCCGTCGCCGCTTTCGGGGTCCTGGCCGACGGCGATGAAGACCCGGTCCTCGTAGTAGACCGGGGCGGCCACGATGTGATTGCGCGTCTCGGGCTCGCCTTTCTCAGGCGGCCGTTCCGCGGCCTTGCAGTTGAACTTCCAGAGCATCCGCCCGTCGGCCGGGGCGAAGGCATAGACCCAGCCGTCTCCGCCCGGAAAGCAGACCTGCGGTTCGCCTTTCACCACGCCATAAGCCGGCGACGACCATTGACCGGCCAGAATGCGATCGCCGGGCGCGTTGCTGCCCCACAGGACCTTGCCGGTGTTCCGATCGACGGCGATGAAGCTGGGCGCCTGCGGCGTGGTGACTTTGCCCTCGGCGTCGTCCACGCCGTTGCCGGTGACGACGAACACCCGCTCGCCGACCACCAGCGGCGAGGACGCCGAGGCGTTGAGCGGAATCACGCCCAGGACGGCGAGCATGTCCAGCGACCAGACCACGTCGGCGTCAGCCGGGCCGGCGTGCTGCTCGTCCCTGAAAGGCCCGTCGTTTTCGCCGTCGGCGAAGCCCTCGGTGTCGGCGCAGACCAGTTCGCCGCGGTTGCTGACGTAATAGACCCGGTCGCCGGTCACGCAGGGGGTCGAGCAGACGCCGATGTCGGCCCAGTCCTGGGCGTCGCCGGCGGGGAGCTTGTCGTGGACGGCCTGCCAGAGGAACCGCCCGTCCTGGGCGGAAAAGCACATCAGGACACCCTTGTCGCCTTTGATCCGCGGATTTCTCGGCCGGCCGTTGTTGGTCCCGATGAACACCTTTCCGCCGCTGACCACCGGGTTGCCGAAGGTCTGCGTTCCCAGGTTGGCGATCCAGCGGACGTTCGTTCGTTCGGTGACGTCCCAGGCCGTCGGCAGGCGGGTCTCGGCGGCGACCATGTTCCGACTGGGCCGCCCGCCCCACATCGGCCAGTCGCCTTCCGGCGGGTCGCCCGCCGGTCGGCTCGCCGGCTCGGCCGGGGCCGGACCCGCCGTCATGAACCACGCCGCGAGGGCCGCGACCACTGGACGGAACTTTCGCAAAGGTCTCTCTCGCCGTAATACCATCGTCGTCCTCGCGTGATGGTGGCCGCGTATCGCGGTACCGGTGAAAAGGGCCCTGGCTGACCCGCGATCACCGCCGCCGGCCGGGGTGTGCGGCGCCACGACGGGCCTTCAGGCCCCCGCGCCGGCCAGATGCCGCCGGGGATCGGTCGCCGAGATGATCTGGCTCACCCCCGTCTGATTGAAGCCCTTGAAACCGTCGTTGCGCTCCAGGTTCTCCAGGTGCGAGCCGATGGCCCCCTGCTCGCGGAACTGCCGGGCCTGCTCGGCGGTGATCAAGCCGGCGTCCAGCAGCCTGCGGATGCGCGTCTCGGCCACGGGCCAGCGCTGGCCCTCGGTGAAGGCCTGGCGCAGGTGCGGGAAGTCGGTGAACGGCGTCATCATCTTCACCGCGTGCTCGCGTTCGAGCTGCTCGCGGAGGGCGTCGAAGTCGAATTGGCATTCCAGGTGGTGCATGCCGGCCTGGAGGATCGAATCGCCGTGCAGTCCGCACCATAAACCGATGGTGCCCAGCGCGTCGCGTCGCGGCAGCGGCTCATGGGCGAAGTCGCCCATCAGCTCATCGGGCGACAGGTCCACGTCGTTGAAGGTGACGATGCCGGCCACGGGCTGCTCCATGACCTGGGCGCCCCAGCCGGCCTCGGCCCCGGCGTAGAAGCGTTCGCGCGGCGCGAACCCCAGCTTCTCCCACAAGCCGATCAGCCGGGTGAAATGCTCGCGCGAGCTGCGGAAGGTGTGGTGGTCGTGATTGGCCCAGCCCAGCCCCAGGCGCTGCTGGCGGGCGTATTGCACCTGGGCGGCGTGGTTGCGGTTCATCCAGTACTCGCGCTCGGCCGCGAAGAACAGGTCGCAGACCGCCGCGGTGTGCAGGTCGGCCAGGGCGTCGTCGATCAGGCCGGCAAGGTGGGCGATGCCGGCCGCCTCGTCGTCGAACTCGCGCCGGCGGCGCCGAAACGCCTCCAGGTGGCTCAGCCGGGCGATTGCCTCGCGGGCGTCGAACTCCGGCACGGTGAAGCCCCGGTACCCGTGCCGCTCAACAACCGTCAGCCGGGCCTCGCCGGTGGCGGCGACCTCCATCCGTCGAAACAACCCCAGGGGCGGCCCTTCAATACGGGCCTCGATCCTGTGCGCCGCCGCGAAATCGGCCACGCTGTCCACCTTGATCGCCACCTCCAGGCCCACGCACTCGCCGACCAGGATGGGGGGAAAGATGCCGCCGGCGTGCGAGAAGACGGCCATGCCGGCCTCGTGGCCCTGTTCGGTGTAGCCCACCTCGGCGAGCCGGGGCACGCGCCCGTCTCGGGACGGCAGGGTGATGGAATCCACCCAGTCCACGAAGCGCGTGCCGGTCTGGTCGGCCATCCGCCCCGCCAGGTCGGCCGCGGCCGGACAGCGCGATAGAAAGTCAGCCACCAGCTCGCGGACCAGGGCCCAGGCCCGCGGCTGGGTCTGCCAGGCGAACGCCCGCAACGCATCGGCATTCCTGACGGCCATGCATCGGCTCCTTGCACGCGATTGATGCCATCCCGACGGTTCCTGATAATACACAGTGTATCGGGCATTCGGCCGGAAAAGGAGAACCGATCAGTGGGTGACGTCGAAACGCCGCGCGAACACCGGTCCGTCGCTCAGATGGGTGCGTCCGAGGAGGTTCTGGCCCGGCTGAACCTCTCCGCCGAATCGCCGGGAGCGGCCATCGGCGGGCATTGGCCGACCACCCGCGGTCCGGCCTTGGCCGTACGCTCGCCCATCGACGGGGCCGCGCTGGCCTCCATCCGCACCGCCTCGGTCGAGGACCTGAACGCCGTGATCGCCGCCGCCGCAGAGGCCTTTCTCTCCTGGCGGACGGTGCCCGCGCCAGTCCGCGGCGAGTTCGTCCGCCGCGTCGGCCAACGGCTGCGCGAACGCAAGGCCGATCTGGCCGCCCTCATCTCGCTGGAGGTCGGCAAGATCACCCAGGAGGCCCTCGGCGAAGTGCAGGAGATGATCGACACCGCCGACTTCGCGGTGGGGCTCTCGCGGCAGCTTTACGGCCGGACCATCGCCTCCGAACGGCCCGGCCATCGCATGATGGAACAGTGGCATCCGCTGGGCCCCGTCGGGGTCATCACCGCCTTCAACTTTCCCGTCGCGGTCTGGGCCTGGAACGCCCTGCTGGCGTGGGTGTGCGGCGATCCGGTGGTGTGGAAGCCGTCGGAGAAGGCCCCGCTGTGCGCCCTGGCCTGCCAGCGGATCGTGGCCGACGTGCTGACCGAGATGCCCGAGGTACCGCCGGGGGTTTCGTGCCTGGCGATCGGCGACGGCCCGGCGCTGGGCGAGGCCCTGGCCGCCTCGGAGCGCCTGCCGCTGATCTGCGCCACGGGCTCGACGCGGATGGGCCGTTCAGTCGCCCAGGTCGTCGGGCGGCGGCTCGGCCGGACGCTGCTGGAGCTCGGAGGGAACAACGCCATGATTCTCGCGCCGTCGGCGGATTTGGAGCTGGCCACGCGGGCCATCGTCTTCGCCGCCGCCGGCACCGCCGGGCAGCGTTGCACCACGCTGCGGCGGCTGATCGTGCACGAATCCGTCAAGGCCGAAGTCCTGCGGCGGCTGATCGCGGTGTACGAACGGCTCAAAGTCGGCGACCCGCGGGAGGACGGCGTGCTGGTGGGACCGCTGATCGACGCGGCGGCCTTCGAGCAGATGCAGGGGGCCCTGGAAGCCGCCCGGCAACAGGGCGGGCGCGTGCTCGCCGGCGGCGGGCGCGTCACCGAGGGCGTTCCGGCCGGCGGGGTGTACGTCCGGCCGGCCATCGTCGAGATTCCCGCCCACGCGCCCATCGTCAAGGAAGAGACCTTCGCCCCCATCCTCTACGTGATGGGGTACGACACGCTGGAACGGGCCATCGCCGTCCACAACGACGTGCCCCAGGGGCTTTCCTCGGCGATTTTCACGTCCGACGTGCGCGAGGCCGAGTTGTTCCTCTCGCCGGCCGGCAGCGACTGCGGCATGGCCAACGTCAACATCGGCACCAGCGGGGCCGAGATCGGCGGGGCCTTCGGCGGTGAAAAGGCCTCCGGCGGCGGCCGCGAATCCGGTTCCGACGCCTGGAAGGCCTATATGCGCCGCACCACCAACACCATCAACTATTCCACCGCCCTGCCCCTGGCCCAGGGCATCACCTTCGAGGTTTGACCGCCGGCGGCCGTGAAGGAATCGCCGCCGCGGGGAAACGCTGATGCCCTCACCGCGGCCACCCGTCGCCGCGCCCGCCACGGGTGCTGCGTGGACGGGTGCCCATGCCGGATGGACTTCTCCCGCGCCGAGGGCTACGTCACCACGGCGATCGGGAAGTGCGCCTCCGCCGGGCGTTTGCATTCCCACGGGGTCATCGTGTTTCTCTCGCCAGATTGTTCATGAACACATCTCCCCCTCACGGGTGAAGCGGGCCCACGCCTTGCCGTTCCCACGCGATGCCGGTCCCACGCACGATGGCCAATGGCGACGGGCGCAGGGCGACTTGAGGCGACCTTGGCATCTCGTACCGCGGTAACCGACGACTGACAATCGACGACTCCCCACTCACACGTTATCCGTGCGGGCTTTGCGCCCGAGGTATCCGCCGTGATGCCGCAGGCCGTAGTCGTGCCGGGTGACGTTCTTGAGTTCCATCAGTGGGATGGCCAGGGCGTCGCTGATGGCCAGCATGACCGCGATGCTGGCCGTCGGCGTGAGGCCCAGGGGGCAGACCTCCTCCACCGGCCCCATGTCGATGAGGATGTCGGCCAGGTCGCGCAGCCGCGAATCGGGATGCGAGGTGATGCCGATGATGGTGCGCAGCCCCAGGTGGCGGCCGAGTTCGAGCATTTCGAGCACTTCGTTGGTCTTGCCGCTGGTGGAGAAGGCCACGATGCAGTCCTCGGGGGCGACCAGGCCCAGGTCGCCGTGAGCGGCCTCGGCCGGGTGGATGAACGCGGCCGGCGTGCCCGTCGAACAGAGCGTGCCGGCGAACTTCCGGGCGATGTGCCCGGCCTTGCCCATCCCGGTGGTCAGGACCTTGCCCCGGCAGTCGCGCAAGGCCAGGACGGCGGCCTCGAACGCGGGCGTCACCTTGACGGCGGCGATGGCGGCGGCCTCACGGGCCAGCACTTCGGCGATGCGTTCCTGAAGGTTCATGCTCGTCTGACGGCGGCAGGCCGCGAGCGCCGGCCGCTCCACGGTCAATCCTGTGACGTCATACCCAAGGACCGCGCCAGGCCTCCAGCCCGTGGGCGTGCATCAGCGCGGCGTCGCCCAGGATATCGCCCGCCGGCCCGTCGGCAACCAGCCGGCCCTCGTCGATCACGACCACCCGCCGGCAGATCCCGCCCACCAGGGCCAGATCGTGCGAGGCGATCAACAGCGTGACGCCCAGCGTCCCCAGGAGTTCGATGAGGCGCCGCCGCCAGCGCGGATCGAGATTGCTGGAGGGCTCATCCATCAGCAGCAGTCCCGGGCGCATGGCCAGGACCGCGGCGATGGCCGCCGTGCGCTTCTGGCCCATGGACAGATGATGCGGGGCCCGGTCCAGCAGTCCGGACAGACCCATCTCATCGGCCACCTCGGCCACGCGCCGCCGCACCTCCTCGGCCGCCAGCCCCAGGTTCACCGGCCCGAAGGCCAGGTCATCGGCCAGGGTGGGCATGAAGAGCTGATCGTCGGGGCTCTGAAACACCAGCCCCACCCGCCCGCGAAGCTCGCCCAGCCGGGCGGGCGTCAGCTCCTGCCCCTCGATCAGCACGCGCCCTTCTCCGTTGAGCAGGCCGTTGACGCACATCAGCAGCGTGCTCTTGCCCGAGCCGTTGGGTCCGACCAGCCCCACTTTCTCGCCGGGCTCGAGGACCAGGTCGATCCCG
>JABRVU010000249.1:0-1276 GCA_039961895.1 Phycisphaerae bacterium | reverse complement strand
CGGCCCGCGCCGATCCGGCGGGCGGCCTCGACGGCCTGTTCGAGGTTGAAGTGGGTGGGATGCGGCCGGTGCCGCAGGCCGTCCAGAATCAGCGTCTCCAGACCCTCCAGCAACGGCCAGGACTCATCCGGGATGCGGCTCACGTCCGTGCAGTACGCGAACCGGCCCACCCGGAAGCCCAGCACGGGCAGTTGGCCGTGAAAAAGCGGCACCGGCACGATCCGCGCGCCGAACAGGTCGAACGGCCCCTCGATGACGCCCAGGTGCAGCCGCGGCCGGGAACTGACGTATTCCCCGGCGTGATCGAACGCATAGGGGAACATCCGTTCCAGGGCCCGGCCCGTCCGGGCGTCGGCGAAGCAGGTGATGGCCGCGTCTTGCAGATGATTGAACCGCCGCAGGTCGTCCAGCCCGGCGACGTGATCGGCGTGATGGTGCGTGAACAGCACGGCGTCCACGCGGCGGACGTCATGGGCCAGACACTGAAGCCGCAGCTCCGGCGTGGTGTCCACCAGGATGTTCCGCCCGTTCACGCCGATGAGGATGCTGGAGCGCGTGCGCCGGTCGCGCGGATCGGTGGAGACGCACACCGGGCAGTCGCAGCCGATCATGGGCACGCCGTGCGACGTGCCGCTGCCCAGGACCGTGACGCGCAGGGAACTCATGCCCCCGAAGTGTAGTGGCCGGCCGGGCCCCTGTCACCGCCGACCCGCGGTCAGGTCTTCACGTTGTCGAGCAGGACCACCGCCAGCGGGCCGAACAGGAAGATGGGCACCCAGGTCGGCAGGACGGAGACCCAGTCGGGCAGCGAACCGGCGTAGGCCCCGGTGATCGCGCCCACCAGGTTCTGCCCGGCGAAGGCCACCAGGAACGACACCGCGCAGGTGGCCAGGGCCTTGGCCCCCTGGGTCAGCACGCTCTCGGGGAGGCGGTTGAGAAAGAAGGCCATGCCCAGCAGCAGCAGGATCATGTTGTGGATCGGCAGGGTGAAGCGCGAATGCCGCAGGTGATTGATGGCGTCGGCCCGGACGTCCCCGCGGGCCACGAGCTGGTTGAGCTGGGCGGTGCTCAGGAAGCGGTTCCAGGCGGCGATCTTGCGCAGGACCAGGTCGGCGGGGGACAGTTCGCTGGCGTAGAAATCGACGCGGGTGGTCTCCAGGCGGCTCTGATCGGCGGCCACGCTGTGCCGGCGGCCGTCGATGAGCCGCCAGCCCCGTTGCTGGGCGTCCCACTCGGCCTGGTAGGCCTCGATCACGCTGCGCAGCCGGCCGCCGCG
>JABRVU010000248.1:0-3155 GCA_039961895.1 Phycisphaerae bacterium | reverse complement strand
GCTGAAGGCCCTCCGTCCGCAGCCAGACCCGCACGCGGTAATAGCGATGGGGTTTCACGCCCAGCCGCTGATTGATCCGGCACTGGCCCAGGCGCGCGGCCCCGGCCGGCTCCAGCCGGATCGAGCTGCGCCCCGAGCGGCGAACGGCCGGGTCCGGCAGCGTCGCCTTCCCGGGGTCGTCCTGATAGCGCCAGTCGGTGAACCGAGGGCCGGTGAAACTCTCAAAGCCCCCGTCGGCGATGCGGACGGCCGGGTCCGGCGCGACCCGCGCCTGCCCGCCGCGAACCTCAAACACGGCGTCGCGCACCTCGAACCCTTCGGCCAGGTTGGGGTCGTAAACCAGCACCCCGTGGGCCTTGGATACGGTTTGGATGGCCGGGATCACCTCGATGCCCGCCCGCCCGCAGGCGGCCAGCAGACTCCGGACGTGCGCCGCATAAGTTCCCTTCGGATCATCAAGTCGATACTTGGCCAGGGTCATGAACTTCGCGTCGGCCAGGACCATGCCGTTCAGCCCGGCCCGCGCCGCCCGGTCGGCCAGGGCAATCGCCGCTTCCAGGTTGCGGGGCTCGGCCAGGTTGACCTGGTAATAGTACCAGCGGTGCGGGTACGGCTCGGCCTCCAGCCGCCCAGCCCCAAGCCCCAGTCCCAACAGGGCCAGTGCCATCCCGAGAGACCGGCGTGAAACCCGTGAGGGACCGGCCTCTTGCCGGTCGTTCCTCATGGTGTTGGAAGGCACTCCCGCTGAAGGGCGCATCCGACCGTTTGCAGCGTGATGAGCCACGAGCATCTCCAGACCCCTTCCGCACCTTCACGCCCGACCGCTTCCCGCGGACCCCACCGATGGTGAAAGCCGGCGGCACTCACGGTGGGCTCAGGTTTCTCGCTACTCACTCATCCGTCGTTGCGGAATGCAACGATGGAGTGCTCTTGCCGGATCCCGCTCGGCGCAGACTCCGTCCCCGTGGGCCTGCCTCCGGCCGCAAAACCCCCCCGCCCTGACTTGGAACCCGTCCCGGGGTCATCCGGGCAGGGGTTCGTCCACGTCCTCCTCGCGGACCGCCACCAGGATGAATATCGGCGTTATGGGACACAAAAAAGAGAATCCACCCCTTACTGGCGAACACGCGAGACGCCGGCGCTCAGGGGGCCTGCCTCGGCGGCTGAAGGACTTGGTTTTTACGTCCCCGGCAGGATTCTGTTCGGCACCGCAGGCCATGGGGCTGGGGCCAGGCCCATCGTTCGGGCGCCACACGAGCCGATGCCGGCCGACGTGGCGACGCTCGCCGTCCGCGCTGAAACCTCAAAGCCTGAACGCTGAACCCCGACCTCGAGTCCGAACCCCCTTCATCCGTCCGCCGGCCGGGAAGCGCGGGTCTTTACGATGATCTGCTGGACCTGCCCGGCGAGACCGGGGCCGCGCAGTTCGACGGCCAGTACTTTGCCATCCGGCCCGATCAGGCAGGTGTAGGGAATGCCCACGCCGCTGAGCGTCTCGAAAGCCTCGCGGGCCCCGGACTTCTCTCCGAAGATCTGCGGCCAGGGCATGTTCCGCTCCTGGGTGACGCGATGGAGTTCGTCGCGGTCGGAATCGAGGCTGATGCCGATCAGGACGAAGTCGGTGCGGTCTTTGGTGGCCGTGTAAAGGGCCTTGACGTTGTCGATCTCGCCCAGGCACGGGCCGCACCAGGTCGCCCAGCAGTCCAGAAAGACGAACCGCCCGCGCAGCTCGGAGAGCTTCCAGGTCTTGCCGGAGGTGTCGATCAGGGTCAGGTCCGGCACGGGCTTGCCGATCTCGAGCCTGCTCAGGGAGCGCCGGCCCGGGCCGGGGTTCTGGAGCTTGAGTTCGACGCGGTGGTCGCTCCTGCCGGCGGTGAGCGTCTGGAGGAGCGGCTCGCCGTAGCCGGGCTTGACGAAAACGAACTCGATCTCGCCCGGCGGGGCATTGGAAAAGGAGAAGGCCCCCTCCTTATCGGTGATGCCCCGCAGGCCCAGCGTCGAGTAGCCCTGCCAGTCGTGGGCGGTGATGAACACCTGTTCGACGGGTTTGCCCGCGGAATCGACGACCCTCCCGGCAAGGATCAGGCCCGGATGAAGGTCCACGTTGAGGGTCGCGGTCTGGTCCTGGTCGAGGTGAACCTCGCGGATGACGGTGGCGAAACGGGTGTGCTGGTAGGAGATGACGTTGACGCCGGGGGGCAGGCCGGTCAGCTCGTAGCTGCCGTCGAGCGCGGTCCAGGTCATGGGGGCGTTGCCGGCGAACTCGCGGCCGGCGATGACCCGGACGCCGACGATGGGCTCGCCGGTGGGGCCCTCGGTGACGAGGCCCCGGACGCGCCCGGCGACGTGGACGATGAGTTCCCGGCGGACCGCCGGCAGCGTGGCCGGACGGTCGGCGGCCGGCTCCGTGGCTTTTTTCAGGGGCAGGCGGACGTCGTAATCGGGCATGTGGATGTAGCGCGGACCGTTGAGCCGCAGGTGCACGGCCTGGGCCTCGGCGCTGAGGCCGTGCAGAGTGATGCGGCCGTCGGGGCCGGTCTTGGCGGTGAGGTATTCGCCGCCCGGTTCGACGAAGCCCTCGACGCGAACGTCGGGCGCGGGCCTTTCGTCGTCGGTGATGATCTTGAGTTCGACGATGCGCTCCGGCCCCAGTTGGATGTCGGCCCGGGCCTGGTCGGAGCGCACCAGGAGAGTTTCGCGCTGAGTGCCGAAGCCCTTGGCCGAGGCAGTCAGCGTGGCCGGTCCGTGCGAGAGGGTGTTGAAGCTGAAGCGGCCCTGGGCGTCGGTGAGGGCCTCGAAGTCCTGCCCGCCGTTGGAGCAGATAACGCGGGCGCCGGGCACGGGCCGGCCCAGCAGGCGGTCGCGGACCTGACCGGCCAGCGTGGCCGCGCCCACCAGCGTGGCGTCGATCCACGGCGGGCTCTCGTCCGTCAGATCTAATTCCTGTACGAAAGTGGCAAAACCCTCTTTCTGGATGCGGACGCGGACGGTGGCCTGGAGCGGCGCGGGAAGCCGGACCTTGATATCGCCGCTGCGGCTGGTGGTGCCGACGGCCAGCGGCGGCGCATCCTCGGGCGCGTCGATGGCTTCGATCCGGACCGCGGCCTGGGCGATGCCGGCACCCAGATGGTTGACAACGATCCCCTCGATGATCG
>JABRVU010000247.1:0-13286 GCA_039961895.1 Phycisphaerae bacterium | reverse complement strand
GGATAAACCGCCCGCCGCTCCGCCGGCCCCGCCCGCGCCCGCCGGCGGCGGACCGGGCTTCCAGGTCATCCCGTCCAGGTCCGGGAACGTCACCTGGCAGTTGCCCGGGTCGATCCCGCGAATCTCGGCCTCGCCGTTGACGTCGGTCGAGCCCCTGGCCACGTGGGTGCCGTCCGGCAGGAGCACCACGTAGCGCTCGCCGGCCAGCGGCGCCCCGTTGTCGTCGAACAGCCGGATGCCGATCCAGTGCTTCTCGGTCTCGGTGTACTCCGGGGCGTACTCGAACGGGTCGGTGGGCTTGGGCTCCTGTTCGTAGACGGTGTCCTTGCCGGGGTCGCCGGTGGCGGCCTCGAGCGGTTCGGCCGGATCGATGATGTTGGCGATCTCCACGCTCTGCGATGAACCGGCGCTGCCGCCCGAGTTGATGTTCACCGCCGATCCGAAGATGGTCACGCCGCCCGAATCGACCTTCACGAAGCTGCCCCCGCTCTTGAGCGTGATCGCGTCCCCCTCGACGTGGATGGTGGGAGCCTTGACCTCGGCGTAGTCGTCGGCCCGCAGTGCTCCCTTGGCCCCCACCAGGTACAGGTCGCCGTCTGCGGAGACGGCCAGCTTGCCCTCGGCCACGTAGGCGCTGTCGCCCTTGACCTGGAGGGTGTGGTTGCCCCCCACCTTCACGCTCTGGTCGCCGCCGACGATGCGCCCCTCGCTCTTGGCGATGCTCTTCTTCTGGTGGCCCTTGATGATCTCGTGCTTGTCGCGGCCGACCCAGTCCTTCTCGTCGTTGAGCACGCGGATGTCCAGATCTTTCTGGGCGTGCAGGAAGATCTGTTCCTTGTCCTTGAGGTCCTCGAAGCGCAGCTCGTTGAAGCCCTCCCCGCCCGGGCTGGTTCGCGTCTCGATCACGCTCTTGGTCTTCTCATCGGGGAGGGGGTAGGGCGGCATGTGGTCGGCGTTGTAGACCCGCCCGGTGATGATCGGCTTGTCCGGGTCGCCCTCCAGGAAGTCCACGATGACCTCCTGCCCGATGCGCGGCAGGAACATCATGCCGTACTGCCCGCCGGCCATGCCCTGGCTCACCCGGATCCAGCAGGAGGACGAATCGTCGAACTTGCCCTCGCGGTCCCAGTGGAACTGGACCTTGACGCGCCCGTACTGGTCGGTGTGGATCTCCTCGCCCTTGGGCCCGACCACCCGGGCGGTCTGCGAGCCGCGCATGACCGGCCAGGGGGTCACGCGCGGCGGGCGGAAGGTCACGTCCGCGGGGATGCACTCGAACCGGCAGTCATAGACCGGCGCGTCGTCGTCCACCAGGCTCCAGCCGGCCACGTCGTCGAGCAGGTTGGGAATCGCGAGGGCCTCCATCGGGCTGCGGCCCAGGGCCCCGGCCACGTTGGACAGCTCGCGCGAGACCTGCCCGGCGTGATACAACCAGTGGGTCAGGGTCCGGTGGGCGGTCAGGTCGCCGCGCCGCAGCCGGGCCGCGATCTGGAGCAGGCCCTCGGCCAGCTCGCGGGTCGTCGGGTCCGGGCTCTGCCGGGCGGCCATCAGCGACTGCTGCACCCGCGGGCCCAGCACCCCCGCCTGGCCTTGCGTGCCCGTGCTGGTCTGCGTGGTCGATTGCTTGGCCTGATGCAGGACCGACGTGACCAGGTAGCTCCTGTTGAGGGTCTGGGTGGGGTGTTCGGCCAATTCAAAGGTGCGGCCCGGCGCCAGTCGGTATGAGTTGCTCTGGCCCGTGCCCAGGACCCGACCCGACTCGAACTCCTCGGCCCGCAGCCTGGCCAGCTCCGTGCCCCCGGCCTGCAACTGGTACTCGCCCGGATAATCGCTGAACTCCAGGGCCTTGTCCCGTCCCGCGTCGCCCTTGACCTCCAGGTCCAGGGCGGGCTTCTCGAAGTTGAAATCGCGCAGCACGACCGCTCCCGGGCGGACCGACTGCCCCAGCCGGAACCGGTAGACGTGCTCCTCCTCGGCGAGCATGCCCTTGGGCGGCACGAAATTCAGCCCGGGCGATTCACCCTCGATCGGCGCATATGCCCCCGCCGAATCCGCCAGCACCAGGGTGTGCCCCTCCGACGTCTGCGCGAAGTACCACCAGATGCCCTCCTCCTCCATGAGCCGGCAGATGAAGTTGTAGTCGGTCTCGCGGTATTGCACGCAGTATTCGCGGGCCTCGTGCGTTCCGGTCACGCCGCTCATGTCCACCCGGTCGCTGGGGATGCCCGCCTTGGTCAGCACGTCGGAAATGATCTCGGTGACCTTCTTCTGCTGGAAGATGCGCGAGCGGTAGCGGTGGGTCAGCAGCCACAGCATGGGGACCATCTCGGCCCGGTAGTACCACTGGCCCGGCCCCTGGTCGGCCAGTTCGAACCGGCTGATGATGCCGTGGAACCAGCGCTGGCCCGCGCTGGTCTGGACGCTGAGCCGGGCGGCCTTGCCCACCACCTCGTCGAAGGCCAGCGACGACTCGGTGGTGACCAGGTCGATCTCGAACCGGTAGAGCTGGCAGAGCCCCTCCTGGCCGCGAAAGCGGATGACCAGGAACTGGTCCTCTTCGCCCCCGGCGAGTTGAAAGATCAGTTGGGCCTCGCTCAAGTCGCGCACAATGGCCATGGCATCGGCTCCTTTGCCGCGCACCCGTCACGGGGGCGGATCGAACCGGAACGGACCCGCGCAAGACGGCGATCGGCGGGTCCCCGCCCCGTCATCCGCGGGGTGGCGGCCGCGAACGCACCGGCCGGCGAGGGTCGGGCCCGCGCCGCGATCCGAACCATTCGTCGAGCAGCTCATCCAAGGGCCGGCTCCTAAGACCGTCCCTGGTCGGCAGGAATCGTCGAAGCAATGAACGTGTGGGGCGCTTCCGTGTTCCGAGCACGGATACCGCGGCCTTGCGGCCCGCGAAAAAGCAGCATGTGCGTCCCGAACTGCAAGATGGCGCCTAAAGCTTAACGATGACGCTGACCCTCCACAAGCCCCGGACGCGACGGGCGCGTCAGGGGGGTGCGTGACTGAATCCGCGGGACCTGAATTCCGTGGCGACCGGCCCCTGTGCCGGTCGCTGGAACGGTTTCGGGTCTTCCACGGCCCGCAGGGGGGCGGGCCGCTACATTGCTTGCCCCCGCCCGATGCGTCACGGACCCGCGTCAGGGCAGGTCCTGTTACCCGAGTGGGACCAGCTTCCAGCCGGTCGGTTTTTCTGGGGTTTGGTACACATTCTGAATGGCCTGCTCCTCGGGCTTGGAGGGGCGTCCCAAGGCCCTCAGATATTCGCTCGCTCGCCGGCCCGATGGCCTTGACCGTGGGGAAAACCGGCAGGACGGCGGCGGCGCAGAGCGGTCATATCGCGCGATGAGGCCCGGGGGAGAACGACGGTCGGGCGAAGCAAACAAAAGGTTGGCCCACCACGGCTCAGAGGCTGGCGGCCGGATCATGCGGCGGCCGTCGGCGACGACACGACGCCAGGCCGAGCCAGCCGAAGGCCGCGAGTGCGGCCTCGACGCCGAACAGCCCGCAGTTGGGCAGCAACGAAATCCCCCTTGAGTTGCCGACGACCTTGAGCGTCGTGGCGGTCGAATCCGCGATCAGCCTCGCCGAGGGCGCCGGTGCGCCGGCCAGGCCCAGCCCCAGCCCGCCGGTGAAGTCATCGGCCAGGTCTTCGCCGAGCGCGTCCTCGATCAGGGCGACCAGATCGCCGACGGCGTCGCCCAGGATGCCCGCGGCGCCGGTGCCGGGGCCGGCCTCGAAGCTCGTGCTGATCTCGGCGCGGAGCGTGAAGGTCTCGTCCACGTTGGCCGGGTAGACGTAGGGAATGGCCAGCCCAGGCAGGACCACGGCCTGCAACGTGCCGTCGATCAGCCCGCCGGAGGTGAGGCCGAAGGTGGTCACGTTCTCGGGAACCAGGGCCCCGTCGACCGCCAGCGTCGCGCTGCCGTCGGCGTTGCCGGTGAGCGTCACCGTGGCCTCCAGCACCGTGGCCGGCTCCGCCTCGGCGCGCTGCTGGACCACGCGGATGGACAGGCGCGACACCGCCCCGCTCAGGTCGCTAGGACCGGGCTTGGCCAGCAGCAGCAGGATGCCGTCGAGAAAGAAAAAGCTCCGGGCCTCGACCGCCGTGCCGGACGCAAGAGACACGTCCTCGGCCCGGAAGATGATCTCACGAGTCTCGGTCGAGAGGCCCTGGCCGGTGACCACCGACTCGGGCGTGTCGCTGAAGCCGATCACGTCCAGCGAGAACTCGTTGGGGGTGTCGTTCTGGTTGATGCGCGGATCGCTGAATTGGGCGGTGGCGGCGGCGGCGACCTTCCCGACGGCGCTGGCCGCGGGTTCACCCCCCTCCACGAACAGCCGCGACGAAGCCATCAGCGGCAGCCGGAACGTCGTGACGTCCAGAGCGTCAAACGCGCTGTCGCCGTTGACGGTGGCCCCATCGACGGTCTGACGCACTTCCGACGAAACCGTGGCTTGGAGGGTGGTGACGATGGCAAGGGCCGACGGCGAGCCCACCCCCAAAACCAGGACCGCACCGATGCCCAACCCTACGCCGCTCATGCGCTGCATGGGAACTCCCGCCTCAATAAAGGCCCTGGCCTCGGAGGGGAGACGCGAAGCCTCATCATTGACTTTACGACGCCGGGAGAAGAATGTCGAGAGGAGGAGCCGGCTATTTTCACGCACCCCCGTGCGGCCCATCCTCCTGCGTTCGCTTGCCGCCGCCGCTGCTTTGTCCTACGATGCCGCTCCGGGCTGTTGATTCCTGACCCGTGGGGGCAACGATGCTGGCCGAGGTTGATGGAATAGCGGTCTTCTCCCGATGGCTGCACCTGTCCGCGGTCATGATCGCCGTCGGCGGCACGTTCTTCCTTCGTGTCGTGTTGCATCCGGCGGCCCAGGCCGCGCTGGGCGACGACGCCCGCCAGGCATTGCGCGACCGTCTGCTGCGTCGATGGGCCCGCGTGGTTCACGTGGCCATCCTGGTCATCATCCTGAGCGGCACGTACAACCTGGTCTTGCTGTTGCCCCGGCATAAGCCGGTGCCCGGGCAGATGCCTCTCTACCACGTTCTGCTCGGACCCAAGCTGCTGCTGGCGGGGGTGTTGTTTTTCATCGCCATCGCCGTGACCGGCCGAAGCCGGACGTTCGAGGGCATGCGCAAGCGGCGCCCCCTGTGGCTGGCGGTCAACCTCGTCATCGCCGGCCTCGTCGTGCTGCTATCCAATATCCTCAAGCACATCCCGCCGACGCCCCACCCCTAGTTTCCGGATTTTGGGGCCACAGCCGATAAGGTTCGTTTCTGGAAGCTCTTGCGCACATCGCCGATCGGCCGAGATGCCGCATGATGAACGGTTGAAAAAATGTAATTAATTGCCAGTAAGAGAGTTATGAATTAAGACGCGGGTGGGGAAGACGACGTGCAACCTTTTGCCATTCCCCGTGTCCAACATGAACGAGGAACTTGGAACTGCCGCTGGGCTCCGTGACAGATAGGGGCCGGACTCCACGAACACAAGGTAGTCCCAAGTGGAGACTTGAACATGCCGACTTACTTGCACTGTCCTCATTGCGAGCATCCTCAGATCGTGCCGGGGCGGCGTAGGGGCAAGGCGACGTTTTGCCGTCAGTGCGGTTGGGCGTATCACACCTCCCGCGTGACGCAGGCGGTGAGGGCGCTGCCCGTCTCAACCGTGGGCGAGCTGCGAAATCGTATGACCGGTTCGCTGTCCCCGGCCGTCGTGCTCATCGGCGAATGATCGGGCAGGGGGCTGACGATTCCGACTACCTGACCTTTATCTCGAGCGTTTTGAAACGCATGGGTTCCTCATCAAGGGCGGCGGTGCTGCATCCGGGGTACCTTGATGAGGAATCTTTTTGCGCAGGGCGACTTCGATGCGTTTCTTCCTTGACGTGAGATTGACACGGGGGTAAGAATCGCGGCATCGGCTGTTCACATCGACCGGTCTGGCGGTCGCGGCAGCCGCATCCCTCGGGGTCTGACGACTCGATGGGGGCCTTGGTCAATGCATTCCAAGAGGAGCCGCGCGATGAAGCCCTTACGATGGACGATGGCAGCGGTCCTGGGCGTTCTGCCGCTGGTCCTGGGGCAGGGCTGTCCCTGGTTTCAGCCCGTGATAACGTCGCTGGCCGAGGGGGAGGGCCCGGCCATCGCGTCGGTGGTCGAAGCGGCCGCCGGACTGACTCAGGCCGTCGCCGCGGTTCAGACGCCGGCCAGCGAGGACAGTTCGCCCCTCCCGGCCGGCACGAACACGACCGGTACCTGCCCGGCCATCACGACGCAACTGGCCGAAGACGCCGAAGAGGGCATCGCCGCCTCGTTGACGATCGACTTCGGCTCCACGCCCTGCGAACCGACGGCCATGCCCGGCCGGTTCTGTTCCGGCAGCGCTACCGGCGTCTTCAACCGACCGCTGCGCTCGATCGTGATCACGTTCAACCAGCTCACCTGCGGGCAGGATGCCTTGAGCGGCTCGGCGGAGATGTCTTATCTTCCCACCGAGACGGGCATCTACCTCTACGGTTCGTTCGATCTGGATTGGACCAGCGGAGCCGATCAGGTGACGACCCGCGGACAGGGCAACTACACCTACAACCGCGACAGCAGGACCAGCCGGATCGGGCTGTTCAACGGCTCGGTGACGGACGCCGGAACGGAGTACGCGGTGGGCTTCAACGACGTGGTGGTCTCCTATCAGAACAACGCCAACCTGGTCCCCAGCTCGGGCGTGATATCCTTGAGCGGGACGACGATTCGGAACCTTCGGGTCCGCTTCGACGAGTCGTCGCCGACCACGGGCGAGGTCGAGGTGAGCGTGAACGGCAGCGCGTACTTCACGGTGAACCTGTTCGAGCTGTGAACGGGAGGAGGCGACGGTTCGGGAATTCCCAGCACCGCGCGTTCGGTTCGGCATATGGGGGCCCGCACTTTCCGCTTGAGAAGGGCCTGCTGACGCCGATATATATGTCCGTGCGCGGTATTGCGATGGGTCGGGCCGGCCGGGCCGTGCGGGGTGAACGCCCGCGGCTCGTCGCGGCGGCCGCGTGCGGAAGGGTCCATCCCCAAACCCTGAAAACCGACCGGCTGGAAGCCAGTCCCACACGGCTTTGGAGATGAATCCCTTGAGGCCAAGGGTTGAGGCGCGCATGGCGGGCGAATGGAACTTGCTGGCTGACGCGGCCCCGATCCGGGAGAGCATCGCCCAATTCTGGCCGGTGGCGGCGGTGGCCTTCGGGGTGGCCCTGCTGGCCACGCCGCTCTGCCGCAAGGTGGCTCTCCGCAAGGCCATCGTGGACCGCCCGGATGATTTCCTCAAGCCGCACGGTCGGCCGATCCCCTATCTAGGCGGCGTGGCCACCTGCGCGGGCTGGCTGGCCGGCATCGCCGCCGCCCTGCTGATCGTCAACGCCAGGCTCAACGTCGCGCTGATGATCGGCATCGCCTTCACCGGTCTGCTGACCATGCTGATCGGCCTGTTCGATGACTTGCGGGTGATGAGCCCGAAAGTCAAGCTGGCCAGCAACCTGGTCGTGGCCGGCCTGCTGCTGTGCCTGGGCGTCGGCAGTCACGTCATCACCGTCCTGACCCAGTTGGCCCACGTCGAGTTCCGCCCGGAGGAACGCTGGCTGGAGCTGGTTTACTCGGTGCCCATCGCCACGCTGATCATCGTCGGCTCGCTCAACGCGACCAACCTCATCGACGGGCTGGACGGGCTGTGCACCGGCGTGCTGGGCATCATCTCGATCGGCTTTTTCGTCCTGGCCGCGCATCTGCGGATCAAGCAGCCGCACCTGGCGGTGGCGGTGGCCGACGAGCGGATCGTTCTGTCGCTGGCCATGCTGGGCGCCGCGGGCGGGTTTCTGCCCTTCAATCTCAACCCGGCCAAAATCTTTCTGGGCGACGCGGGCTCGATGCTGCTGGGGCTCAACGCCGCCGTCCTGATCCTCCTGTTCGGCGAGGCCCAGATCATCCGCTGGATGATCGGGGCGCTGATGGTGTTCGGCCTGCCCATCTCGGACCTGCTGCTGACCCTGGCGAGGCGCTGGCGCAACGGACGGCCCCTGATGGTCGGCGACCGCAGTCATTTCTACGACCAGCTCCGCGACCGGGGCCTGTCGGTTCGCCAGGTGGTCGCAGTCAGTTACCTGCTGACGGTGGCCTTCGTCCTGATCGGCATTCTGGTGCTCTACATCCAGACCCGCTATGCCATCCTGGTGTACTTCCTGACGACGTGCGCGGTGGCGGCGGCGGTGTGGAAGTTCGACATGGTCAGTATCGAGAAGAAGCCGTCCGCCCATCCGCCGGATTCCTCCGCCGGGCATTCCTCGGGGGTCCTCCAAGCATGAACGACTCGACCCTGGCGCGGCGTCAGGCCTGGTACCGGCTGTTCCCGGAGGGCAGCATCGAGTTCCTGCTGGTCACGCGGATCATCCTGGTGACGGCCCTGCTGGCCTTGGCGGCCTTTCAACGGGTCCAGCGCCACGTGGTGCTGGCGGGCCTGTTCGGGGTGCTGTGGGTGGACTATGTGCTGGTGACGTGGTGGCTGGTCCAGATGGCCGGCGACGTGCAGACGCTGGGAGCGGGCGGAGAGGCCGTAGATCAGGCCCGGCCCGCGCCGTGGCGCAGTGCGCTCGTCGCCTGCCTGCCGGCCACGGCGGTCCTGCTGCTGGCGGCCCCCTGGCCGTCTCTGGTCATCCGCGACCCCGCCACCCGTGCGCGGATCGCGGGAGTATTGCCGCCAGTGCTGGGGATTCTCTACGTCGCCTCGGTGCCGTTCGCGCAGCGGGCCCTTGGCAGACTGGCCATCGGTCCGGGGCTGTGGCGCTGGCTGCTGCTGGTGCCCATCGTCCATTGGTTTGCCCTGCACCGCCTGCTGGCCAAGCTGAACGAAAGGCTTCGGCTGATGCGGCCGGCAGGGGGCCAGACCGACGCGGAAGGGCCGTCCCCGGCTTTGCCGTTGGCGGATGCCGCTTGGGCACTGGCGCTGATTCCCTGGTCGCTGGTGGTGGTCGAGGCGTTGCGCGACGCGCCGATCAGCCGATTCCTGGGGCCGTGCGGGGCCATTCTGGCGGCGGTATTCCTGATCGCCGACGTGGCCGTACTCGAGAGCACGCAGCGCCGGTTCCTGGTCGTGCTCGGGGCGCGGCCCCGGGAGGTTCGAGGTCAGGACGGAAGCGGCCGGGTTTGAATACCGGCCGATGTTCGCCGCTACCGTTCGTGAACGGCGGGGGCGGGGCCCTGGGCGACAAGGCCGGTGCCCACGGCCCGCCGCCGCGGAGGAAATGGAAACCCGCGGTCTTTCAAGTCCCACTCAAACCCGCGTGAGACCGGTTCAGCCCGTGTGCGACTGGCTACCAGCCGGTCGTCTTTCGAGGGTTTGGAACGTACTCTTCATCAGAAATCGTTCACGAGATCGCGGAGCTGGACGCGCAGGGCCCTGGCCAGGCGGAAGAGCGTGGTCAGGGAGGGGGCGCTCAGGCCCGCCTCGATCTGCGAAATCTGGGCCTGGCTGATACCCACGCGCTCGCCGAGCGTGCGCATGGTCAGGCCGCTGCCGAGCCGGGCACTCTTGATTCTCCGGCCCAACTCGGCCAGGAACTGCTCCTCTGAATCGATCAGCACGCCGTCCTGGGCCAGCACGTCCCGGACGGCATGAACCAGGGCGTCGGGCTCGACCGGCTTGGTCAGGTAGTTGCGCGCCCCGCGTTGCATGCCCTCGGCGGCGCTGTCCACGGAGGGATGGCCGGTCATGATGATGACCGATGGGCGGTGAGACCTGTCGCTGTTTTCGCTGAGCAGTTCAAAGCCGGAACCGTCGGGAAGCATCAGGTCCACCAGAAGCAGGTGGTAGCTTTGATCCGCCATCCTGGCGCGTGCTTCGGCGAGCGAGGCGGCGGTGTCGCACCGCAGGCCGGCCGTCTCCAGCGCGACGCGGATCAGATGACGGACGGCCTGGTCATCCTCGACGACCAGCAGGCGAGGTGTGGATTTGCTCATGGCGGTTGCTCCGGTGCACGCCTCGTTTCTGATGAGACGGATCATGAAATCCAACCGCATGGGTGGTTCCCAGGCGGGCCTTTCCTTCCCTCCTCAACGCCAGTCCCTGGACAGAGACCTTTCGACCACGAAAACGCACAGTAGGTCTGTATTGTATAATACCCCCGCAACTCGTAAAGAAGGGCTTTCCACGACGGCGCAAGGCGGTCCGGCGGGCGGTCGCAACTTGTTTTGCCGGCGTAAGTTGAATAGCATGGCAGCCTGTGGTCATTGAGGCCTGGGCCCAGGTGCCCGGGTAGCCGAGTCGGCGCCAGTGCCGCGCCGGCCTCATCCGATTCTCCTGGCGGCCCCGTTTCGCGTGACGCCATATGCCCGCTGTCACCGCCGGGCCACCGGTAACCGGGGATCTGCACATGAGAATCACCATCATCGGGACCGGCTACGTGGGGCTGGTGACGGCGGCCTGCCTGGCCGACCAGGGCAACGAGGTCGTCGCCCAGGATCAGGATCGCAGGAAAATGGACTTGCTCAAGGGTGGGGAGTGCCCCATTTACGAGCCGGGGCTCGTCGAGCTGATTCGGTCAAACCTATCGGGAGGTCGCCTTCAGTTCACCAGCGACTTCGCCGAGGCGCTGGGGCACGGTGAAGTGGTCTTCATCGCCGTGGGCACGCCTTCGCTGCCGGATGGACGTCCCGACCTCGGGGCCCTGCATTCCGTGGCCGATCAACTGGCCGATCTGGTCGACGGGCCGCGCATCGTGGTCATCAAGAGCACCGTTCCGGTGGGAACGGGGGACGACCTCGAGGCCCGGATCAACCGGCGGGCCCGCCACCGGGTGACGGTGGTGAACGTGCCGGAGTTTCTCAAGGAAGGCTCGGCGGTGGATGATTTTCTCCGCCCCGACCGGGTGGTGATCGGGGCCCAGGACCCGGCGGCCGCCGCCGTGCTGCGCGAACTGCACGATCCCTTCGTCCGCAATCAGCGGCCGATCTACGTCATGAGCCGCAAGGCCGCCGAACTGACCAAGTACGCAGCCAACACCTACCTGGCCACGCGCATCAGCTTCATCAACCAGATCGCCGCCCTGTGCGACGCCCTGGGCATCGACGTCAACGAAGTGCGGCTGGGGATGGGCTCGGACACGCGCATCGGGTTTCAGTTCCTCTACCCCGGAGCCGGTTACGGGGGAAGCTGTCTGCCCAAGGACGTGGCCGCCATGATCCACATCAACCGCCAGGCGGGCGTGAACGCGGACCTGTTCGAGAGCGTGGCCGCGGTCAATGACCGGCAGCGCGAGGCCTTATTCGGCAAGATCGTGCGGCGGTTCGGCGAGGTCCTGTCGGGACGGGTGTTCGCGGTGTGGGGCGCGGCCTTCAAGCCCAAGACCGACGACGTCCGCGAGGCGCCGGCGCTGCGGCTGATCGAGCTGCTGCTGGCCGCCGGGGCCCGCGTGCGGGCCCACGATCCCAAGGCCCTGGAGAACCTCGAGAAACACTTCGGCGACCGGCTCGAGTACTGCCCGCGAGGCTATGAGGCCCTGGATGGCGCGGATGCGCTCGTCATCGTGACGGAGTGGAATGAGTTCCGCACGCCGAACTTCACGGAGATAGCCCGGCGGCTCAAGCAGCCGATCATCTTCGACGGGCGCAATCTCTATTCGCTCGAGTCCATGCGCGGACGGGGCTTTGAGTATTACTCGATCGGACGGCCCGCGGTGGACGCCTGAAGCGGCCCGCGCAACCTGGGCCGCCGAGCCGGTTACGGCCAGCGCTGCCGGGAGCCTGACATCATCGGCGGGTGGCGGGTGGCATGGCCACGGCTCTGCGTGGCCTTATTGCATGGCTAACCGGAGCACCGTGTGGCCATGTTACCCATGAGGATGCGGCTGGCTGGTGGTACGTGACAGACTTTGGGGCGAACGGCGTGCTTACGTCGTCCGGGTCGGCGATCCAAGCCTCGATTCCGGTCCGAAACGAGGGCGATCTGTCTGCGATCTCGCCTTGCCGGAAAGTGTTGCTGCCCTTCCGCCTCCTGATGCGTTTTCTCAACATTCCAGCTTGACGAGCCGATGGATTCATAGCTATGTTTCCCTGGTTCAACGCGCGATGATGCCGCCGGGCATCGTCCATGAGGGGCATCAGTGGGTTCAGTGCCATCCACTCCGATCAAGCCAGCGGTGGCCGACTGGCGTCAGCCCGAACGGCTCAGCCAGACGGGCCAGCGGGTGTTTGAATGCCTGTCCCTGGGGCTGGTGGTCTTTGACACGCAGCTCCAGATCGTGCACCACAACCCGGCGGCCGCGTTCCTGGTTCAGAACCATACGGCCGTCGACGAGGCCCTCAACGCCGGCACGGTCGAGGGCCACTACCAGGACTGGCCCAAGGCTCTGCGCGAAGTGCTGGAGCACGGGCGGCAGAGCCGCTTCGACCAGGTCGTCTATCGCGACGCCTCGGGCCGGGAGCTGCTCTTGAACCTGCTTTGCATCGCCCTCACCGAATCGCCGGGCGGGCCGGTCACGGGCGGCACACTGGTCATCGAGGACATCACCGTGGTGGCCGGTATCGAAAAGCGCCTGGCCGTCTCCGAGCGCATGGCCGCCGTCGGCAAGCTCGCCGCCCGGGTAGCCCATGAACTTAACAACCCCCTCGACGGCATCCTGCGCTACCTGAACCTCGCGCTGCGGGCCCTGGAGCTGGGCAACCACGCCAAGATCGGCGATTACCTCAAGCAGGCCCGCGGCGGGCTGATGCGCATGACCGACATCATCCGCGAGCTGGCCTCCTTCTCGCGCAGCGCCTATACCGCCTTCGACCACACCAACCTGAACGCCATCGTGGAAGAGGCCGTCAAGGTCATGAGCGACAAGGCCCTGGCCGCCAACGTCTCCATCGTGTGCACGTTCAGCGAGGGGCTGCCCGCGGCCCGGGGCAGCAACCTCTTCCAGGTCTTCTGCAACATGATCAAGAACGCGGTGGACGCCATGCCCTCCGGCGGGACGCTGACCATCAGCACGCAGATGGTCGATCGCGAAGTGCTCATCCGCTTCGAGGACACCGGCGTGGGTCTGCCCGGGGACCTGGAGCGCATCTTCGAGCCCTTCTATACCACCAAGGAGCCGGGCAAGGGCACCGGGCTGGGCCTGGCCATCTGCAAGGACATCGTCGAGAAGTTCAACGGGAAGATCGTGCCCGAGCGCCGGCCCGGCGGGGGGGCGATCTTCACCATTCGGATTCCCGCGGAGAGCTGCGCGAGCCTTCGACCGGCCGGGGCCTTGTC
>JABRVU010000246.1:0-2981 GCA_039961895.1 Phycisphaerae bacterium | reverse complement strand
GGTGCGGGCCGTCCGACCGGCGGGCGCCGCCGCGGCGACGGCCGCACCGGCCTCGGGGGCCTGACCGCCGCCGGGGCCCGGCCGCGCGGACGCCGCCTTGTCGGCCCGCGGCGCGGACGCCGGGACCGGGACGGCCGGTTCCCCCCCGGTGGGGCCGGGCGCCGCGACCGTCTCCTCGATCGAAGCGATCACCTCGCCCACCCGGGCCTGCTGCCCGGCCGTCTTGAGCACCTTGCCCAGCCGACCGTCGCTGGGTGCGGGCAGTTCCACCGTCACCTTGTCGGTCTCGATCTCGACCAGGATATCGCCTTTGGCCACCGCGTCGCCCTCGCTTTTGCGCCAGGGGCCGATCTGCACCTCGGTGATGGATTCGCCGACCTGCGGAACCGTCAGTTCTACCGCCATGAAGGGGTCACTCCGTGCTGGATTTCGGATGATGGATCTCGGTTTCGGATCTCGCCGCGCTGGCCGGGCGATCCAAAATCCGAAATCCCCAATCAAAGGGCTCCGGCGGCGCTTTCCAGGGCCTCCACGTCGATGCGCGGGCGGGCCTCGGCGGCGTCGCCGAAGGCCTTCTCGATGACGTAGCGCTGTTCGAGCTTGTGGCTGCTGGCCGATCCGGTCGCCGGGCTGGAGGCTGGCGGACGATACACGCCGGAGAACGGCAGCCGCCCGGCCAACGCCTCGCCGAACCGCAGCCGCATGTAGGACCACGCGCCCATGTTCTGGGGCTCTTCCTGGACCCAGACCGCGGGCGTGCCGTCGGCGTAGGGCTCCAGGACCGCGGCCAGGGTCTTCTCCGACAGCGGATAGAGCTGCTCGACGCGGACGATGGCCACGTCCTGCCGGTCGCGTTTCTCGCGCTCCTGCTGGAGGTCGTAATAGACCTTCCCGCTGCACAGCAGGATTCGCCGGACCTGCTCGGGCCGGGCCTGACGATCAGGCAGGATGCGCTCGAACCGCCCGCCGGCCAGCTCCGCCAGGCTCGATACCGCCTGCGGATGCCGCAGCAGGCTCTTGGGCGTCATCACCACCAGCGGCTTGCGCCACGGACGCAGCACCTGCCGCCGCAGGCAGTGGAAATACTGGGCCGGCGTGGTCGGATACACTACTTGGATGTTGTACTCGGTGGCCAGGGTCAGAAAACGCTCCAGGCGGGCGCTGGAATGCTCGGGCCCCTGGCCCTCGAAACCGTGCGGCAGCAGCAGGACCAGCCCGCTGAGCCTTCGCCACTTGTCCTCGGCGCTGCAGATGAACTGGTCGATGATGACCTGGGCGGCGTTGGCGAAGTCGCCGAACTGGGCCTCCCACATCACCAGGGCGTCGGGCGCGTCCAGGCTGTAGCCGTACTCGAAGCCCAGCACGCCCACCTCCGAGAGCGGGCTGTTGATGATCTGGATGGCGGCCTGGTCCTCGGCCAGATGTTCGAGCGGGACGTAGACCCGCCCGGTCTGCACGTCGTGAAGGGCGGCGTGGCGCTGGCTGAACGTGCCGCGCTGACTGTCCTGGCCGCTGAGCCGCACGCGGACGCCCTGCGTGACCAGCGAAGCGAAGGCCAGGGCCTCGGCGGCGGCCCAGTCGAGGGGCTTCTGCCCGGCGGCCATCTCGCGGCGGGCGTGGAGCAGGCGCTGAATCTTGGGGTGCGGATGGAAGTCGGCGGGCAGGCGCGCCTGGGCCTCGAGCAGGGCGGCGAGCCGCTCGGCGGGCACGGCGGTGTCGCGCTCGTCGGCGGGGTTCTCGTCGCCGCCGCGATAACCCTTCCACACGCCGCCCGGCTCGGGCATCCGCGGCACGTAGGCCCGGCTGCGCACCTCGGTCAGGTCGCGCTCCAGGCGTTCGCGGCGCTGCTCGAGAATCCGCTCGGCCTCCTCGCGGCTGACCGCCCCCAGCCTGAGCAGGTGTTCGAGGTAGCCCTCGCGCACCGACGGGCGGCGCTCGATCACCTGGTAGAGCATGGGCTGGGTGAAGGCGGGCTCGTCGCCCTCGTTGTGGCCCCTCCGGCGGTAACAGTACATGTCGATGAACACGTCGCGCTGGAAGTTGGCCCGGAACTCCATCGCCAGCCGTACGCACTGGGCGACGGCCTCGGGGTCTTCGCCGTTGACGTGAAAAATGGGCACTTGCAGCATCTTGGCCACGTCGGTGGCGTAGCGCGTGCTGCGGCCCTCCTCGGGCGGCGTGGTGAAGCCGATCTGGTTGTTGACGATCACGTGCAGCGTGCCGCCGGTGGCGTAGCCGGGAAGCTGGCTGTAGTTGAGGATCTCCTGCACCACGCCCTGGCCGGCGAAGGCCGCGTCGCCGTGAATCAGCAGGGCCATCCCGCGCAGGTGATCGACGTCCCCGACGCGGTCCTGTTTGGCCCGGACGCGGCCCAGAGCCACCGGGTTGACGAACTCCAGGTGGCTGGGGTTGAAGCACAGCGAGAGGTGGACCTTGTGCCCGTTGCGGGCCGTCCAGTCGGAGCTGAAGCCGAGGTGATACTTCACGTCGCCCCGCCCGATGTGCAGCAGCGGATCGGCGTCCTCGAACTCGGTGAAGATGTCGCGCGGGCTCTTGCCCATGATGTTGGCCAGGACGTTGAGCCGGCCGCGGTGGGCCATGGCCAGGACGATCTCGTCGATGGCCTGCTCGCCGGCCTTCTCGATGGCCAGGGCCAGCAGCGGGATGAGGCTCTCGCCGCCCTCCAGCGAGAAGCTCTTGGCCCCCACGAACTTCTTCTGAAGGAACTCCTCGAACACCACCGCGTCGGTCAGCCGGGTCAGGATGCTGAGCTGCTCTTCGCGGGTGAGCTGGGTGCGGTTCTGGCTGCGCTCCATGCGGACCTCGAGCCACTGCCTCATGCCCAGGTCGTCGATGTGCATGAACTGCACGCCGATGCTGCGGCAGTAGGTGTTGTGCAGCCGCTCGACGATGTCGCGGAGCCTCTGGACGTCGGCGCCGGGCAGCGTCTCGCTCGAATACAGCCGGTCCATGTCCTCTTC
>JABRVU010000245.1:0-1943 GCA_039961895.1 Phycisphaerae bacterium | reverse complement strand
CGCCTGGCCCTGGCCGCCCAGGTGGGCATGGAGCCGGTGGACCTCTCCAAGTTCGATATCCCGCGGGAGATCATCGCCCTGATCCCCGCCCAGATGGCCCATACCTACCGGGTCATCCCCACCGACTTCGAGCCCACCGCCCAGTTGCTCTCCATCGCCCTGGACGACCCGGCCAACTTCCAGGCCACCGACGACCTCAAGACCCTGCTGGGCTACCAGGTGCGGGCCTCGATCTGCACGCCCGAGGACATGTCCGCCGCCCTGACGCGCTTCTATCCCGAGGACGCGGTCGAGTCGATCAACGATCTGATCAACGAGATCGCCGGCGACGAGGATCTTTCCAAGTTCGAGGGCCGGGGCGAATCCATCGACCTGGACGAGCTCAAGGAGATGGCCGAGTCCAGCCCGGTCAAGAAGCTGCTCAACCTGGTGCTGCTCCAGGCCATCAAGGACAAGGCCAGCGACGTGCACTTCGAGCCGTTCGAGGACGAGTACAAGATGCGCTACCGCATCGACGGCGTGCTCTATGAGATGGTCCCCCCGCCGCGGCACATCGCCATGGCCATCGCCAGCCGCATCAAGGTCATGGCCAACCTCAACATCGCCGAGCGCCGCCTGCCCCAGGACGGGCGCATCGAGTTGCAGGTGGCCGGCAACCCCGTGGACCTGCGCGTCGCCGTCCTGCCCACCATGTTCGGCGAAAGCGTGGTCATGCGCGTCCTGGACCGCGGCAACGTCCGCCTGAGCCTCGACCGCATCGGCATGCGCGACGACGACCTGGTCGTCTTCCGCCAGCTCATCGACAAACCCAACGGGATCATCATCAACACCGGCCCGACCGGGTCCGGTAAAACCACCACGCTCTATTCGGCCCTCAACGAGCTGAACACCATCGACGTGAAGATTCTCACCGCCGAGGACCCGGTGGAATACGACATCGACGGGCTGATCCAGTGCCAGATCAACACCGACATCGGGCTGACCTTCGCCAAGTGCCTGCGCAGCTTCCTGCGCCAGGACCCCGATATCATCCTGGTGGGCGAGATCCGCGACCTGGAGACGGCCCAGATCGCGATCCAGGCCTCTTTGACCGGACACCTGGTGTTTACGACGCTTCACACGAACGACGCGCCGTCGGCCATCGCCCGCCTGGTCGATCTGGGAGCCGAGCCGTTCCTGATCACGGCGACCCTGGAGGCGGTGGTGGCCCAGCGGCTGGTGCGGCGGATCTGCGAGAACTGCAAGGAGGAGTTCCATCCGACCGAAGAAATGTTGATGGAGCTGGACATCCGACCCCAGGACGTGGCCGGGCGGGTGTTCATGTACGGGCGGGGCTGCGACTACTGCAACAACACCGGCTATCGCGGCCGGATGGGCCTGTTCGAGATCATGCTCATCACCGACGAGCTGCGCGACCTGATCATGAAGCACGCCTCGACCAACGTCCTGCGGGCCTCGGCCCGCAAGGCCGGGATGCGCAGCCTGCGGGAGTCCGGCCTGCTGGCCATCTACGAGGGACATACCACCATCGAGGAAGTGGTCCGCGAGACCATCATGGAAGAGTCGTGAGGCGGGTTTGGATCGGTGGGCGGCCAGCGGTTGAAAACTGGCGCCACAAGACCGTTGAAAAACCGGTGCTGTCAGGAACGCATCCTGAAACCCCGAAAACCGACCGGCTGGAAGCCGCGGTCCCCCACGGGTTTCGGAATGCCCTGAAAAGGAACCGGAGCCACGAGGCTGAACGCCGCAAGTAGACCTCCGACGGATGATGACGGCTGGTTGCCGAAGGCTTCCCGGGAGCGACGAAGATGCCCACGTTCGAATACGAGGCCATGAACCAGGCCGGACAGGAAGTCAAGGACAAGGTCGAGGCGGCCACGACCGAAGACGCCCTGACCCTGATCCGCAGCAAGGGTTATTACCCCACCAAGCTGCGTCAGAAG
>JABRVU010000244.1:0-4423 GCA_039961895.1 Phycisphaerae bacterium | reverse complement strand
ACCCGGGCCCGCTCACTTGCACTCGGGGTGGAGCGAAAAGCCCCCGCCGAAGCCGAGAGCCTTGATCAAAGCGCCTTCGGCCTGTTCGCCATGGGCGACAGCGGCGTGGCCTCGGCCGCCGACGCCAGGGAGGCTGGCGAACTCTTCGAGTACACCATCAAGATGCCCGTCTCCATCCCGCGGCAGAACTCGGCCATGCTGCCCATCGTCAATCAGGAGATCGCCGGCGAGAAACTCAGCGTCTACACCCGCCGGTCCCACCCCAAGCATCCCCTGCACGCCTTTCTGCTCGAGAACACCAGCGGGCTGCACCTGATGCAGGGGCCGGTGACGATCTTCGACGGCAACACCTATGCCGGCGACGCCAAGCTGCCCGACGTGAAGGCCGGCGAGAAGCGGCTGGTGGCCTACGCCCTGGACATGGGCGTGGAGGTGCTCTCCGAAGGCAAGCCCAACCCCGTCCAGACGGTCAGTTTCCGCATCGGCAAGGGCGTGCTCTGGCACAAGGTCCGCCAGACCGACGAGCGCGTCTACACCGTCCGCAACAAGGACCACAAGGACCGGACCCTGCTCATCGAGCATCCCTTCGCCCAGGGCTGGAAGCTGGTCGAGCCGAAGGAGCCCTTCGAGCGGACCGCGGACCTGCTGCGCTTCAAGCTGCCCGTCGCCGCCGGCAAGGAGGCGGCCCTGACCGTGCGGATGGAGAACCTCGTCGATCAGTCGGTGGCTTTGTCGGAGGTGGGGCTGGACGCGATCAGCGTGTATCTGCGCAGCGCGGAGATGACGCCGGCCGTGGCCGAGGCCCTCAAAAAGGTGTCGGCCCTGCGCACCGAACTGGACGACGCCGCCCGCCAGCGCGGCCAGCGCGAGAAAGAGGTCAAAGAGGCCACCGACGAACAGGCCCGAGTCCGCGAAAACCTCAAGACCCTTCAGCAGAACAGCGACCCCTACCAGCGGCAGCTCAAGAAGTTCGACGACCTGGAGACGCAGATCGAGCAGCTCCGGGCGGAGGTGGCCACGCTGCGCCGCAGCGAGGAGCAGAAGCGACAGGCGTTGTCCGATTACCTCTCCAACCTGACGGTGGGAGAGTGACCGAGAGTCAGCACGACATGGCAGGGTGAGCCATTGGACTGAGGCGGTCGGGCTTGCAAGCCGGCCGCCACGGTCTTTTGGGGACTGGCGGTTGTCCCCCGTTGGTCGGGCCTCCGTTTCGTAGACGATGATGACGGATTTTCGCCGGGCGTTGGTCGGAAAGCGGAAAGGATGACCCGGCCGGGGCGCCTCTTTCATGGTGGGGCCTCGGGGGCGGCCGTCCGAGCGCGGGTTCTTTTCTTTTGGCAACCGGCCGTCGGGCCGGTAGGATTCCGGTTCCTAAAAATCGGACGGTACCGGCCGCCCGACACCGGACGCACGTCGCAGCGCGGGACGCGGGCTGCTCCGGCGTCTTTTCCGTTTCGCTTGGGCGGTTCACAACCCGCTCTCACGGAGAACCTCATACATGACCACGCAGACGCACGGATACGCATCGGCCATGCCCGACCAGGGCCCCTCCACCAATGACAAGCTGCTCTTCCTGGGCTGCTGGATCGCCCTGGTGGCCACGGCGTTCGGCTTCGTCATCCGGACCATGATTATCAACGACTGGGGAACGGATTTCGGCCTGAGCGAGACTCAGAAAGGCGAGATCTTCGGCGTGGGGCTCTGGCCGTTCGCCATCAGCATCATTCTCTTCAGCCTGGTCGTCGACAGGATCGGGTACGGCAACGCCATGATCTTCGCGTTCGTCTGCCACGTTTCCTCCGCGATCATCACCATCACCGCGAAAGGGTACTGGTCGCTGTATATCGGAACGTTCATCGTGGCCCTGGGCAACGGCACGGTGGAGGCGGTCATCAACCCGGTGGTGGCGACCATGTTCACGAGGGAGAAGACCAAATGGCTTAACATCCTTCACGCCGGCTGGCCGGGGGGTATGGTGTTGGGCGGCTTGCTGACCATCGGCATGGGCGCCGGGGCCAGTTGGAAGATGAAGGTGGGCCTGATCCTCATCCCCACGCTGCTCTACGGCCTCTTGCTGCTGGGGCGGCGGTTCCCGGTGCATGAGCGCGTGCTGGCCGGCGTGTCCTACAAGGACATGCTCAAGGAGGTGGGCGCCATCGGAGCGGCACTGGCCAGCGGGCTGGTGGTCTGGGAAATGGGCCGGGTGATCGAGTCCCGCCTCTGGGAGGCTGAATCGGTCCCCGGTTGGTTCCTGTGGGTCAAGATCGCGGCCATCGGGCTGATCACGGTCGGCTACGGGGGTTACGTGCAGTCGCTGGGCAGGCCGTTGTTCATCTTCCTGCTGCTGATCATGATTCCGCTGGCCACCACCGAGCTGGGCACCGACAGTTGGATCACGCCGCTGATGGAAACGCAGATGAAGGCGATGGGGCTCAATGCCGGATGGCTGCTGGTCTATACCGCGACGATCATGACCATCCTGCGGTTGTTCGCCGGACCGATCGTGCACAAGCTCTCGCCGCTGGGCCTGCTGGCGGTGTGCGCGGCCATCGCCGCCTGCGGGCTGGTGTTCCTGTCCAAGGCGACGGGGGTCACCATTCTGGTGGCGGCCACGCTGTACGGCTTCGGCAAGACGTTTTTCTGGCCGACCATGCTGGGCATCGTCGCCGAGCGGTTCCCCAAGGGCGGGGCCATGACCCTCAACACCATCGCCGGCGTGGGGATGCTCAGCGTCGGCACCATCGGTACGGCCCTGATGGGCAACATCCAGGACAAGACCATCGACCAGACGCTCGCCTCCGACCATGCCGCTCTTCACGCCAAGGTCGTCGCCGACCAGGCCAAGATGAGCGTCTTCGGGCCCTACCGCCCGATCGACCAGGCCAAAGTCGCCGCACTGACCGAGAGCGAGAAAGCCACGGTCAAGGACGTCCAGGAGTCGGCCAAGAAGAGCGCCCTGGCCCGCGTGGCGATTCTGCCGGTCATCATGCTGGTCTGTTACCTGATCCTGATCGTGTACTTCCGGGCCCAGGGCGGGTACAAGGCCGAAGTGCTGGCCGGGCATGGGGCCGAGGACAAGAAATTCACCGGCGGCGTCGAGGGGCCGACGGAGGCATAAGCATGCCTCCCAAGACGGCCTTTGGCCGCAACCAGAACAGGCGCGCTTCTCGCGCCTGTCACCTGCTGTAAGTATCTAAACCCGCTTGGGACCTGCTAGAGCCGGTCCCACGCGGGTTTTAAATGAGCGCTCACCTCGATGAAGCGCTGCCCCGGTGCCCGCGACTCGACGGCGACGATCCGGTCCCGCGACGGAAGAGTGAACTTTTGGGGGTGTCGGCGTGACCTGATGAATGGCGAGGGCCTTCTTGGCGGCGGTCTTCGCCGGAGGTCCCGATGATGAGCTCCCCACGTGATCCCGAGCGTCGAAACGGCAGCCAGGAGGGTCGGCTGATTCCCCTCCGCGCCTCCGGCACCGGGAAGCGCCGGCGGGGCGCCTTCACGCTGATCGAAGTGCTCGTCGTGGTGGCCATCATCGCGGTGCTGGTGGCGATGCTGCTGCCGGCCCTGTCGCTGGCCAAGGACCAGGCCCGCGGCATCGGCTGCCGGTCCAACCTCAAGCAGCTCATGACCGGCATGTATCTGTACGTGGGGGCCCAGAAAGTCCTGCCGGCCACGCACAGTGTTTTCCACCTTCAGGTCCTTTTCGACGGGGAGTGGTCCCGGCCATCGGGCGTCACCTGGGACGGGGCCCGCGACCGGTTGAAGTTCCTCACTTATGCTCCCGCGTACCGGCGGCCCTACCACCTCGACCCCGAGTTCGTCGCCGACGTGCCCGGAAAAGGCACGTTGTTCCCCTACGTGAAACAGGAAGCAGTCTATCGCTGCCCGGCCGACCAGCCCGGCCAGGCTGACGAAACCCCACTGGGCGGCGGGGGCAACGGACGGCTCAGCTATTCGATGAACGCCTACATTGGCTACAAGGCGCCCGAAAGCCTTCAGAGTTTCACCTATGTCGCCGATTCGCCGGACAACCCGCTGCCCGGCGGGAAGCGGAAAGTGTCCTTCAAGGCCGGCCAGCGCGTGGTGTTCGCGCCCCAGCGGTTCGCGACCCTGTTCGAGGACCACCCCGCCCACCAGATGAACACCAACTATCCCGACGGGAACTTCAACTGCATCGACGCCGTCGCCACGCGCCACCAGCTCAAGCCCGGCGGGCAGGGCGGCGCCCAGGGGCGCACCAGCCTGGCGTATCTGGACGGCCACGCCGAGGGCCGGCTGTATCCGGCCAAGACGCTCGGCCGCGAGCTGTTCGCCGAGTTCGGACAACCCGTGCTCTGGCGCGCCGCCCTGCCCGCCGGGCTTGAGCTGGTGGCGCGTGGCGACGGCGTCGATGCAGTTGAAGTTCCCGTCGGGATAGTTGGTG
>JABRVU010000243.1:0-2410 GCA_039961895.1 Phycisphaerae bacterium | reverse complement strand
GTGAGACCACCGTGCCCTTCCGGCCGGTCGAGGGACGGCCCGTCTATTGCCGCGACTGTTTCCAGGCTCAGAAGGCCCACTGACCCGGCCCTGCCGCGTCGCGGGGATGAGCCGCTCGCCTGCCGGTTTCAAGCCGCGGGGAACCAGCCCGCCTGCGATCCCATCGGATGTGAATGAATCAGCGCGTCGAAGACGAACGCGCGGGCCTCGCGGGCCGGCTTCCTGGCGTGCCGTCCAACGAAAGGTGCTGCTCAAACCAGCGGCGGGTCGCCATCCGCAGTTCCCGGGCTGCGGTCGGCGCGCCGCCAGCCTGGGCCCGATCATGGCCGCGCTCGCTCCCCCGCCCGACCGATTCCTCTTCTTCCGAGTCGTGCAGGAACAGTTCCGTGAAAAGGTCCGCTCCGATTTCGTTGGGGTGATAGTCGCTGCCGATGCCCGCGAAGCGCTCCAGATATTCGGCCACGCCGTTCAGGCGGCGCAAAATCGGCTTGCCATCGGTGTCGACCCGGATGCGCCAGGTGATGCCGACTTTATCAACCGCAACGGCGGCCTTCCACATGTCCCCGGGCAGGTGCGGCTGCCGGGGCTTCTGGTTCAACATCAACAGCGGCAGGATATAGCCGCCGGCCGGGTCGGACTTGAGCGGATAGACCCACCGACAATCGGTGCCGTCGGGGTTGGAAAGCTGCCAGGGCCTCACCAGCGGATGGGAATCGAGCCGTTCGGCATACTCGAATCCGAACACGTCGGTATAAAGCGAATCGAAGAACCCGGGGTGGGTCCGCTGGAACACGTGCATCTGTTCGTGGACCAGCACGCCGACCGCGGCCCGGTGGACCGGTCCGTCGCGACCCGCGGCGGCGGCGACGCACATCCGCAGAAGCGGTTCCGGGCAGACGATGTGCCGGCCGCGCGTATAGGGCATGGCACCGCACAGGCCGCCGCTCGATTTGATGAAGCTCCAGGGCACGGCCGCGAAGCGGGGGTACTTCCGCGCGAGCCGCGGGCGGAGGTCGGCAATCAATCGGCGCAGGGCCTCGCGCTCCCGGTCGCTGAACGCCAACATGCCGGCCTCGAACCGGCGGCGGCATTCGGCCCGCTGTTCCTCGAGCCCCGCGCCGCTGATGAGCCCGCCGGTCAGGGCCCCCATCTCCAGGGGCTCAAGCGACTTGAAAAAAGGATCGACGCTGTCGTCCAGAACGGCGATGCGGGCCTGCTCGGCGGAGAGGAACGCGATCGCAGGCTCGGCGGCGGCCGGCCGGCTCTGGGCACACAGGTCCGCCAGGCCCGCCGGCGCGGCGCCGGCCGCACAGCAACACCATACGACCCACCGCCGATTGGTCGCAACGCGCATGACGCTTACTCCACCTGTTTCCCGCGTACGGGGCTGCCTCGCGCGGTTCACTGGGCCATCAGGTCGAATAATTCGGTGAGGTTCTCCACCTGCTGGAGGTTCCAGATGGCCTCATAGAGCCGGGCCCGTTCGGGAACCGCCAGCCGCGGGCTGGTCATGCGCACGAACTTGTCGCGCACGTCCTCGTCGCTCATGGCGTTGCCGGCGTGCCCGCGCGGATAGCGGACCTCCTGGGCCAGCACGCCCCCGTCGCGCAGGGCGACCTGCACGCGGCAGCCGGCGGCCTGCGGGAAGATCGCGTTCATGGCCGGATCCCGCCGCACCACCACCTGGTGAATCAGCGACCGCAACTGCGGGTCCGCCCGGCGCAGGTCGTTGAAGCTCTCCATCGAGATGTGCCCGTCGAGCAGCGCCGCCGCCACGCAATAGGGCATGGACTGATCGGCGGTCTCGCGGCTGGTCGGCTCCCACTTCTCCGGGTCCGAGCCGGTCGCGCTCACCGCCAGGTCGAAGGTCTCCACTTCGACGCGGTCGATGTTGCCCAGGTGGGGGATGCGCGGACGCAGGGCCAGGGCGGCCTCGATCGCGCTCTGGCAGCAGTAGTGGGCCGGGTAGTACTTGAGGTTGGTCTGAAGGATCTTCCAGTCCTCGCCGGCGGGCAGGACGATCTCCAGCGGACCGGTGACCTGGTTGAACAGGCCCATGGCCCCGGCGAAAACGTCCGCCGGCCCGATCAGGCCCCGGCGGGCCAGGTCGGCGCCGAAGATGGCGTTGCGGGCCGCGTTGGCGAACGCGCAGACCTTCCACTGCGAAAGCCGCCCGATGCGCGTCTGGCGCATGGCCACGTTCGAGACCACGCCCAGCGAGATGGCGTGGGCCAGGGCTTCGCCGCGCAGCCCGTAGAGCCAACCGGCCGCCGCCGCGCTGGAGATCGCCCCGTAGACCACGTGGTCCCACCCGCGCGAGCCGATGCACGCCGCGTCGCACAGCCGACACTGGATCTCGTAGGCCGCGGCCACGGCGGTAATGGCCCGCAGACCCCCCGCCCTCACCGCC
>JABRVU010000242.1:0-7130 GCA_039961895.1 Phycisphaerae bacterium | reverse complement strand
CTGCCCGACGAAGCTGAGCCAGTAGTCAAACCCCGGACGCGGATTGGCGTGGTTCTTCATGTGCCACTTGCCGACGAAACCGGTCTCGTAGCCGTGCCTTTGCAGCTCGGTGGCGAAGGTCGGCATGGCATGATCGTACTCCTGGTTCTCGTTGGTGCGCACGCCGTGGCGGTGGGCGTAAGCGCCGGTGAGAAAACAGGCCCGCGAGGGCGCGCACAGCGAGATGGTCACGAAGGCGTTGTTGAAGCGGGCGCCGGCGGCGGCCAGGCGGTCGATGTGGGGCGTCTTGACGAAGGGGTGCCCGGCGCAGCTCATCGCGTCCCAGCGCAGGTCATCGACCAGGATGAAGACGAAGTTCGGGCGGCCCTTTTCCCGCCCGGGCGGCGCGGCCGCGGACTGGGCCCGACACGGGACGGCGGGGGCGGCGAAAAAACACACGCCCGTCAGGATCGAAACGATGAAATGAAGCCGGTTCAACCGGCCGGTCTGAATCGGACGGGGCATGGCGGTTCCTCCATCTGGGCGGATTGTATCCCAGACTCGAGGCCCGAACAGAGCGCCTCCGATTGTACCCTGGATGGCCTTCATTCCCGCCCCGGCGGGACGCGCTTTTCAACGACGTGGCGGCGGGCGTCCCCGTGGGCTTGACAGGCCCGAACCCGACTTGCATGGTGTTCGCGGCGGTTCATCCTGTCGCCGCGGACGGACGCGCGCATGCCCGAAGTGTCGTCGCCCTACACGCAGCCGGGGCCGGTTCCTGAAATCCGGACGCGCGGCCGGCTGCTGGCGGAGTGGCTGGCGGCACAGCCCCTGGTCGCGCCGGCGGTGGGCCTGGTCGCCGGCATCGGGCTGGACGGCCAATGGCCCGTGCCGTTCGCCGCCGCCGTCGCCGCGTTCATCGCCGGCGGGGTCATGGTGTTCCGCGCCGCCGGGCGCACGTTTCTCGGCCACGCCGGCTTGTGCCTGGCCGCGCTCAGCGCCGGCACCGTCCTGCACGACCTGAGCTTCCGCCACTGGCCCGGCGACCACCTGGCGCGCTACTGCCCGCCGGAGCCGTTGCCCGCCCGGCTGATCGGCACGGTCTGCTCCACGCCAGTGATCCAGTCCGTCCGCACCGGCCGGATCACCTGGTACGCGCAGCCCGCCCATACCCGTCTGATGATTCAGGCCGAGGAACTGACGGGCACGCAAGGACCGCTGGCGGTCAGCGGGCTGGTCAGCGTGCTGGTCCGCGAGCCGGTGCTCGACGCGGCTCCGGGGGACCGTGTAGAACTTTTTGGAACTATCCACCGCCCGGTCCCGCCGAACAACCCCGGCGAGCTTGACTGGCCGCTGGCCTTGCGGCGCAAGGGTGTGCTGGTCGAGATGAGCTGCCCGCACGCGGCCAACGTGCGGCGGCTTTCCTCGAGCCGGTCCTTCGCCGCCGTCCTGGCCGCCGTTCGCCGGTTCGCGGTGTCGGCCATGCGCCAGGATGCATTCGAGGGCGACGTGCCCGGCGGCCGGTTGCTCGATGCCCTCGTGCTCGGGCAGCGCAGCGCGGTCGATCCGGCCCTCAACCAGGCCTTCGTGAACACCGGCACGGTGCACTACCTGAGCGTGAGCGGCGCACACGTCGGGGCGTTGATGTCGGCGGTGTGGGGCCTTGGCCGGCTGACCCGGCGGACCCGCCGCGGCTGCGCCCTGGCCGCCATCGTCGCCGTCCTCTTCTATGCGGTCCTGGCCGAGCCCAGCGCGGCCATCATCCGCTCGGCCGTCATGGGCTGCCTCTTCTGCACGGCTCTCCTACTGCGAAGGCCGCAGCGGGCGCCCAATGCCCTGGCCGCCGCCGCGATCCTTCTGCTGATCTGGCACCCGACGCAGCTATTCGATCCCGGTTTTCAGCTTTCCTTTGTCACGCTGATGGCGGTGATGTTCCTTTCGCCGCGCGTGCACGCCGCCGGACGGCGCCTCCTCGACAGGCTCCTCGGCCGTGACGACCCGCTGCTTCAGCCGCCCGTCCAGGACCTGCTCCACCCGCCCTCGCGTTCCCGCCGCGCGGTCCGGGCCCTGCTGCGCGGATTGGGCTGGGCCTTCGCGGTCAGCGGCTCGGCCTGGCTCGCCGGGCTGCTCCTGGGCGCGTATCACTTCCGCCAGATCGCCCCCTGGGGCTGGCTCAACACCGTGCTCATCATTCCGCCGATGGAGCTGGTGCTCCTCCTGGGTCTGGGCAAAACCGTGCTGTCGGCGATCGGGCCCGGTGTGTCCGCCCTGCCGGGCCGGCCGCTCGAAAGGCTCACCGAAGCGCTGATCGCCGCGGTCAACGCGATGGATGGCCTGCCCGGCTCGGGCATGACCGCGCCGGAAACGCCGGCCTGGCTGGTGTTTCTGGGGCTGGGGTGCCTGGCATTCTGGATCGTGGCCCGGCCGCTGCGCATCCCCGCCCGCTGGCCGGTACTGGCGGGGGCGGTCTTCACCGCCGCGAGCCTCATTCAGCTCGCGCCCCGGGCTTCAGACCGGAGCCTTCGCCTGCACGTGCTGGCGGCCGGAGACGGCACCGCCTGCGTGCTCGAACTGCCCGGCGGCCAAACCATGCTCTACGACCTGGGCACCCGACCGCTCTACGACCTGCAGCGCTGGACCATCGGCCCGTTCCTGGCTCACCGGCGCATCCGTTCGATCGACGCGCTCATCCTGAGCCACGCCCAGCTCGATCACTTCAGCGGCGTGCCCGACCTGGTCGATCGCGTTCGCGTCGGGCGGATCATCACGTCGCCGCATTTCCTGTCGCCGGGCAACCCCACCGGGCCGGCCCGGCGGCTGCTGGCGGACTTGACCGGTCGGGGCATCCCCTGGCAGACCCTCACCGCCGGACAGCGTCTCGCCGGCACCGGCGAGGTGCGGATCGACGTTCTGTGGCCGCCGCCGGCCGATGTCCTGGCCATTCCCCTTGAAAACGACACCTCGCTGGTTCTGCGTATCAGCTTCGGCGGTCGGCGAATCCTGTTGTGCGGCGACATCGAGGAACTGGCCCAGCGCCGCCTCCTGGCCGGCGCCGACCTCCAGGCCGACGTGCTGGTGCTGCCTCATCACGGCAGCGTCATCCGCACGACGGGAGCCTTCATCAGCGCGGTCAAACCCCAATGGTGCATCCGTTCGAGCGGGCAGGCCGATCGGGAAACCCGCAACGGGCTGCTCGAACTCATGGCCGGCCGCCGATACCTCAATACCGCCGAACGCGGGGCCGTCGAAGTCCTCATCCGGCCCGGCGAACTTCGCGTCACCTCATTCAAACCGCCGACGTAAAAACCCGAGGCGGCACTCTTGGCCCGCGCCCAGGCGAGCGCGGCGCGCCCGGCGGCCCTGGAAACTCCGAAAACCGATCCGGCTGGTAGCTGATCCCACGCGGGTCTGGGGACGGGCGCTTGGCACGACGGCGCGAGGTCGCGCAGGTCACCGAGTCGGAGGAACGGGTTGAAACATCCGGCCGAGGAGGGATACTGCCGTGACGATCCCGGACGACCCGCGCTCACGCGCGGCAACACGCGCAGGAGAGCCTCACATGACGCCGCCCGAACCGACCGATCCGAACCCGACGACCACGAACCCACCGAGGGCCCCGGCCCCGCCGCCGGCCGCCGACGTGGAGTTGACCCCGCGCGAGCGCGGTTTCGTCGCCCGCATCATGGCCAAGTACCCCGGCGGCACGCACCAGGGCAAAGACCTGCATCGCTCGGTGGCCATCGTCTCCGGGCTGATCCTCGTGGCCCATCTGATCGAGCAGGCCCTGGCCGGCCTGGCCTGGGCGCGCTGGTGGCTGCCCCTGCTGATCGTTTATCCCCCCGCGGTCTTCATGTTCACCCGCTATCGCAAGTTCAGCATCTTCCGCTCATGCGTGCTGAGCAAGGTGGCCGCGCGGCTCTCGAAGTACGAGACCATCGCTTCCGCCGGGCACGCGGGACCGCGGCCGCACTGATCGTGCGTCCGTCCCTGCCGGCCGGGGCACTCAAGACACGGGTCCGGAACCTGCGGATATCCCCTGCCCGCCTTTGCCCGGCGCGGTCACCACCTGAACACGTTGCCGCTGACGGTCACGCCGTACTTCTGATAAATGCTGCTGGGGACGTTGGGGTTGTAATAGCCGGTGAGAAAGGCCATCAACAACGGTCGGCCCGTCGGCGTCCAGGTCGCGTGCCCGTCGCAATAGCCGACGTTCACCCCCGCCTTGCCGTGGTTGTTCTGGGGGTCGGGCCAGTTGTTGATCTCGTTGTACGTATTGGGGCTGGGCACGTCGTCGGCGTCGGTCATCAGCAGGACCTGGGCCGGCCGTTCGACGTTCTTGGTGGACTTGATCGGGTCGCGTTCAACCCAGGTCCCGCCTTGCAGGACGTAGTCCGGCTCGATCTTCTTGCCCTGGAAGGTATATCCCCGCCACATCCAGTTGCGAATCTCGAAGCTGTGCCCGCCGCTGGAGTCCTGGGCGCTGCGGGCGTTGTAGCGCAGGTCCAGGTCGGTCCGCACCATGTTCTTGGTATTGGGGCAGACGGCCACGTCAAGCTGCTTGAAGTAGCGAGGATACAGGCTTCTGAGGTTGTCGCTGTCGTCGCCGGGCACCGGCTGCTCGGGGATGTACTCGCCGCGCGGATGGGCGCTGTTGGCGTACATGTTGGCGGCGACCATCACCTGGCGGACGTTGGAGGCGCAGGCCACCCGCCGGGTCAGGTCGCGGGCCTTGGCCAGCGACGGAATCAGGATGGCGACCAGCAGGGCGATGATGGCCACCACGACCAGGAGCTCGATCAGGGTGAAGGCGCGTTTGGACGACATCGGTTCCCTTTTCAGGTTGGCGGCTCAAGAATCAGTCTGGCTCCGCTGACGTGCCCCACGGCGGCGGCTGGGCCGGGGTGCATCTGAGTCAAGTCCGAACATGATCTTAACATCATCTTCCCCGAGCCTCAAGCCACAAACCGGCGGGGCAGCACGGGGGGTCTTGTGGTAGCGCAGGGGGGCGAGGAATGCAGCGGCCCGCCGTGAGTGCCGGTCGTGGAAGATCCTAAACCATTCGGCGGCCGGCACTCCCGTCGGAAATGGTATGATGAGCATCTGGTAGCATGCCCGTAAAGATTAGCGCCGGTCTCATATTGCCTTAATAATCGCGGGGCTAGGATGACGGCCATGCAAAAGGGGAAGTCGATCCTCATCATTGAGGACGAAGCCGATCTGAGCAACCTGCTGCGCTACAACCTGGAGCGTGAGGGGTATACGTGCCAGTGCGTGGCCGACGGTCTGGCGGCGCTGGCCGAACTCCGCCGCTCGGCGCCGGACCTGATCCTGCTGGACCGCATGTTGCCCGGGATCTCCGGCGACGAGGTGCTCTCCCAGATTCGCCACGAACAGCGCGGCGGGCACACGCCGGTCATCATGCTGACGGCCAAGACCGATGAAGCCGACCAGTTGGTCGGCTTCGCCCTGGGGGCGGATGACTACGTGGCCAAGCCCTTTTCGGTCAAGGTGCTGCTGGCCCGTGTATCGGCGCTGCTCAAGCGGGCGGAACCGCCCGAGCCGGAGCCGGAGGTCTATACCGCCGGGCCCATCACGCTGGACGTGGGCCGCCACGAAGTCACCGTGGACGGCCGGCCCGTCCTGTTCACCGCGACCGAGTTCCGCGTGCTCAAGGTGCTGATGGCGGCCAACGGGCGGGTCTTGAGCCGCAGCCGGATGATTGATAACGTGCTGGGCACGGGCGTGGCCGTCACGGACCGCATCATCGACGTGCACATCACCGCCCTGCGCAGGAAACTGGGCGACGCGGGGGCGTGGATTCAGACCATCCGCGGCGTGGGCTACGCATTTCGACAACCCATTTGATTGTGGATCGCGGATCGGGGATTGCGGATGGAAATCGGACCTCGCCCTTCACTCTCTCCGCACGCCGGCAAGCCGAAATCCGCAATCTGAAGTCCGCCATTCATGTTCGCTCCCGGCCGGCTTTTCTGGAAACTGTTTCTGGGCAACGTGGCCCTGCTGGCCCTCGTGCTGAGCACCTGCCTGTGGCTGATCGGGCGGGAGGTCAGCCGTCTCCAGGACCGCGAGTTGTCCCTGCGCCTGCTGAACCAGGCGCATGCCTATCGTGAACTGGTCCAGGACCGGTTCGACGCCGCTCACGGGCGGGAACTCGACGCCCTGGTCAAGCGCATCAGCCGGGACCTGACCGTTCCGACGCGGATCACGTTGATCCGGTCGGACGGGACGGTTCTGGCCGACTCCCAGGCCGATCCGCACGAGATGGAACCGCACGACCGCCGGCCGGAAGTGGCCGCGGCCCTGCGCGGCGGGCTGGGGGAGGATACCCGGCTTTCGCAAACGCTGGGCCGCCCCATGCGCTACCTGGCCATCGCGGTCTCTTCCGGCGGTCCGCCGGCCCAGGGGCCGGTCGGCGTGGTTCGCGTGGCCATGCCCGTGGTGACCATCAGCGCGGAGGCGGGTTCGATGCAGCGGCTGATCTGGGGGATCGGCCTGCTGATCCTGGCGGCGTCGTTCGCCCTGGCCCTGGGGCTGGCCCTGCTGTGGACCCGGCCGATCCGACGGATCACCGTGGCCGCCCAGAGCCTCTCCCAGGGCGACCTGAACACGCGCATCCACGTCGGCGGCGGCGACGAGCTGGCGGCCCTGGCCAGGGCCCTCAACGAGATGCGCGGCCGCCTGGCCGACCACCTGGAAACCATCGACTTGCAGCGGCGGACGCTCGAGGCCCTCCTGGCCCAGCTTCATGAGGGCGTGGTCGTGGCCGGACCGAACGGGCGCGTGGTACTCATGAACCCGGCGGCGGCCCGAATGCTGGATCTGCCCTTCACCATCAACGCCCTGACCGGCGAGTCGGAGCGGTCGGTCGAAGAGTCCATCCCGCAGCACGAGCTTCAGCAGCTTCTGCTTCCCGGCCGGGCCCGCGCCGGCGCAGCCGACGGCCCGGAGCAGGCCCGCGAGATCCGATGGCGTTCAAGCGAGACGGGGGCGGAGCTGTCCCTGCTGGCCAGCGCCTCGGACATCGCCCTGCCCGTCCGGCCGCCCGGCGTTCAGGCCGCCGCCGAGACCACCCGTCCCGGCCGGTTGCTGGTGCTCGCCGACGTGACTCCGCTGACCCGCATGTTGCAGAT
>JABRVU010000241.1:0-1466 GCA_039961895.1 Phycisphaerae bacterium | reverse complement strand
GCTCGGGCGCGTGCTGGCGCGTCATCTCGAGTGGTCGGGCCGCGTCCGGCTGATCCTGGCCGGGAGCATCGACGCCCGGCAGGGCCAGCGGTGGCGGCAGGATCGCCCCGATTGGCTCATGCTGGCGGGGTATCTGGATCACGCCGCTGCCCTGCGCCTGTGCGCCTCGGCGGCCTGCGCCATCGTCATGGTGCCCGACTGCCGTCATGGCCGGCTCAGCATCCCGGGCAAGACCTTCGAGCTGATCGCGCTGCCCACGCACGTCCTGGCGTTGGCGCCTGACGGCAGCGATACGGCCGACGTCGTCCGCCGGGCCGGGGCGTCCACGATCGTCCCGCTCGAATCGCCCGCCCGCGTCGCGGAGGCGATGGAGCGGATCATCGCCGGGCACTTCACCGGCCGGCTCGAACGCGAGCGGGATTGGCCACAGCTCGAGCGCTACAGCCGGCTTGCGGTCGCGGAACGGTTCGCCGCCGCCCTCGATCGCGCCTGCGGGAGCCGCCCATGAGCAGACCCATCCGCCGGTTGATGCTGGTCAGCGACGGGCGGTCCTTCGGCGGGGCCGAACGCTACACGCTGGACATGGCCCTGGCCGCCCGCCGCCGCGGCCTGGAAGCGCACATCCTGTGGCTGCCGGCGTCGGGGACGGCGCGCTCGGTGTTCGAGTGCGCCCGCCAGGCCGGCGTGGCCGTCACCGTCAACCGCGGGGCCGTCTGCTGGAGCGGGCTGGTCCGCGGGTTCCGGCGTTCGGTCGCGCGGATCAGGCCCGACGCGGTCATCATCAACGCCGCCGGCCGACCACGCTGGTGGCTGACGAGCTGGCTGGCCTGGGGAGCGGGTCTGCCGGCGGCCTGGGTGCATCACATGGTCGAGCAGACCGACCCCCGGCGTCTGCCGCCGCGCCGGCTGGGTGGGCGCCTCGAGGGGCCGCGGTGGTGGCGCGTGCCGCAGGCCCTTCGCCATCGCCTGGCCGCCGCCGCCGCCACCGCCGTCGTCACCTCGACCGACGAAGACCGCGACCGCGTCGCCCGATGGCATTCGTTGAACCGCTCCGCCATTTGCGTGATCCCGCCGGGCGTGGACTGCGAGAAGTTCCGGTTCGACCCGGCCGCCAGGACGTGGGTGCGCAAAGCCTGGGGGATTTCCTCCGGCGCGGCGGCGCCGCTCGTCATCGGCACGGCGGGCCGGCTGGTCCGCGGGAAGGGCATCGAGGCGATCATCGAAGCCACCGCCCGGCTTCGGGCCCGGGGCGGGGCGGTCCTGGCCGTCATCGCCGGCGACGGGCCGGACAAGGAGGCGTTCGTGGAGCTCGCCCGCCGGCGCGGCGTCGGCGACGCGGTGCGGTTCGCCGGTTTCGTCCGCGAGATGCCGGCCTTCCACAGCGCCCTGGACGTCTTTGCCTTGTGCAGCGAGACCGAGTCGTTCGGTCTGGCACTGACCGAGGCGATGGCCTGCGAGCGGGCGGT
>JABRVU010000240.1:0-3415 GCA_039961895.1 Phycisphaerae bacterium | reverse complement strand
CTGCTGGCCCTGACCCGCCCGACCCGGCCGCAGATCAAGGTCCTGGACGTCAACCGCTTGAGCGAGGAGATCCACCGCTTTCTGCGGCGGGTGTTGCCGGCGACGATCGACTTCCAGCTCGACCTGGAGCCGCGGCCGGCGACCCTCGCCGGCGACCCCGGCCAGATGCAGCAGGTGCTCATCAACCTGTGCCTCAACGCCCGCGACGCCATGCCCGCCGGCGGCATCCTGCGGATCCAGACCCGCGTGGTCGGCCGGGCGGACCTGCCCGCCCACGTGAAGCCGACCGCGGAAGCGGACCGCTTCGTCCGCGTGCGGGTCAGCGACAACGGCAGCGGCATGGACGCCGACACGCTGCGCCAGATCTTCGATCCCTTCTTCACCACCAAGTCCAAGGACCGCGGCACCGGGCTGGGGCTGGCCATCGTCTACAAGATCGTCGAAGTGCACAAAGGGGCCATCGACGTGGCCAGCCGGCCCGACGAGGGCACGCAGTTCGACATCTATTTCCCGTTCGTCGAGCGCGTCGAAGACCCGCCGGTGGAGACCGCTCCCGCCGGCGGCCAGGAGCAGGTGCTGATCGTCGATGACGAAGAGATGATCGCCAGCCTGATGCGGACGTTGCTGGAGGGCCGGGGCTATCGCGTGCAGGTGGCCCACCGGCCGGAGCAGGCCGTCGCCCTGGCCTGCGAACCGGGGCGGAAGCTGGACCTGGCCGTCGTCGATTTTCAGTTGCCCGATAGCACCGGCGATCAGTGCCTGGCCGAGCTTCGCAAGACCCATCCCGGCCTGCGCGCCATTCTCGTCACCGGCGACACGTCCGCCCTGCCGGAGATGAACGACCCGCGGACGCGCGTGTTGAGCAAGCCCTTCACCGCCAACGCCCTCACCGACGCGGTGCGCGAGCTGCTGCGTCAGAGCGACGGCGTCAACCCTGCCAGCGCGTGAACGTGAGAAAGTGAAAAAAGCCCCGATCGGGTAGGTGCGCGAGGTTTCCGGAACAGCGGCGAAGAACCCGCCGGGCCCTGGCCGTCGGTTCGGCGGGGCCTCAGTCCCGGCCGCCTCTTTGACGCAGCCGATCGTATCACCCTTCCCCATGCCTCCTGCGCCCAGGCCCGGCCTCCGGTTGGACGAGCGGCGGGAAGCCCGCTACGATCCATGACTTACGCGCCGGGCAGGAACGGAAACCCCGTTGCCTGGCCGAGCCTGAGCGTCGAGCGTGGCTCTAAGGAACGACCCGCGACATGTGGCCGACCATCTTCGAACTCAAACTCCCCTTCTGGCCCCACGAGCTGACCATCCGAAGCTACGGGCTGATGCTGATGATCGGCTTCTTAGGCGGAACCTGGTGGGCGGCGCGACGGGCCGAACGGGTCAAGGCCAATCCCGAGCTGGTCGTGAACATGGGCTTCGTGGCCCTGCTGTCCAGCATCATCGGGGCCCGCGTGTTCTACGTCATCCACTACTGGGACGAGCACTTCGCGGGCCGGGGGTTCTGGGCGGTGGTCAACATCACCGCGGGCGGGCTGGAGTTCTACGGGGGGTTCATCGGGGCACTGGCCGCTCTGATCCTCTACCTGCGAAGAGCGCGGGTCTCGCTGCGCCTGTACCTGGACATCATCGCGCCGTCGATCGCCTTCGGGCTGGCGGTGACGCGGATCGGCTGCTTTCTGAACGGCTGCTGCTGGGGCGGTCCGTGTCCGGCCCAGGTCCCCTGGTCGGTGCGTTTCCCCTATCAGAGCCCGGCGTTCGAGCGGCAATGGCAGCAGCGGCTCACCGCATTGCCGGCGCCGCTGATCGGCGTCCACGAGATCGACGGGCTGGGCTACCGCGTGGACCCCTTCTCGGATGAGAAACAGACCGGTCTGGTCCTCCACGCGGCGAAATTCGGCTTGACCCGCGACGACCTGGCCCGGATGGCCCGGGCCGTGGAACCCACGGCCCTGACCCTCCACCCGGTGCAGCTTTACGCGAGCCTGGACGCCGGGCTGTTGGCCATTCTGCTCAACACGGTGTTTTATCGCCGGAAACGTCACGGCATCCTGGCCGCCTTGTTTCTCATCCTTTATCCCATCATGCGGATTTTCGAGGAGATCATCCGCATGGACAATCCCCACGACACCGCCGGGCTGACCATCTCGCAGTTCGTGAGCGTGGTGCTGCTGGCCATCGGGCTGGCGACGTGGCTGGTCCTGCGGAAGCTGCCGGTGCGTTCGCCGCTGGCCGTGCCCTATCGGCCGCCCGCCGAACGGGCGCTATCGGGCCCGGAACCGACGGCCTCAGGCAAGCCCAAACCACCTCATGCCGCCGGCGCTCGGAAGCGCGCCGGAAAGAGCTAGCCGTGTCGTGCGGCATGACCGGCGAGGATGCGCGCGTGGCGCAACAGGCGGTGGATGGCCGCCGCGGAACCGGCGGGCCGCCGGTTCCTGTCGCCGACGCCGATCAGCGGGGCCATGACCGCGGCACCGGATCAGCGATAGCGGATCAGCGGATCCCAGTGCTTGATGTGATTGTTGCTGCCTTCGGGGTTGGGGTTGATGGTGCCCTTGCGGCGATACTCGGCGTGCCCGTCGTTGAAGACCACGTTCCCGCCGCCCAGGTGCCGGTTGTCATTGACGCCTTCCCCGTAGCGCGTGGTGAGCGGCCACCAGAGGGTTGAACTCCACTCGCCGTCGGGCTTGGGGTTGGAGTCGCCCATGAGCAGGTTCCAGGAGGGCTGCTTGATCTTGGCTTCCTTGAACCAGTGCTTGTTGGTGATGCCGTAGGCGGTGGAGGAGTAGTCGCTCACGTTCCACCCGTGGTTCCACAGCCCCAGGAACCAGGCATTGTAGCCGTAGCCGATGTTCCTGCGGTCATAGCTCCAGGACCAGGTGTTCTGGTCCCGGTAGGTATTGGAGCCCAGCGTCGGGCAATGGGGGATTTCCTTGGACTTCGCGTAGCGCTCCAGCAGGTGGAACCAGTGCTTCTCGTTGATGTCGTCGCCGCGCTCTCCGCGGGCGACGTTCACGTGATAGCGGTGGGGCATGAACACGCCCTTCCAGTCGGACAGGTAATAAGCGTTGGAGCGCTGAAGCTGCTGGAGATTGCTCTCGCAGACCACGCGCCGGGAGAGTTCCCGGGCCTTGGCCAGCGAAGGGAGGAGGATGGCCACCAGCAGGGCGATGATGGCCACCACCACCAGGATCTCGATCAAGGTGAAGCCCGCGCGGGCTGAGTACGCGGCGGCGCTCCTGCAAGCCGGTTTCCGACGGCCGTTCCTGGGTCGATGCATCATCGTGATCTCCGGATATCTGAAACGGTCAGAACGCCCCGGACGGCGGCGCAAGGTGCATCCGTGGCGCGGGGTGACGGGGCCTGCCGCCGGGGCGGCCGGTTCCCCGACCCTTCCCCTTCATCATACTCGTGGGTGGATCGC
>JABRVU010000239.1:0-7934 GCA_039961895.1 Phycisphaerae bacterium | reverse complement strand
CGTCCGCACCGGCAACTGGGCGGCCAGGTCCTTGAAGTGCTCGGTGGAGATCACCAGGTCCAGCCCGGCGTCGGCGACGACGGCGGCCAGCTCGCGGGTCTGGAGCAGGAAGTTGAGCGGCACCACCGCCTTGCCGCTCCAGAGGGCCCCGAACAGCACGCCGGTCGTGCCCGCCGAGGAGGGCAGCATCACGCCGACGTTGGGCTTGCCGGTCTCCTTGAGCACCAGTCGGCGGATCACCTTGGCGAAGGTGGCGAGCTGCCCGTAGGTCAGGGCGCGGGTCGCGTCCTTGACGGCCAACTGATTCGCCCGCCGACCGGCGGCGTCCAACAGGGCTTCGACGATCATCTTCCGGCCTCTCGACTGGACAACCTTGCGGATGTCCATCATGCTAACGGCCCGATCACGCAGCGTCCAGCATGACCGCGCCGGTCGCGGCGGCGGGAGTGCGTGACGTGACAGGCGGACGGCCATGAAGGCAGCGGCCCGCCGCCTGTTGCGCCGCGTACCCCTTGGGCGTCGAACCACGCGCCAACCGGCAGGATGGGAGCATGATGGTGGCGGTACAGCCTCTGACGTCCCGGCCCGCTTGCGCCGCCCTGGCGCCGTTGTTGATCGTGCTGTCGGGCTGCCAGACGGGTCTGCCCCGCGAGCAGCGCGAGGCCCTGTCCCAGGCCGCCCGGCTCTATCAGCAGCAGCAGATCGGGCCGGCCTTGAGCAAGCTCAACCCCATCATCCGCGACTATGGCAAAACGCCCGAAGCGGCCGAGGCCTATTACCTCCGCGGGCTGTGTTTTTCCCAAAGCAACCAGCTTCAATCCGCCGCCCAGGACTTCCGGGCGGTGGTCGGACGCGGCGGGGTGCGCGAGAACCTGGCCGACCTGGCCCGGGCCTCGCTGGCCATGATCCACTACCGCTGGGGCAACTGGGACCAGGCCGCGGAGCTCTACGCCGCCTGCGTGGACCGGCTGCCCAACAAGCCGCCCACCGACCTGATCCTCTTCTACGCCGGCAACGCCATGCAGCGCAGCGGCCGATGGGCCGAGGCCCGACTCCAGTTCAGCCGCATCCTCTTCGCCTTTCCCCGCCAGTCCATCGCCCGCGACGCCCGCATCAAGTGCTATTGGCGCTACAATTATTTCTCCATCCAGCTCGGCACGTATTCGGAGTCGGAACGGGCCGACGAGGCGGTTCGCCAGTTCCGGGCCCGCGGCCTGGACACCTGGCAGGAGGCCCGGGCCGGCGTCAGCCCGCCGCGCTGGGTGGTGCTCACCGGGCGCTACGCCCGCTACGCCGATGCCCTGGCGGCCCTGCCCGCCGTCCGCAAGTTCCAGGCCGACGCCCACGTGGTGCCCTGAGTGCGCACGTCGATGCTGATCCGCGCGTCCCCACCGCGGCTGTTCCGTTCTGAAACCGTGAGCGAATCGCTGCGCGTGTATCTGCCGGCGACGTTGCTCTCCAAGGCCCTGGGGCTGGCCCGGGGCATGGTGTTGCCCTGGCTGATGGTCCCGAGCGAATACGGCCGGCTGGGCGTCGCCCTGATGGTGGTGAACCTGCTCCTGCCGGTGTGCAGCGCGGGGCTCAACGACGCCGTGCAGCGTTACGTTCCGTACCATGAGTCCCGCGGGTCGCTGCGGAGGTTTTTACGGACCGCCGTTCCGCTGGTGCTGGCAGCGGGGTCCGTGGCGGCGCTCATCCTGCTCCTGGCCGCGGCGCCGGTGGGGAGCTTTCTGTTTCAGGCCCTCGAGGCCGATTCGCCGGCAACGACCGGGGACAAGGCCGCGGCCCTGACGCGCGTGGCCGTCCTGACCGCCCTGGCCCTCGTGGTCTTCTTCCTGATCGTCTCGACGCTCAAGGGGCTGCGCATGTACCGGGCCATCGGGCTGATCGAGCTGAGCACCAACGCCGGGTTCGCGGTCCTGGCCGTGCTGGTGTGCCTGCTGGGGTGGAACTCCGCCGTCGCGGTGATCGGCTCTTACGCGGTCACGCTGGCGGCGGGCTCGCTGGTCGCGTTCCTGCCGCTGCCCGGGGTTATCCGTTGGATCGAACGGCATCCGGCGCGTGTCGTCGGCCCTTCGGGATCGGCCGGTTCGGGCCCGGCCGACGGGTTGAACGGGCCTGAGCCGTTCGGGCCGACGCTGGCGACTCCCGCCGGCATCGCGGCCCGGCTGTTCCGCTTCAGCCGCTGGGCGGCGCTGGCCGCCGTGACCTGGCAGGTGCTGCTGGGATATCCGCTGTGGCATCTGCATCGCGTGGCCGGGCCGGAGGCCGCCGCCGTCTTCGCCGCCGCCCTGCTGCTGGCCCAGGGCATGTTGATCGTGGCCAACTCGATCGTCACCGTGGTCGAGACCGCCGTCACGCGGACGTGGGAGTCCGCGGGCCCGGCCGAGGCCGACCGCCATCTCCTGCCGGCCTACAAGGCCGCCACGCTCGTGTTGCTGACCGGCGGGTGCGTGGTGGCCGTCGCGGCGCCGTGGATCATGCGCGTCCTGCCGAGCGCCTATGCCGCCGGGGCCGCGATCCTGCCGCGGCTGATCCTGTTCTATCTTCTGGCCGGCCACCTGCTGTTTCTGGGCATCCACTTTCACCTCATCGAGCGGACCCGGCACCTGTTCGTACCCTGGCTTCTGGGCGTGGCCGGGCACGTGGCCTGCTCGGCGTGGCTGGTGAAGCCGGGTGCGGCCGCGACGACGGCCGCCGCCTGGTCCGGCATCGTCGGGATGAGCGTTGCCCTGGCGGCGGCGCTGGCCCTGATGGTCATCGAAAGGCGTCCCCTGGACCGGGGCGCCTACCTGCTCGTGCCGGCGGGTTTCGCGCTGGCCGCGCCGCGCGCTTGGGTGCCGCTGGTGGTGATCGGGTTGTTGTGGACGGCAGTGGTGGCCAGTGATTGGATCTTGACCGCTCCGCAGAAGGCGCGGCTGCGGCAGGGGCTGCATGAGGCCGCCGGGCTTCTCAAAGCGCTGCTCGGGAGGGGTCGCTACAACCCGGACGCGCGGGCATCCTGACCACCGCAACGCCCCGCGGCGACCGTCCCGGGTCGGACGCGCCGCAGGCTTGGGTCGTCCCCAGGGCGGTCAAGAGGGCTGCTCCCGTCAGAGTTCCGACTCCGGCCGGCCGGGGGGCTTGAGCGGGCCGAGCAGGTCTTCCACCCCGGGCTCTTCCCACCGGAACTCGGCGTTGATGGCCCCGGACCGACAAAGCCGATCCAGCACGTCGAGCACCACCGCGTAGTCGAAACCCAGGCCCTGAAGCCGCCCCTCGGCGTCCTGGACCGGATCATGGCCCAGGAAATACACGAAGCCGGGCAGCGCCGTTCCCAGCCGCAGCGGTTCGCCGAGGACCCGACCGCGGGAATCCTTCTTGAGCAGCGAGACGAACTGGTCGTTCTGGGCCGCGCTCAACAGCACCGGCTTGCCCTCTTCGGCGTACAGCAGCGGCGGGTGCAGCACCAAGCGGTCGCCGCCAATGAGGGCGATGCGGCGGGTCTGGGTGCGACGGGCGTAGATGAGCATGGGGCCGTCGCAGGGCACGAGATCCAGCAGGAAGTTCTCGGGATCCCGGCCGACCGTTCGGGTGACGACGGCTTCGGGGTCCACCCGCCGGAGCGCCTCGTAGGCCATGATCTGAACGCGGGGATCGCCCTCGTTGATCAACTCGCGCAGCAGCAGCCCGGCGCGAACGGGGTTGCCGCATTCGCCCAGCTCGCGGATGGCCGCGGCGCGGAAGGGGCTGCGGGCGTCGCGGGCGTGGTGGGCGATGACCTCGACGGCCAGGGCATCGCCCAGACGCAGGCCGGTCCGGGCGGCGTAGAAGTTCACCTCGCGGCGCTTGTGCGTGTAGTAGGTTTTGACCATGCCCAGCGCCGGCGGGCCCAGCCCCTCCAGCGACAAGGCCACGTCCTCGAGCGGTGCGTCGGGCCGGACCAGTTCGGCGATCAGCTCCTTTCCGCGGGCCTCGCGGGCGGCGGCGGAGGGCTCGAGCGACAAGTGGCTCACGATCTCCAGAAAACGCCGCTCGCGTCCGCGATACGCCGGGGGCACGCGCAACTCGATCATGCTCGCGGAGACGCCGTCGGCCGCCTTGGGGTCGCAGTTGAACATCCGGTTGATCGCGGTCTGAATCCGGCTGACCATCGAATAGGATTCCATCGCGGTGATCAGGCTGAGCTTGCGGTCCTCGAGGCTGTAGGCCCCGCCGATGACCTTGCCCTCGCGCGGGTTGACGCCCGCCGAACTCTTTTCGCCGCCCGCGAACGGATTGATGAACACCGGTCCACGGGCCCGGGCCAGCGGGCGGCCCTCGATCACCTCCTCGGGCGAGACCTCCCGGAAGACCTTGAGTTCGCAGGTCAGCAGGTATCCGCCGGCCAGCGACTGCGTGTCCGGATCGAAGGACGCCGAGCTGACCACCACGTCGAACACGTGGCCCTTGGCCACGCCGGCGGGGATCTCGCCCACCACCTCCACCACCGCCGTATCCGGGCTGTCGATCAGCTCTTCGGGAGTCAGCTTGAACTCGTGCTGGGTGTGGGGGGCGCGGGCCCGGCGAATCTCGCGGGCCAGGTATTCGCGGATGCTGGGCAGGCAATTGCGGCTGCCCTTGCCGTCCAGACCGACCACCAGCCCGAAGCCGCGCACGCGCATGAAGCGGTCGCCCTGCAGGGACGAGACCGAACCGATGGTGCCGGCCAGGGCGGGGGACTGATGCGCGGACGCGAAGTCCTTGACGTTGGTCATGGTGCCCGTCGGCCGGGCCGCGACCGGCTCGCGCGGCTCCCACCACGAGCAACCGGCCAGCATCACCAGCACCCACGCAACGGGTCTGAATCCAAGGGAGAGAACCATCCGCATGACGGACGCTAACGCTAACTTCCGCCCGCGCGCCTGTCAAACGCGGGTCTCGTTGGGGCGGTATGACTCCGCGGATTCCGTCACCGACCCGGCTTGACAAAGCCCCGGCCGTCGGGTAACGTGGTGGCGAGGTCAGGTGATGTTGAGCCCATCGACCATCCCGATGCACGTTTCCGCCGACGGCCCGGCCGCCGGGGCCGCTACTCCCGCGTTCTGGTTTAGCTGGTATTATTTCTGGTTTACCGGGAACCGGCGTCCGCGGGCCTGATCCGACCACGACACGATCGACGATTCAAGCCCTGAGACGCCCCGACGCTCAGGGCTTCTTTTTTAGGTTGGACGAAGATGATCGACATCAAGCTCATCCGGCAGGACCCGCAGCGGTTCAAGCAGGCCGCGCTGAACAAGCGGATCTCTTGCGACATCGACGCGATCTGCGTCCTCGACGACCGCCGCCGGGCCGTGCAGCAGGAGCTCGATCAGCTCAAGCATCAGCAGAACGAACTCAGCGGGCAGATCGCCCTTTACAAAAACCCCAGGAGCCGGTGGTACCAGGAGGCCCTGGCCGCCGGGCGCAGCGAAGCCGACCTGAGGGCCGAGGGCCAGCGGCTGATCGAGCAGGTGGCGGCCATGAAGGCCCGCATCAGGGACCTCGACGCCGAGTTCACGGAGGCGACCGCCCGGCTCAACGCCGCCCTGCTGACCGTGGCCCAGCCGGCCGACCCGGAGGTGCCGCTGGGCCGGGATGAGTCCGAGAACGTGGAGCTGCGCCGGGTGGGCCGGCCGCCGGAATTCGACTTCGAGCCCAAGGACCACGTCGCGCTCATGACCGCGCTGGACATGCTCGACGTCGAGCGCGGCGTCAAGCTGGCCGGCACGCGCAACTACGTGCTCAAGGGCGACGGCGCCGCCCTGCACGCGGCCGTCCTGCGGCTGGCCATGGACCTGATGGTCGAACGCGGCTTCACCCCGATGGTCGTGCCCGTGCTGGTCCGCGACGAGATGATGGTCGGCACCGGCTACTTCCCCGGCGGCGAGGAGCAGGCCTATCGCTGCGAGCGCGACCAGATGAGCCTGGTGGGCACGGCCGAAGTGCCGCTGACCGCCTATCACCGCGACGAAATCCTCTCCGAGGACGAGCTGCCCAGGAAGTACGTGGCCGAGTCCACCTGCTTCCGGCGGGAGGCCGGCGCAGCCGGCAAGGACACCTTCGGCCTCTACCGCATTCATCTCTTCGACAAGGTCGAGCAGGTCGTCATCTGCAGGGCCGACGAGCAGGTCTCGAAACAACACCACGCCGAGATCCTTCAGAACGCCGAGGACGTGCTGGCCCGGCTCGAGCTGCCCTATCGCGTGGTCAACGTCTGCACCGGCGACCTGGGCCAGGGCCAGGTCCAGAAGTTCGACATCGAGACCTGGATGCCTTCGCGCAAGGGCTACGGCGAGACCCATTCGGCCTCGCGTTTCTACGAGTTCCAGGCCCGCCGGCTCATGCTCCGCTACCGCGACGGGGCCAAGGGCATTCATTACTGCCACACGCTCAACAACACGGTGATCGCCAGCCCGCGCATCCTGATACCGCTCGTCGAGAACCATCAGAATCCCGACGGGAGCATCCGCGTTCCCAAGGCCCTGCGTCCGTACCTGGGCGGCCGGGAAGCGATCGGAGTGAAATGACGATGGCCGACGGACCCCGCGACAAGGCATGGCTCAAGCTCGAAACGCTGATCCGCGAGACGGCCGGCGGCGCCCGCAGGACGCGCCGGCTGGCCGAGCGCGTCCTGCTCGAGCTGACCGCCGTGACCCCGGCATCGGTTGCACCGGCGTTCCGCCCGTGCCCTCCGCCGCAGGCCGGACCGGCCCATCGCCGGTTCGAGGAAGAGACCGGCGAGGAAACCGACGCGGAGCCCGCCTGGCGCCGCGCCGCCTGAATGAAGGACCGCAAGCCGGTCAGGGTTCAATGAAGCGGAGCAACTGCAATGATCGTGGTCATGCGTGAGGGGTGTTCCCCCCAGGAGGTCGATCGCGTGGTCAGCCTGGTGCGCGAAATGAATCTCAAGGAGCACGTGATCGTGGGGACCGAGCGGACGGTGGTGGCCGTCGTCGGCGACGACCGGTTCAAGGACCGCAGCGTGCTGGAAAGCTGTCCGGGCGTGGACCGGGTGGTGCCCATTCTGGCGCCCTACAAGATCGCCAGCAAACAGAGCCACCCCGAGCCGTCGGTGATCCAGGTTCCCGGCCCGCTCATGCCGAGCGTGGGCGGCAAGAAGCTCTGCCTGATGGCCGGCCCGTGCAGCGTCGAGGACCGGGTCATGCTGCTGGAGGTGGCCCACGCGGTCCGCGAGGCCGGCGCGACCCTGCTCCGCGGCGGGGCCTTCAAGCCGCGGACCAGCCCGTATCAGTTCCAGGGCCTGGGCGAAAAGGGGCTGGAGATCCTGGCCGAAGCCCGCGAGGCCACCGGGCTGTCCATCGTGACCGAGGTCATGAGCATCGACCAGGTCGATCTGGTCAGCCGTTACGCCGACATGCTCCAGATCGGCACGCGGAACATGCACAACTTCAACCTGCTGGTGGCCTGCGGACGGTCGGCCAAACCGGTGATGCTCAAACGCGGGTGGAGCGCCACGCTGGACGAGTTCCTCCTGGCCGCCGAGTACATCATCCAGGCCGGCAACCCCAACGTGGTGCTCTGCGAGCGCGGCATCCGCACGCACGAGACCTACGTCCGCAACACGCTGACCCTGGCGATCATCCCGGCGGTGAAGCGCGAGAGCCACCTGCCGATCATCGTCGATCCCTCGCAGGGCACGGGTCATGCCTACATGGTGCCCAGCATGTGCCGGGCCGCCGTGGCCGCGGGGGCGGACGGCCTGATCGTGGAATGCCACGCCGATCCCGAGCACGCCCTCACCGACGGGGCCCAGTCCATCACGCCGCAGGTCTTCGCTCAAACCGTCAAGGAATTGCGGGCCATCGCCGCGGCGGTCGGGCGGGAGGTGTGAGACGATACGGCAGGGAGGTTCAGGGTTGGGCGTTCAGGACAAGGGTCCGCGGGCTTGCGGCCCGCGCGGCGCGGATACGGCG
>JABRVU010000238.1:0-15976 GCA_039961895.1 Phycisphaerae bacterium | reverse complement strand
GAGCCTGCTTCAGGACCCGCAATTCCAGGAGCCTGAGGGCGTCAGCGTCCTGTACGTGGCCCGCGACGGCAAGCTGATCGGTTGGATCGGCCTGGAGGACCGAACGCGCGGCGAAGCCCGCGAGGCCCTCGACGAACTCCGCCGCCTGGGCGTGCGGCAGCTCATCATGGTCACGGGCGACAAGTGGTCGGTGGCCCGGCGGGTGGCCGGCGAGATGGGCGCCACCGAGGTTCACGCCGAGGTCCTGCCGGGGCAGAAGCTCGAGATCGTGGACCGGCTCAAGGCCCACCGGCACAACGTGGCGGTGATCGGCGACGGGGTGAACGACGCCCCGGCCCTGGCCGCGGGCGACCTGGGCATCGCCATGGGCGCCGCCGGCAGCGACGTGGCCATCAACTCGGCCAGCATCGCCCTGATGAACAACGACCTGCGCCGCATACCCTTCCTGATTCGCCTCTCGCAGCAGACCGCCCGGGTCATCTGGCAGAACCTGCTGGGCGGCGTGATCTTCATCGTGGTGCTGCTGGTGCTGGGCGCGATGAACATCGTGACGCCGATCATGGCCGCGTTCCTGCACGCGGTGGCCAGCGCGGTGGTGGTGTTCAACTCGGCGAGGCTGGTGCGGTTCGGCGAGCACCTGGCCTCGGCCCCGCTCCGTCCGCCGGTGAGCCGCCCCTCGCACCCGGGCCCGGCCCATGCGCCGGCCGCGCCAGTGGCCGTTGCGGCCAGCGCCTAGATACGACGGCGCTCTTCGCTTCTCTTCTCGCGTGTCGGGCCTATCGCCGTCTGCCGAAGCGGGACGCTTCGTTGCGCTGCTTCCGGCAGGCACACTTTCGGAGTGCGAGTGCATCCTGGAACGGGTGCGTGACGGAATCGGCGACGGGCCGCTGCAACTACCAGAACTACCAGAAAGCGTCGCACACCCCTTCGTTGCGCCGCCCGTGTTGCGGTTCTTGCGTTTCGCCGCCCGTGGTACAATCCGGTCGTCGCCTGCCGCGGGACCCATGAAAGCGACCCGGGGGGAGCGTACACCGGCGAGCCGGCGCGACGGAAAGGACCATGCATCCATGGACATTCTCCCGGCGATCGACCTGCGCGAGGGCAAGTGCGTCCGCCTGCTGCAAGGCGATTACAGCAAGGAGATTCACTATTCGGACGATCCGGTGGCGGTGGCGGGACAGTTTGAGGCCGCCGGGGCGAAGTGGCTGCACGTGGTGGACCTGGACGGAGCCCGTGAAGGAGTCCTCTGCAACCTGCCCACCATCGAGCGGATGCTGAAAACCTCGCGACTGCGCATGGAAGTCGGCGGCGGACTGCGCGACACGCTGACCGTCGAGGGACTGCTGTCGGCGGGCGTCTCGCGGTGCGTGATCGGGACGCGGGCCCTGGAGGACTGGGAGTGGTTCCAGGACCTGGTGCACCGCCCGGCCTGCCGGGGCAGGATCGCCCTGGGCCTGGACTCGCGCGAGGGGCAACTGGCCGTCCAGGGCTGGACGCAGCAGCGGCGGGAAACGGCCCTGCAAGTCGCCGAGCGCGTGGCCGACTGGCCGTTGAGCGCCATCATCTACACCGACATCGGGCGGGACGGCATGTTGCTGGGCCCCAATATCGAGGCCATTCGGGTGCTGGCCGAGTATTCGCGCGTCCCCGTCATCGCCTCCGGGGGCGTGACCGACATCGAGGACGTGCGCCGGCTCTCGGAGCTGCCCATCCTGGGCATGATCGTCGGACGGGCCATCTACGAGGGGCAGCTCGATCTGGCCGAGGCCGTCCGCCTGCTGGCCGCGCGGGAATGAGGTACAAGGGCGTACCGCCTTCCGGACCCAAAAAAACCGCGGTTTTCGCAAACCAGGGATTGGCCGGGCGTGTCCGGGTTTCGTATACTGAAAAGGCAGGGCTTCTGCCGCAACTTCCGTCGGGTGTTCGCGCTCAGCACGATGGGCCCATGATCCAGCACGTCCTCGACTATGTGGTCAGCCTCTTTCAATCGCCGGCCTATCGGCCCTGGACGATCCTGATCGAGATGTCGCTGATCGGCGTGGTGGTCTACGCGGTGCTGCGCTTTCTGCACGGCACGCGCGGCGCGAACCTGCTCCAGGGGCTGGTGATCCTCCTCATCACCGGGTTCCTGGTGGTCAAGGTCCTGGCCGACTGGTTCGGCCTGGACCGGCTCGCCGTGCTGTATCAGCCCTTCGTGTGGACGGCCTTGCTGACCACGCTGGTGGTCTTTCAACCCGAGCTGCGCCGCGGGCTGATGCGGATCGGCGAGGCCCGCTTCCGCCGGGCCCGCCAGAGCGAGCTGGACGAAACCACGCGGACCATCGCGGCGGCCTGCGCCCAGCTTTCCAAGAACAAGATCGGGGCCCTCATCGCCATCGAGCGGGAGATCGGGCTGAGCGGTCTGGCCGAGCAGGGCGTCCGGCTCGACGCCCTGGTCAGCGTGGAGCTGCTCAACACGATTTTCTGGCCCGGCTCGGCGTTGCACGACCTGGGCGTGCTGATCCAGGGCGGACGGGTGGCGGCGGCGGGCTGCCCCTTTCCCCTGGGCGACACCGAGGAGGTGGACCGCTCGCTGGGCAGCCGGCACCGGGCCGCTCTGGGCCTGAGCCTGGAGTCAGACGCCCTGGTGGTGGTGGTCAGCGAGGAGACGGGCACGATCTCGATCGCGGAGCGCGGCCGGCTCGAGCGGCACATCCCGGCGGAGGCCCTGGCCGGTCAGCTTCGGCGGCGGCTGGCTCATACGCGCGGCGGAGATCTGCCCCCGCCCCCGTCCTCCGAATCAAGGGGCCAGGAGCCCGAACCCACGGAACTGGGCCTGCCGCCCCTGTCGGCCACGGTCCCTGAGCGGAGCCGGCCCAAGAAACCGGCCGAGGCGGCGCCGGTATGAAAGCCCGACTGCGACTGCTGGCCGAAACCCTCTTCCTGACCGTGCTGATCTGGACCTACGCCGACCAGGCCAGCCACGAGAGCTGTGAGAGCGTCATCGCCGTCCGGATCATTACGCCGCCCGACGTGGTCGCCCGCATCGACGGGGCCCGGGCCGGCGGGGCCGACGTGCTGTATATACCCGTCAAGCTGCGCGGGCCCAAGGCCGCCGTCCGCAAGCTCGAGGTCGAGAAGAGCACCGGCATCACCCCGGCCTTCACCCTCAACGTCCCGGTGACCGACGACCTCGAGCTGCACCGCCCGCACACCCGCGACCTCCGCGATCAGGCCGCCCGCCTGCCGGCCATCCGCGACCACGGGCTGCAACTGGTCGAACTGGCCCGCCCGGACGTGACCTTCACGCTGGACCGCTACGTGACCATGAACCTGACCGTGGAGGCCGACGCCGGACGGTTCAGCGAGGCCCTCAACGGCAAGCCGGTCATTGTTCCCAAGCAGGTCTCCGCCCGGGTGCTGGAGAGCGAACTGGCCAAACGCGCCAATGCGGAACCCCGCCTGGTGCTGACCATCGAGAACCAGCTCCGCTCGCGCTCCAGCGAGGCCGAGATGTCATTCACCGTCGCGCTGGGCACGAAGTGGGAAGGGCTGGACGTGACCTTCCAGCCCGACCAGGTTCGCGTGACCGTGCGGCTCGACACGGTGGACGACCAGGCTCGCCTGACGCTCATTCCGCTGCGCGTGCTGATGCCCCCCGGCATCATCGGGACCGACTACGAGATCGAGTGGAAGACCGACGCCGACCTGCTTCAGGACATCGACGTGCGGATTCCCATCGGCAAGCCGCGGGCCCTGGCCAACACCGACGTCATCGCCCTGCTTCAGATCGAGAAAAGCGACCTGCCGGCGGAACGGCTGCTGCCCTCGACGACGGCGCCGGCGCCCTCCGAGGCCTGGAGCCAGCGCGAGATCCGCTTCGTCTTTCCGCCCGAGTTCGAGGACGTTCAGGTCGTCGGCCCGCCCCGGCTGGTCCAGTTCCGCATCAAGAAGAAGGCCGTGGGCGGAGAACTGACCCCGCCGTGAACGACGGGACCCGCGCGGTCGCGGCCCTCTGACCCCGATGTCCGGCACGGACCGGGCCGATATAATGGCATTATGAGCACATCAGAACTCGAGAGCTACGCGCGGTCGCTGGCCCAGGCCTGTCGGCGGGCGGGGCGAACGCTGGGCGTCACGCCGGGCCGGCAGCGGAACGAAGCCGTCCGGGCCATGGCCGATGAACTGCGGAACCGCACCGCGACCCTGGTGTCCGAAAACGCCCGCGACCTGGAGGCCGGACGGCAGGCCGGCCTGACCCCGGCCATCCTGGACCGCCTCACCCTCGATCCCGGGCGCGTCGCCAAGATGGCCCGGGCCGTCGCCGAGATCGCCGAGCAGCCCGACCCGGTCGGCGAGACCATCGAGGCCCGGATGCGGCCCAACGGGCTGCGCGTCGAGAAGCGCCGCGTGCCCATCGGCGCGGTGATGATCATCTACGAGTCGCGCCCGAACGTGACCTCCGACGCGGCGGCCTTGTGCATCAAGAGCGGCAACGCCTCCATCCTGCGCGGCGGGAAGGAGTCGCTCTATTCCAACCTGGCCATCGGGGCGGTCATCGCCGCGGCGCTCGAGAAGGCCGGCCTGCCCGCCGAGGCCGTTCAGATCGTCGGCCGCACCGACCGCGAGCTGGTCCCCCTCCTCCTGCGGCAGGAGGCCGACATCGACCTGGTCATCCCGCGCGGCGGCGAGTCGCTCATCCGGGCGGTCGTCGAGCAGTCGCGCATCCCGGTCATCAAGCATTACACCGGCAACTGCCACGTCTACGTGCACGAGGACTGCCCGCAGGAGCTGGCCGAGGCGGTCGTGCTCAACGCCAAGTGCCAGCGGCCGGGGGTCTGCAACGCGGCCGAGTCGCTGCTGGTTCACGCCGGCTGCGCCCCGCGCGTGCTGCCGGGCGTGGCCCGAAAGCTCATCGAGGCCGGCGTAGAAATCCGCGGCTGCGAGCGCACCCGGCGGCTCGTGCCGGCGGCCAGGCCGGCCGACGAATCCGACTTCCTGGCCGAGTATCTCGACCTGATCATCTCCTGCAAGGTGGTCGATTCGCTCCAGGAGGCCATCGACCACATCAACCGCTACAGCTCGCACCACACCGACGCCATTCTGACCCATGACGTGCGCTGCGCGGACGCCTTCGTGGCCGGGGTGGACTCGGCCAACGTGATGGTCAACGTCTCGACCCGCTTCAGCGACGGAGGCGAGTACGGCCTGGGGGCCGAGATCGGCATCAGCACCGACAAGCTCCACGCCCGCGGACCGATGGGCGCCGCCGACCTGACCACCTACAAGTGGGTCGTCAGCGGGTACGGGCAATTGCGGCAGTAGTCCATTTCGGATCGCGGATCGCGGATTTCGGATGGCGATCGCGGCGCTGCCCCGGCGTTGTCTCTTGCCCCCTTCAGGCCGGCACGCCGGAACGAACGCCGGCCGGGCGGCCGCAACCGGCCACCGGCTGCTCGCGGTGACGGAACGATTCCAGGGGCGTCGCCCAGCGTGCTGCCGAAGAGTGCCTCCGGTAACCCCTGTGGAGCCGGCGTTTCGCGTGGGACCGGCGTCGCCGGTCAAATGGGGGCCGGTATCAAGCATGTGGGACCGGCTTCCAACCGAGCGGTTGTCGGGGTTTTGGACCGCACTCGAACGAGAAGGGAGGAATGATGACCGAGAACGTGGCCAAGGCCGGCAGCACGTCGCGCGCAAGCAAGCCGCGCAAGTCAACCACCACGGCCAAATCGCCGCCGAAGGCGGGGACGAAGGCCGCCGACGCGGAGAAACCCATCCCCCACACCTTCTATCACAAGGACGGCTCGATCTATGGCCGGGGGCAGAAGCTCGGCGGCAGGATGCACGGGTATTGGGAGTTCTACCGCAAGGACGGCACGATCATGCGCTCGGGCTCGTTCGACCGCGACCGGCAGATCGGCACGTGGACCACGTACGACGCCGGCGGCAGGCCCGTCAAGGTCACGGAGATGAAGGCGGGCGCAAAGGCCGGGCTGGCCGCGGGGAAGACCCGGCCGGCCGCGGGGAAGGTCCAGCCGGCCAGGACGGATGCGTCCGCCACGGCGGACAAGAGGCCGGTGAAACTCCTATCCGGCGGCAACCCGCAGATCGCCAAGGCCGACGGCGACGCACCCGTGCAGGCCTACATCGCGGCCATGCCCGGCTGGAAGCGCGACCTCGGACGCCGCCTCGACGCGATCATCGTGCGCGCCGTGCCCGGCGTGCGCAAGGCCGTGAAGTGGAACTCGCCGTTCTACGGTCTCGAGGGCCGGGGCTGGTTCCTCTCGTTCCACGTCTTCAGCCGCTACGTCAAGGTGACTTTCTTCCGCGGCGCGTCGCTGCGGCCGGTTCCGCCCGGCGGCACGCCGAAGAGCAAGGACGCCCGCTGGATCGACATCCACGAAGGCGACCGGCTCGACGAGGCCCGGCTGGCGACCTGGGTCCAACAGGCCGCCGCCCTGCCCGGATGGGATCCCGGCCGACCCTCGCGGTGATAGAATGACGGGGGTGCACAGGATCCTGCGATTGGCGTCGCATGGGGCGGCCGTCCTGGTCGAGGCCTTGGTGCGCCTGTATCAGGTGGCGGTTTCGCCGCTGCTGGTCGGGAGCTGCAAGTTCGTTCCCTCATGCAGCGAGTACATGGTTCAGGCGGTGCGCGAGTGGGGCGTGATTCGCGGCGGATGGCTGGGGATCAAACGCCTGCTCCGCTGTCGTCCGGGCACTCTCGGCGGGCCCGACCCGGTGCCCAGAAGAGAGGCCCGCGGCTAGGGGCGGCCGCCGGCGGTCCGGACGACCAATCACCGTTTGCGTAGCACGGCTTGAGCATCGCGCAGATTCTGCCGGCTTGCGACGGGGCCGTCAGCGGCTCTCAACGTGGCCGCGCGGAGCCGTGGCCAGATCACACGTCAGAACCCATGCTCGGACCGGGCGAGCACGTCGCCAGACCGCCGGCCGGGAATTGTTGCCACACGCTCCTGCAAGCGCGTTGATGGCGGCCGCCCCTCAGCGCGCCAGCCGTCGGCCGGCCTCCTCGAGGTCGGCGATGGCCTGGTCGAGCAGGGCAATGGCGTGGTTCTTGTTGTGGATTCCGTTGGCGGCGGCCACGAAGGCGATGTTCACGGCGGCGCGCTCCACCAGCCTGGCGGCCTCGGCCCGCCCGGCGTCGCCCGGCCGCGAGGCGGCGGTCAGCCGCTGCCGCGTCGCCGACAGCAGGTCCTGGGCCTCCTTGAGCCGGGCCTGGATGGCCTGCTGCCATTGCGTGAACAGCTTCTCGTACTCATCCCCGTGACAGCCGCGGCAGGACTCCAGCGTGCCCTTGATGACCGCCTCCTGCTTGGGATCGGTGCCCGGCTCCACGTGGCAGGCCTGGCAGTTGGCCCGCGAGCCGGTCATCTGATTGGGCACGCCGGGATGATCGAGATACCCGCCGTGGCCCAGCAGCATCTCCACCTGTTCGCGGTGATGATCGGGATGGCAGTGCTGGCAGTTCTGACGGACGGGCGAGAGCAGGGCCACCGCGTCGCGGGGATCGGCCACCGGCGTGAGCTGGTGCTCGATGACCTGGTGGCAGTCGTTGCAGCGGGCCCGCTGTCCGGCGGCGTGAATGCGATGGTAGTCGATGACCACGTCGGTGGTCAGGTGGTCGAAGTCGCGCAACAGGGCGTCCTGATCGTGGCAGTTCTGGCAGTCGCGGCGGGTGACCTGGCCGGTGCCGTGGATCAGGTCGGTGTGGCAGCTCGAGCAGTTGACGTTGTTGGCCAGGATGGTGGCGTGGTCCATCATGACGGCCGGGGCCGTGGCGCTCGGCGAGGCGGCCGAAGCCGGAACGGCCGCGTGGATGGGGATCGGACCGGCCGGCGGGTTGTGGCAGCTCAGGCACCGCCCGGTGTTGGCGTTGAACGGCTGATTCAGGAAGTGGCAGGTATAGCAGGTGGTCAGGTTGGCCTTGAAGTGGCTGGACAGCGACGTGTTGAACTGATGGCAGCTCGAACACTTGAGCCCCTCCAGGTGTTTCAAGCGCACCTCGGTGTGCAGGGCTTCGCCGTAGGCCAGGATGTCGGTCTGGTGTTCGCCGAGCGATTCGGCCGCGATCCAGGCGGACAGCTCCGCGTCGCGGGCCTGGGCCGGGCGGATCGGTTTGGAAAGCCCCTCGATCGTCGCCAACCGGGCGGCGCCCAGGGCCTCGAACAGCTTCTTGCGCAGAACGGCGATCCGGTTCACGTTCTCGACGGCGATCTTGCCATTGGGGTCCAGGTGCTTGGCGTGGGTGAAGGTGACGTTGCCGAGCTGAATCTCGGTGGTCATGTACTTCCCGTCGCCGTGGCAGCCGCTGGTCAGACAGCTTGCGTCGTTGACGCGGGCCCGAGGCCGGCCCGCGCCGGCCCGCCCGGAGAAATAGCTGGCCACCTGGCTCAAGCCCCGGAACTTGGCCATGAGGGTGTGTTTTTCGCCGGGGGCGTAGTGGCAGTCCACGCAGGCCGCGTGACCTTTGTCGGAATGGGCGTCCTTCTGCCAGCTTTCGTAGTGCGGGTCCATGATGTGGCAGGAGCCGCAGAACTGCGGCTGGGCGGTGTAGTATTCGGCCGTGGTCAGCAGAGCGCCCAGGCACAGGACCATGACGCCCGAGAGAATGCCGATGATCTTGAGCCTTCGCCGCCATGTGCGGCGGGGCTTGGGCGGTTCGATCGGCTCGGGCAGCGATGGAGGTTGGACGGCATCGCTCATTCTTGGGACTCCTGGGTGAGACCGCGGCGGCGCAGCGGGTCATGGTAATACAGATAGCGGCGCAGGCCGTCGAATCCGTGACAGGCGCTGCACAGGTTGGGCGGGGCGTAGGGGCGGACCATCAATCGCAGGGCCGCGAGCCGGGACAGCGACGTGGGCTCGCCGACGGACTTGAGGGCCGAGTCCGGCTCGGGTCCGTGAGGCAGATGACACGTGCCGCAGGCGATCTGGCCGGTGCGTCCCGGCCGGCCGTGCTCGTCGAACAGCGGCAGGAACCCGGGGGTGCCCGGCTCGCCGAGGCTGTACATGGCCACGGCCGGGTGGACGGTGGGGGTGATCGGTCTGGCCCCTCCGCCGGGCGAGTGGCAACCCGTGCACAGTCGGACGGCCGGCGAATGCGCCGCCGGCCCAGGCGGAGCCGCCCACGTGCCGTTCGGCGGCATGCCCGGCCGTTCGTGGGCCGCGTGGCAGGGCGCGCACTTCTCGGCCTCGTCGAAATGAGCGGGCATGAGTTCCGGCCGGTGCAGGCTCAGCCCGATCGAATCGGTCTGCCGGTGACACTGGGCACAAGGCCCGGCCCGCGGCGCATCCTGCACCCCGCGCAGCAGGTGTCTGTTGCCGCCCGAGCCGAAATGCGGATCGTGGCAGCTCGCGCAGGTCACGAAGCCGTCGGCGGCGGGCTTGCCCTGGGCGTCAAAGAGCGGGAGCAGCGGGCGATCATGGTCTGGGCCGCGGTCGTGAGGGGCGGTCGCCGTCTGAACCGGGTGAGCCCCCTGGCCGGCTTTGGCGGTCAGCGCCCTCAGCGTCGCGTGCGGGCCGCTGGGATGGCGCAGCGCCGGCAGGTTCACGAACGCCGCCATGCCGGTCGGCGAGTGGCACTCGGTGCACCAGCCGTTGGGCATCCGCGGGGTCGACTTCGTGGCCGCCCACAGCGCCGGCCCCTTGGCGTCGTGGAGGCTGTGGCAGAAACCGCACGAACCGGCCTGGGCGGCCGTGCGCCCTTTGGCATTGGTCAGCTCGGGGCGGTCGGTGAAATCATGTTGGGGCCCCAGGCCGGCCACCTTCTCCGCATGGCAGGTGGCGCACACCGCCGTCGGCTCGCCGCGCAGGAAGTGAGCCCGTCCGGTCTCATGCGGGTTGTGGCAAGTCAGGCAAGCGAAGCTCGGCGGGGCCGAACCGTCGCGCGGCCCGTAGAGTTGCAGCTTGAGCGGGTTGTTCCCGGCCGGGATGCTCACCTCGGTAGGGTGGCTGAAGGGCAGGCCCGATTTGTGGCCCGCGCAGCGCTCCTGCTGATGGCAGGTCGCACATAGACCGGTCGGATCGAGCGGCTGCGGCTCAGGACGGCGGGCGAACTGGTGGAACGTGTGGCAGGCCCCGCACGGGCCGCTCTGTTCGGGCGTCTGGCCCAGCCGGTTCAGCTCGTTGGGCACGCTCACGCGAAGGTCATGAAGCGAGCCGAACATCTCCTTGCGGCCCGGATGGCAGCGCAGGCACAGATTGCTCTCATGCAGGGTGTCGGCCAGCATGTAGCGTCCGGCCTGACCGTGATGCAGCTTGTGGCAGGACAGGCAGATCAGCGTTTCGCCCGGGCCGGTGGCGGTGCCCATGTCCCTGATGGCCTGGCGCATGGCGTCGGAACTCAGCGGCGGGTTCTGAGGGTGTTCGCGTCCGGCGTCCGGGCGCCAGAAACCGGGCCGGACCTTGGCGTGACAGGTCAGACAGAGTTGGCTGCTCTGAGTGCCCATGACCAGCAGGTCATGCTCCCTGCTGCCATGCGGCGTGTGGCAGGTCTGGCAGATCAGCCGACCCGCGTCGGGCCCCTGGTGGGCTCCGGCCGCGATCAGCTCCGCCGGCACCGGGAAGGGCATCCCGCCGACCGGATGCGTGCCCAACTCCGGGCCCTTGGTCTTGTCCTGATGACAGGCGATGCAAAGCTGGCTGGCGTCATTCCGCACGCGCACGAAGACCGTGGTGGCCAGCGTCTCCGGGCCTTGACCGGAGTGGGCGGTGTGGCAGGTCCGGCAGGAGATCCTGCCGTCATCCAGGGGCAGTTGATCGGGGACTTTCATCGTCGCCGGCGGCCGGATGCCGGTGCGATGCCCGTGCTCGACCCACACTCTGCGCCGCGAATCGCCCACCGAGCCGTCGTGGCAGCCCAGGCAGGTGTCGGCCTCCGCGACCACGCCGTAACCGGGATCGTCCATCAGCAGGACGGCGGCCGGCTGCTTGAAGGACTCGACCCAGTTGAGATGACAGACGGCGCAGTCGCGCCCGCTGTTGGCTTGCAGGCCGAGGGGCTGGGCATACGACCGGGAGACCATCGTGACGCTCACCAGCAACGCGGCCAGCATCCCTCGGCGCACCCGCCCGCTGGCGGGCGCGAATAATCCGCCATCCACGGCCCGCGATCCGCGATCGCCTGGTTCCAGTCGCGGCATTCGAGTGGGGAGGTTCATCGCGCCGGCTCCTCCCTGGTGCCCGCGGAGGCGGGCCGCGTCGCCGGCGCGAAACCGGACGGCAGCGTGACGACGGCCACGCGGTCGGCCTTGAGTTCCACGACGTACAGCCCGCCGGCGGCGTCGAAATCCATGCCCATCGGATGGGCGAAACGCAGGGGCTTTCCGGCCGGGTCGGTGAGCACGCCCTCGACGCCGCCGCGCGCGTTGAAGACCTGGATGACGTTGAGCGTCGAGTCGCTGACGTAGAGGCGGCCCTGCCCATCGACCAGAACGCCCTTGGGCCGATAGAGCAGCCCGAGTTCGACGCCCCAGCGGCCGACCTGGCCCGCCCAGCGGTCCGCGGGGCTGAGCCGCTGGACGCGCGCGCCGATGGCCTCGCAGACGTAGACGTAGCCGTCGGGCGCGATCGCCGCGGTGAACGGCCAGCGGAACTGCCCCAGCCCCTCGCCGAACGCGCCCAGAAACGTCAGCGTGCCGGCGGCGTTGTCGCGGATGGCCAGGCGATGGTTCTCGTTGTCGATCAGGTAGGCGCGTTTTCGGTCCGCGGTGACGGCCACGTCGGTGACGTCGAAGGGCTTGCCGCCCTCGGCGGCGGGAAGGTCGATGCGCTCGGCCAGGGCCCCGTCCGGCGCGGCGATCAGTACGCGGTGATGGCCGGTGTCGGCGATCCACAGTCGGCCGGCGGAATCGATGGCCAGGCCGACGGGATGATTCAGCGGCCACTCGCCGACCCGTGAGATGGCACGATCGAGGGCGCCGTCGGCGCGGAAGACCACGACGCGATCATTGGCCCCGTCGGCCACGAAGACGCGGCCCGCGGCGTCCACGGCCACGTCGGTAGGCATGTGCATGGGGGCGTCGGCCGGAGCGCTCAGCGTCCGGGCGACGCCGGCCGGGATGCGCCGCTCGGGCGGAATCGGCGCGCCGGCCCGCGCCGGCCGGACCACGACCCAGACCGTAAGGGCCGCGGCGACCGCCACCACCAAGCCCGCCCGGATGATGCTCCTCTCAACGCTCACGGCTGCCCTCCAGGAGCTTGGGGAGGTAAAACGGCCGGCCCTGCTGGATGCTCTCCATCTGTCGGGCGATGACCGAATCGCGCAGAGCCGCGGCCCGTCCGGGCGGATAGCCCAACGACGCGAAATCGAGCCTGGCCGGCTCCCCGCCGTGACAGGCCAGGCACGCCGACGGCTTGGTCAGAATCCCTTCGTGAATCTGATCGTGCAGCTTCCTGCGTTCCGGAGTCCCCTCCGGAGCGGCCTGATAGCGGGCCGCCATCTCGACCAGCGCTCGGCGGCGGCGCTCCAGCTCCTCGAACGTGGCCTTGCCGGTCAGCTTGCTGCCGTATTCGCCGCGCACGTGGTTGGGCAGTTCGGCGGCCAGCCGGGCGATGGACTGACGCCACACCGGGCTGCCCGGCTCGGAGGTGGTGATCTGCACGTGCAGAAACTCCATCGCCGGGTCTCTCGAGACGGCGGCCACCCGCGGCAGGAGCGGCGCCACCAGGGCGTGAAACTCGCCGGGCGCGTCCTGGATCCTGCCCGCGTTCAGCTCGAAATGCCGCAGCAGTTCGAGGGCCGCCGGCGGTCCGGTCGGCTGCCCGGTGTTCAGGTCCACCCACGTGGCCTCGGCCGGGCCGGTGATGCCCGCGTCATGGCACAGGGTGCAGGCCAGGAACGTCGCGTGCAGATTGGCGAAGGCCCGGATTTCCTTGCGTTTGGTGTGGGCCAGGGCGCCGTGACAGCCGCTGGTCAGGCAGCCGTTGTGAGCGTCGGTCGGCAGGGTGCGTTCGATGCGATGATAGTGTTCGAGCGGCGCGCGGGGCACGAGGGCCTCACCGCCGCCGGCGGCCGGCGGCAGGTTACCGCCGCTCAAGGCCGTCCGCCAGGACAGATACTGTTCCGGCACGCGCGTGGGGTACAGGACGCTGCGCACCAGGAACGCGACGGCCGTGTACCCCGCCCAGATCACCACCAGCACGATGGCCGCGGCATAAAAACGCACCGTCAGGGCCTTGACGGCGCCCCCGACCAGCGCGATCAGCCTCCGGCGCGTGCGCTCGGGGACGGCGGCCGGAGGTCGGAATGCGGGTTGCTCAGCCATGAGGCACCTCCGCGGCGGGCGGGAGACCCACTTCGTCCGCGACCTTCCGCAACATGCCCGCGTGGGCCTCGGCCAGCTCCGCGGCCGGCGTGTCGCCGGTGGTCATGGCCCGCGAGAGCGGGAAGACCAGCGGCGAGAAGATCACCCCGATCATGTGGATGACCCCCACGTGCAGCAGGGCCAGAAAGGCCTCGAAGGTGTGCACCAGGGCGGCCACGGTCAGCACGCGCCCGGGCAGATGGGCGGTAGTCCAGGCGTTGAACCACATCAGCAGGCCCGTCGCCCCCAGCAGCATGCTGCCCCAGAACACGCCGAAGTATTCGAACTTCTCCTTGAGACTGAAGCGCGGCAGCGGCGGGCGGGTCTTGCGGATGAAGAACAGGAAGGCGAGCTGGTGGAAAAGCTGTCTGACGTCCGTCGGATTGGCGAGCATGGGCAGGTCCAGGATGGTCTTGAGCCAGCTTCGGCCCGAGGCCCGGCGCATCCTGACCACCGACACCAGGGCGTAGACCAGGTGATAGACGAAGCCCAGCAGCAGGACCACCCCGGCGTAGCGATGCACCTGCCGGGCGACGTGCAACCCGCCGAACAGGTCGATCAGCCAGCGGGCCCAGCCGCGGTCGGCGAACTTGATGGGGAAGCCGGTGAGCACCAGCAGGGTGAAACAGACGGCCAGGATCCAGTGCTGAACGCGCTGGTGGGGCGTGAAGCGGACCAGGGCCTTGCGCCCCTTGGGGTCGGCCATGAGCCGCCGGGCCAGAGCCTCGTTGGCGTGCTGGTCGGGATCATGCCGGCCGATCACGATCTGGAGCATCTCCATCGCCTGGAGCACGACCGACGGACCGAAGGTGAACAGGATCAGCACGATGAAGATGGCCGCGACGATGTATTCGACGCCCCCGCCGGTGGCGAGGTCCAGGTGGATCGCGGCGCTGCTGATACGGGCCCCGGCCGATGGATGGCACGCCGGGCTGCGGCAGGTGTCGGGCAGCCTGGCCTCGTGGGTGGGCGAGCCGGCCTCGTCGGGCGACTGCATCAGGTGCACGTTCTGCAACTGCCCGACGTGGCAGTCCAGGCAACTCGCGGTCGTTTCGCTGCCCAGCATCATGGCCTTGCCGTGGAAGCTGGCCAGGTAGCTGGCGGTGGCGTCGGGCAGGTTGAAGGCCGCCAGCACCCGCGGGTCGCTGTGGCACAGGGCGCAACTCCGGGTCACGTCGGCGTTGCTGCGCTGGGGCCGGCTGCGGGCGTGGACGTGCCAGTACATGAAGCGGGTGTCCACCGGCAACTGCGGCCCGTGGCAGACGTCGCAGCGGCTGATGGGCGTCTCGATGTCCGACCAGTCGGTGTCGCTCCGGCGGAAGGTCGGCTCCTCGTGGCACAGCAGGCAGCGCGACTGGCCCTCGCGCAGCCGGTTGCCCAGCAGGGCGTTGACCTTGTTGAGGACCTCGAGCTTGTGGACGGACGTTTCCAACATGCCGGCGATGTCAGCGTGGGAGAACTGCACTTCCAGCCGCCCCTGGGCGGTGATGTGGCAGGTGGTGGTGCAGTTGACCGGGCTGACCGGCTGATGGGGGATGACCTCGACCTCGGAGCGGGCGTGGCAGTCGGTGCAGCGCAGCCGGGCATGAGGGCCGGAGGCCCGGTCATAGTAGTTGGGATCGACGTGATAAAAGTGAACGCCCTTGCGGTCGTCGGTGACCCGCCCCAGCCCCCGATAGCGGTGACAGCTCAGGCAATTCTCCGGATCGGCGGCGGAGAGAGGCGCGGCCAGGGCGAGCAGCGCACCGCCGGCGAGGAGCAGCACCCCAGGCCGCGGGAGTCCATCGCTGGGGCGGTGGGTTTGAACCGATGCCGGCCGGGGCTTTCCCCGAACAAGACCGGACACGTGAGGTGTTTTCATCAGGTGCTCACTTCGCATGGCAGACACCACAGAGCTCCTTGCCCTGGCCGCGCAGGGCGTCCGTCGCCTGTCCGGCCCGCATCGCCCCCCGGCCCAGGGCGCTGTCCGCGGGGAAGACGCCGACCTGGTGCGGGTTATGACAGGTGGCACAGACCAGCGTATCGGCGTTCCGCCCGCCCAGAGGCAAGGTCGCTTCGGCCGTCGGACGGGTCGTGGCTGGACGACTAGCGGCCTGGCGCGCTTCAAACGCGGTCATGGCGGCGCGTACCGTCGGCGTGACTTTCGCGCCGACGTGGCCGGGCGAGAACCAGTCGGGATGGCTGGAGTGACAGCCCAGGCACAGCGTGACGCCGTCCGTATGCAGATCGGCCCGGCCGGTGCGGACGGCGGCGGGCCCGCTGGGCATCGGACGTGAATGGCAGAAAGCACACGACTCCTGCACCGGGCGGCCCTCGGGCGAGAGCATCGCCAGATGCGGGTTGTATCGGCCCAGGTGCCCGGCGGTCGGGCCGTGTCCCGCGTGGCACCGGCCGCAGAACGACAGCAAATCTCCATCGTATTCGCGGAGAAAGGCGGGGTTGCGCTCCGGGCGGGGCTGCCAGCGGCGTCCGCCCGCGTGGACCCGATGGCAGGTGATGCAGGTGACTTGGCCGTCGGGCGCCGGCCAGCCCTTGGGCACGGGCGTGGCCGACGTGGCCGGCCGGCCGACCGGGTGGGCTTCGGCCGAGGCCCGCAGGCCGTCGTGGCACTTCATGCAGACGGCCTCCACGTCGCGCGGACGGATGTCGGCGGCGTGGCCGTTGCGCATGAC
>JABRVU010000237.1:0-2350 GCA_039961895.1 Phycisphaerae bacterium | reverse complement strand
CCCCCAAGGCCACCGCCGAGAGCATGGCCAAGCTCCAGCGCGACATCTCCGTCTCCGAGTTCTTCGCCAAGAACCGCCACCTGCTGGGCTTCGACAACAAGCGCAAGGCGCTGCTCATGACCGTCAAGGAGGCGGTGGACAACTCGCTGGACGCCTGCGAAGAGGCCGGGCACCTGCCCGAGATTCACGTGACCCTCACCCAGGTGGCCGAGGACCGCTTCCGGGTGAGCGTCCAGGACAACGGGCCGGGCATCGTCAAGCAGCAGATTCCCAACGTGTTCGGCAAGTTGCTGTACGGGTCGAAGTTCCACCGGCTCAAGATGTCGCGCGGGCAGCAGGGCATCGGCATCTCGGCCGCGGGCATGTACGGGCTGCTGACCACCGGCAAGAGCGTCAGGATCACCTCGCGCGTTTCGCCGAAGAAACCGGCCCATTATTACGAGATCCAGATCGACACCAGGAAGAACGAGCCGCACGTCGTGAAGGACCAGGAGGTCGAGGTGGACTGGTCCAGCGGCACGCGCGTCGAGATCGAGCTGGTGGCCACCTACAACAAGGGGCGGCAGTCGGTGGACGAGTACATGGAGCAGACGGCCATCGCCAACCCGCACGCCCGGTTCGTGTATACCCCGCCGGCCGGCGAACCGGTGGTGTACGAGCGCGGGACGGAGGTGATGCCCGCCCAGACCGAGGCGATCCGCCCGCACCCCTACGGCGTCGAGCTGGGCACGCTCATCAAGATGCTCCAGGAGACGCGCTCGCACTGGCTCAGCGGCTTTCTTCAGAGCGATTTCTGCCGCGTGGGTCCCAAGGTGGCCGAGGAAATCTGCCGCAAGGCCGGCCTGAATGCACGGGCCCAACCCAAGCGTATCGCCCGCCAGGAGGCCGAGAGCCTCTTCAGGGCCATCCAGGATACCAAACTGATGGCCCCGCCGACCAACTGCCTGGCGCCCATCGGAGCCGAGCAGATTCTGACCGGCCTGCTCAAGGGCGTGAAGGCCGAGTTCTTCACCGCGACGACGCGCCCGCCGGCGGTCTATCGCGGCAACCCCTTCCAGATCGAGGTGGGGCTGGCCTTCGGCGGCGACCTGGGCAGCGACCCCAAGATGCGCTCGCCCGAGGAGGCCGATCAGAGCGTGAAAGTCCGCCGGGGCAAGGTTTTGCCCAGCGAGCCGGCCCCGACCGTCGCCCGGGTGATCCGCTTCGCCAACCGCGTCCCGCTGCTCTACCAGCAGTCGGCCTGCTGCATCTTCAAGAGCGTGGTGGACATGGACTGGCGGCGCTACGGGCTCTCGCAGAGCAACGGGGCCCTGCCGGCCGCCCCGCTGGTGGTCATGGTGCACATGGCCAGCGTGTGGGTGCCGTTCACCTCGGAATCGAAGGAGGCCATCGCCGATTACGACGAAATCCGCGGCGAAATCCGGCTGGCGTTGCAGGAATGCGGGCGGAAGCTGGCCGCCTATCTCAACCGCCGCCGCAAGCAGCGCTATGAAGGCGAGCGGCGAAGCATCTTCGAGCGCTACGTCAGGGAAGTGGCCGACGCCTGCCACGCCATCAAGAGCGATCTGAAACCCGAGACCCTCATCGCCGACCTGATGGCCATCGCCCACAGGGTGACCGCCCGGGCCGACGACGTGCTCGACGACCACGGGCGGGTGCTCAAGCCGCAGCCGGGCGACGAATACGGCGAGAACACGGTGGTCGTGGACCGCGACGCCCTGCCGGCCGGGGCACAGTACGTGGCGGGGACCCCATCGGCCAACTCGACCCCGCCAGCCTCCAAGGCGGCGGGCTAGCCCGCGCGGCAGATGGAGGCTCAGTCCGAGCCGATCCCAGGCGGGACCCTCGAAATCGCCGCCCCCGACGTGACGGTTCACATTCGCAACAGACCGTCACGTCTTCCCGAACAGGCTCAACACCGCGGGGCTGGGGCGGGGGATGACGTGTCCGGCGATGAGCTTGCCGAGGCCCTCGACCCTGGCCTTGCCGGCCTCGACGGCGGCGGTCACGGCGGCGACGTCGCCCTTGATGACCACGGTGATGTACCCGCCGCCGAGCTTCTCGCGGCCGAGGACCTCGACGTTGGCCGCCTTGCAGGCCGTGTCGATGGCCTCGATGACCGCGGTCAGACCCTGCGTCTCGATCAACCCGATGGCAAACGGCGCCTCTTGAGCCACGGCCGCCTCCTTACCGTCGGCCCGCGGAACGCGGACCGTGTCGCACTCGATCAACGCGCTGAACTCGCGGGGCGCTTCCCAGGCCCGGCGGGCCGACGGTAAGGAGGCGGCCGTGGCTCAAGAGGCGCCGTTTGCCATCGGGTTGATCGAGACGCAGGGTCTGACCGCGGTCA
>JABRVU010000236.1:0-10033 GCA_039961895.1 Phycisphaerae bacterium | reverse complement strand
GGGTCAGGGCCGGTCGGGGCGCTTCCACACGCGGCAGATCGGCTGGTCCGAGCGCCGCCAGGTGCTGGCGACCGGATCGCCCTCGACGGCGTAGCGGCGCCGCCCGGCCGAATCGGTGTACGCGAAGAGGGGCAGCGTGGCCGGCGCCGGCTCGGAGGCGTCGGCGGGTTGAGCGAAGAAGACCGGCCCGCTGGCATCGCCCGCCGTGGCCGCCGATGCCCCGGATTGCCCCGCGCGGAGTCCCGTCCCGCCGCCCTCCTGCGTGGCCCATACCGGCACCAGCCCCGGACCGGGTCGGTCAGGCGCGAAGAACGCCACCTCGGCCGATGCCGGCGGGTCCGGCTGCGGACCGCCCGACGCCAGCCGCTCGCCATCCGGCCCCGACCGCCGATACACCGCCACCGGCAGCACCAGCCGCTCGTCGGCCAGGTCCATGCGGTACATCATCTGATTGTAGTCGTAGCGCGGCGTGGGGTGCTCGTTGCCCGAGAACGACATCGTGTACGTGCCCTCGAAGTAGACGATCCGCCCGCCCTGCTGGTCGAAATAGGGATGCTGTTTGGGGTTGTAGAAGCTGTACTTGTTGTGGGTGACGATCCTCCGGGCGTAGCCCCACGGGCCCAGCGGCGAATCGGCCTCCGCGTACCACAGCTCGCCCAGGAACGACCGTCCGTAGACCTCGATGCAGATCATGATCCAGCGCTTGCGATAATCGTTCCAGAAGACGCTGGCCCCGTGGGCCATGACGGGCTTGCCCGTCTCGACGTCGGTGAAGCCGCGGAAGCGGCCTTCCCCGGCTTTGATATGACCCTCCTTGACCAGCTTGTCCTGGTCGGCGGGGCCGACCGGGGCGGTGCCCTTCTTCCAGGCATAGACCAGCCGGCCCTGGGCGTCGCGGTCCAGTCGGGCGTCGGCCACCCGCGTGCCGGCCCGGAGGCAGGTGAACGCTTCGTACTGGTCCAGGTCGCGGACCGCGCCAAGCTCCGCCCGCACGCGCATGAGCGGGAACGGCATGGCGAAATAGAAGTAGTCCGCGCCGTTCTCCCGATAGGGCAGGGTGTGCCCCAGGGGGATGGTCCTTTCCATGGGGTAAGCGACCAGCTTCTCGAACACGCCCTTCTCGTCGTTGTATTCGCACAGGCCGTGCTCGTAGGTCTCCATCTGACCGGGCTTGATCTTGGAGTAGAAGCAGAGCATGTGCTCCTTGCCGCCGGCGTCGCGGACTACCATGAAGGCCCCGCACCAGGTCGGGCCGGGACCGGGGATCGGGGCCATCTGGCGCGAGAAGCCGCTCTCGTCCACGAAGTAGGTCAGGTCCACGCCGACGGCCGGGTCCAGCCCGCCGTCCGACGGCAGCGAGCTGGTCGCCCCGGACATGTTGAAGTTGCCCAGCGGATAGCTCGGCTTGCCGGTGTCGCCCCAGAACCACCACAGCTTGCCCTGGAAGACGGCGTTGAGCACGCTGTCCTGCCCGAAGACCTGTCCGTTGAGCACCGGCTGTTTCGTCGGCACGGGCTTGCCCAGCAGGACGCTGTCGCGGTAGATGCCCCCGCCGGTCATGCGGTAAAGCCGCTCGGCGACGTTGAGGCGTTTGATCTTGAGCACCGCCGACCCGCCCTCTTGGACGTCCAGGGCGGTGCCGGCCATGCCGAAGCCGTCCTTGGCGAACTCATAGCCGTGGCTGGAGACGAAGAAGAACACCTTGCGGCCCATCAGGCCCGGCTCGTGGAAGGCCACGTAACCGTTGCTGTCGGTGTAATGGCGGATTTCGTTGACGGTTCTCAGTTCCACCAGCGGCACGCCGCGGCCGGTCTGATCGTCCACCACCTGGATGGCGAAGTATTTGCCGGCCGGTACCTCGCCCGCGGCGGCCGGCGGAGCCGAAACCAGAAGGGCCAGTCCCATCAGTGTTGCGGTCATGATTGTGTTCCTCTTAGGATGATCCGCGTGGCCGGCGCCGGGAGGCGCGTACGTCCGCTCCCGGCATCATACCGCCCGCGGGAGCCTCAGCCATGTATCCAACCAGGACACGCCTGACCCGCCGAAAGTTCATTCTGTCCGCCGCGGCCGCCGGCGCCACCCTCTGGGACGGCTGGAAAACCGCCCGCGGGCAGGCCCGGCCCAGGAGCCGGCGCCTCTCGCCCAACGAGAAGCTGAACATCGGCATCGTCGGGGCCGGCGGGCGCGGCGCCGACAACCTCAACGACGTGGCCGGCGAGAATGTCGTCGCCCTGTGCGACTGTGACTGGCGGGCCGCGACGGGGGCCTTCAAGAAATTCCCCAACGCCGCGCGATACCGCGACTGGCGAAAGATGCTCGACGCCGAGAAGTCCCTCGACGCGGTGGTGGTCTCAACCCCCGACCACAATCACGCGATCATCGCCGTGTCGGCCATGCGCCTGGGCAAGCACGTCTATTGCGAGAAGCCCCTGGCCCGCACCATCTGGGAGGCCCGCCTGATGAGCCGGACCGCCGCCGAGATGAAGGTGGCCACTCAGATGGGCACGCAGGGCCACGCCTTCGAGGGCACCCGCCGGGCCGTCGAGGTGCTTCGCTCGGGCGCGATCGGGCCGGTGCGCGAGTTGCACGTCTGGACAGACCGGGCCGAGGGCTGGTGGCCGCAGGGCATCGACCGGCCCACCGATACCCCGCCCGTGCCCCAAGACCTGGATTGGGACGTCTGGCTCGGACCGGCGGCGTATCGGCCCTATCACCCCGCTTATCTGCCTTTCAAGTGGCGCGGCTTCTGGGACTTCGGCACCGGGGCCATCGGCGACATGGGCATCCACAACCTCGATACCGCCTTCTGGGGCCTGGAGCTGGGCCTGCCCACCTCGGCCCGCGTCGTGGACAGCTCGCCGCGCAACGCCGAGACCGCCCCGGCGTGGAGCATCCTCGAACTCCGCTTTCCGGCCCGCGGCGACAGGCCGCCGGTCAAACTCACCTGGTACGACGGCAGGAAGCAGCCGCCGCGCGAGTTGTTCCACGGCGAGCCGTTTCCCACCAACGGCTCGCTGGTCATCGGCGAGAAGGGCACCCTGTTCACCCGCACCTGGAACGGCGGCGAGAGCGACGCGGATATGTTCCTGCTGCTGCCGCGCAAGGATTTCGCGGATTTTCGCCCGCCCGCCCCGACGCTGCCGCGCGCGCCGGGACATCACCAGGAATGGATCGCGGCCTGCAAGGGCGGTCCGCCGGCGCTGTCGGAATTCGGGTATGCGGCCAGGCTCACCGAGGCCCTGCTGGTCGGCGCGCTGGCTCTGCGGACCGGAAAGGCCATCGAGTGGGACGCGGCCAACATGAAGGCCAAGGGGCAGCCGCAGGCCGACGACTTCATCCGCCCCGCGCTTCGAGCCGGGTGGACCCTGTAGCCCGCGGTCAACGTCCTTGCGGTCGGTCGCTTACCAGCAGAAGCCGAAGCTGTAGACCGGCGGCGGGGCGTAATAGTACGCCGGAGGATACGTGTAATAGTACGCCGGCGGGTAGGCGTAGAACCCCGGGTACGAATAGAACCGCGGGTAGGAGTAGTAGCGCGGATACGCATAGTACCGCGGATAGCCGAAATACCGCGGATAGGCGTAGTAGCGCGCGGTCGAGTAATAGCGGGGGTAGACCGCGTACGAACGCCCACGGTAGACCGTACCGCCGTAGTAGCGTGGAACCGAGCGGGCAGTGAAGCCTCCGCGGTAATACCGCGACGCGGCGTCAACCCTGGCGGGCACGGCGGCCATCACCACGGCGGCCAGGAACAGGCCGACCCCGAAACCGGCTATCGACTTTCGTGACCTCATCGCGCACCTCACAGTCATCCCGGGCCGAACCGTCCGACCGGAAACCCGCGGGCATGATGCCACCCGCGCGCAGCCAAGTCCTGCTATTATAGACGCTCCCGCCGCCGCAAAAGTTGGACCGCCTGGACAACCGTTTCGTGCCCGGCGGTCCATGCTCAATCGCAACATGCTGGTAATAAAGCAGTTAACGCCTTTTTCCCGCTGGCGGTTCTACCGGTTCTGATGGTCGGGCCTGACGCGGTGCGGGCATTTCAGCGAGGGGCGTTCCGTCGATCGCTTCTTCCTGGCGGGCGAGGTTCAGACGGGGCTTGAGCTTCCCGCTGTCACAGCGGGGCGTGCTCAGCGGCGTGAAGGCCGGCGCTCCTCCGCATACAATGCCCGGCATGGCCAACGTCCTCGAGCGGATCATCGAGACCAAGCGTCGGGAGGTTGAACGGGCCAGGGCGGTTCGGCCGATCGCCGAACTCCGCGCCGCCGTCGCTGATCTGCCGCCGGCGCGGGATTTCTACGGAGTGATCGCGGCCGATCCGCCGCGCGGCGTGCACCTGATCGCCGAGATCAAGAAGCGTTCGCCGTCGGCCGGTCTGATCCGGGCGGACTTCGACCCCGTCGCCGTGGCCCGCGCGTATCATGCGGCCGGGGCCGCCGCCTTGAGCGTGCTGACCGATCAGACGTATTTCGAGGGGCGTCTGGAATACATCGAACAGGTCAAGTCGGCCGTACCGCTGCCCGTGCTTCGAAAGGACTTCATGATCGACCCGTATCAGCTTTACGAATCGCGCGTGGCCGGGGCCGACGCCGTCCTGTTGATCGGCGAGGTTCTCGCGCCGCCCGTGCTCAAGGACATGCTCGGTTTGGCTTGCGAGCTGGGCATGACCAGCCTGATCGAGGTCCACGAGGAGGCCACGCTGGCCGCGTTGATGGAAACCATCGGCTTTCCCAACGATCGGCGCAGCCTGCTGGGCGTCAACAACCGCGACCTGAAGGCGCAACGGACCGATCTGACGACCACCGAGCGGCTGGCCGGACGGGTGGGCGCGGGCACGCTGGTGGTGTCCGAAAGCGGCCTGAAGACCCGCGCCGACGTCGAGCGCGTCAAGGCCGCCGGCGCCCGGGCCATCCTGGTCGGGGAATCGCTTATGAAATCGCCGGATATCGCGGCGGCGACGAGAACATTGCTGTGGTGTGATGAAAAGGAGTGACCGGTGAAATCCTCGTTCATTCCCGGCGCATGGCGTCGGCCCGCTTTCATAGTCTGCCTGGGATCGCTGATGATGGCCGGTTGTGCTTCCTCCGAAAGAACCAGGGCTTTGAGCGAGGCCAGGCGGATCATCGCCGACTATGAGGCCGCGGTCCGGCCGCTGGAGACCGCCGCGAACCTGGCTTCGTGGGAGGCCCAGGCCTCGGGCAAGGACGAGGCTTACAAGGCCTCGGAGGCGGCCGCGAACCGGCTGGACGCGGCCCTGGCCGATGCGACGATGTTCGCCCGGATCAAGCGGATCCGCGCGGCTTTGCATGGTGGTGAGACATCCTCTCCGGCCGGATCGTCAGGGCACGCCGGCCAGGCCCGGCTTTCAGACGACGACCTGCTGGTCCGGCAGATCGACGTGCTCTATCTGCGCTACCTGGGCAAACAGGTGGATCGAGAGCTGCTCGAGCGCATGAACGCCAGGGCCTCGAGCCTGGAGAAGGCCTTCAACACCTATCGCGCCCGCGTGGACGGCAGGGAGCTGCCCGACAGCGAAGTGCTGAAGGTGCTCAAGACCTCGAGGGACTCGGCCTACCGCCGCAAGGTCTGGGAGGCCAGCAAGGGGGTGGGGGCGGTGGTGGCCCCGGGGCTCAAGGAGCTGGTCGCCCTGCGCAACGAGTCGGCCCGCAGGCTGGGCTTCCACGACTACTACGAGATGCAGCTCGAGCTGGGCGAGATGAAGAAGGAGCAGATCCTCAAGCTCTGGGACGAGCTGTATGAGCTGATGCGCGAGCCGTTCGCGGCGGCCAAGGCCCAGATCGACGCGAAACTGGCCGAGGACTTCGGTATCAGCCCCGCCGAGCTGCGCCCGTGGCACTACCAGGACCTGTTCTTCCAGGAGGCCCCGGCGGTCTTCGAGTTCGATTTCGACCCCATCTACGCCCACGCCGACGTGAACAGGCTGTCCGCCGCGTTCTATGCCGGCATCGGCCTGCCCATCGACGACGTGCTGGCCCGCAGCGACCTCTTCGAGCGGCCGGGCAAGTATCCCCACGCCCAGTGCGCCCACATCGACCGCGAGGGCGACATCCGGGTGATGGCCAACGTGGTGCCCAACGAGCAATGGATGGGCACCATGCTGCATGAGCTGGGCCACGCGGTCTATGACAAGTACATCCCCCGCTCGCTGCCGTATACGCTGCGTACGCCGGCCCACACCTTCACGACCGAGGGTCTGGCCATGATGTTCGAGCGCTTCTCGCGGCAGCCGGCCGCCATCCAGGCGATGGGCCTGGCGGTCTCGGACCCGGACCTGGTTGGCAGGGCCGAGGCCCGCTCGCGCCGGGCCCGCACGCTGATCTTCGCGGCCTGGTCGCAGACCATCGTGCGCTTCGAGATGGCCATGTATGAGCATCCCGACCAGGATTTAAACCGGCTCTGGTGGGACCTGGCTGAGAAGTATCAGCTTCTTCGCCGCCCCGACGGCCGGAACGCCCCCGACTACGCCAGCAAGATTCACGTGATCAGCGCGCCGGCCTATTACCACAGCTACCTGATGGGCGAGATGTTCGCTCACCAGCTTTTCGGCAAGATCGCCCGCGACGTGCTCAAGACCGGCGACCCGACGCCGGTCTTCAACGGCCGCAAAGAGATCGGCGAGTTCCTCAAGACCGCGGTCTTCGCCCCCGGCGCCGCCCTGCCCTGGGACGAAATGGTCCGCCGGGCCACCGGCGAGGAGCTCAGCCCGCGGGCCATGATGGAAGCGATCGGTGGACAATAGCCCATGGCGAGGGAAGGGTTCAGGGATGAGGCCAGCGGCGAGGAAATTGCGGATCGCGGATTGAGGCTCTGACGACATGAGCCGCGGGCCTTGGGGCCAGATCAGTCAGATCGAGTCCTCAGGGCGTCGCTCGGTTCCTTCCTTCCGACCATCTCAACGTTCCGCCGTCCCACGCTCTCCGCGTCCTTCCGTACTACCGCTGCGAGCTTGTTTCCCGACGCATCCAGAATCTCCGATCAGTACGCCTCGTCCCATCGGGCGACGGACTGATAGGTTCGCCAGGCGATGGCGGCGCTGATGGCGGCGGGGATGAGGACGGCCACGATGCGGGCGGTGAACCGCTGCCAGGGCCGCAGCCGGCGGATGGGGGGAAGTTGCCCGACCCACGCGGCCAGCGGCGCGGCCGCCACCAGCGGAAACATCATCGCCGGCAGTTCGGTATAGTCGTTGAAGTATCCGAGCACCAGCAGGGCGGCCAGCAGCAGCGTGGTCACGCGGACGCCTCCGCCGGAGAACGACATCTCCGGCCGCAGCAGGCCGCTCACGAAGGCCCCGCCGGTCGCCGCGGTCAGCACGCCGGCGAGCTGTCCAAGCCGGGCGTTGGACGAGCAGACCAGCACGATGCCGCCGGCCGTTCCCGCGACCATCATGACGCCCGCCAGCGTCGCGCCCCGCACCCGCCGGGCCAGCCGGTGCATCAGGCGCGTGAAGACCATCAGGCCCAGCCACAAGCCGGCCAGCCACCAGCCCGCCCGGCCTCGGTCCCACGTGTTCAGGGGCGCCGGCCGCAGGAGGAGCACCAGGGCTACGGCGTACAGGCTTCCGTCGAGTACGCGCCGCGGCCAGATCGACACCCGACCGACGACGTACAAAATCGACAACCCGGCGGCGGCCAAAGCCAGGACCGGCAGCCAGTGCCAGGGCTCGAGCGGCCTTTCCGGCCGACCCATCAGCAACAGGTGCCCGAGGACATACGCCACCGCCATGGCGCAGCCTGGAGCGATCCCGCCGGCCGGCATCCGCAGGCGGGCCCTGCCGGAGACCGGCTCGGCCGCCGCATGGCCCAGGACGCGGGGCAAAGTATCGACCGATGCGATCGGCGCGAGGGGGACGATCGGGCGAAGGCCATTTCGCCGCGGACGGCGAGCCAGGAGCAGGCCGGCCATCGCAAGGACCGCCGGCACCGCCAAGCCGTAGATGACCTGCTCGATGGGCACGGAGTCTACCGTTGGCCTGTGCCGGCCTCGATGGCCACGACCACGCGCACGTCGTCGCCCAGCGGGCCGACCATGTATTTCATCCCGTAGTCGCTGCGGTTGATGGTGAACATGGTCTCGAAGCCGACCAGGGCCCCGCCGCCGCGGCCCTTGCCCGAGCCGGTGCAGACGATCGGGATGGTGACCTCCTTGGTCACGCCGTGGATGGTCAGGTCGCCGGTCACGTCCACCTTGCTCTCGCCGGTCCGCTTGGCCGACTTGCTCTTGAAGGTCATGGTGGGGAACTGTTTGGCGTTGAAGAAGTCGGGGCCCTTGAGGTGGTTGTCTCGACCCGGGTTGGCGGTGTCGATGCTGTCGGTCCTGATGGTGACGTCAAAGGCGGTCGCCTCCGGCGCCGACGGGCTGTAGGCCACCGTCCCGCTGATGGCGTTGAAGCGGCCCCAGAAGTAGCTCACGTTGCTGTGTTTGATGCGAAAGACGGTTGTCGAATGGACGGAGTCGATCTTGTAGGTTTCGGCCTTGGCCGGTTCGTTGTCGGCCGCCACGCCCGGCAGCAGGGCCACCGACAGGACCATCGCTCCCGACGCCGCCACGATCAGCACGGACTTGCGCTTCATGGGTAGGGTTCCTTTCCCGTTGGGATGAAAGCCCGCGGCGACAGGCTCATGCCGCGGATGGAGTTTTTTGACCAGCCGCCCGACGCATCGGTTGTACGCGAGAACGGGGCTGGCTGTCAAAACCGGCCGTCGTGCGGGGCGGCGCCGTTCACCGAGGTCCTGTGGACCTGGTCGCCGCAGCGGCACGCACGGGTGACGCACGCGCCAGCGGGAAGGCCGCGGCGACGGTCACGGGCCCGGTCCGGCGGGCCATGAGGGTGGCTGCGCTCGCCGGAGGTCGCTCCGCACGATCAGCAGGCCGAGCCCGGCGGCCAGGGCCCCCCCTGCGATCAAACCGTAAGCCTCGGCCTGGTTCGCCCCGTCGTGCCCGAGGAATTCCGTCCCCGTCGCCAGAGCGAAGGAGACCGCCAGGCAGCCGAGGACCGCCCGCTTTCGGCCCGCGTGACGGGCATCGCTCAGGTGCGACAGCAGCACGGCATAGGGTATCAGCATCACGACGAAATGAGCCTTCCACGAGTATCCCGACAGGAACAGCATGGCGATGAGCACGAGCCCCAACTCGGAGGCAAAGGCCAAAGGCGGATCCCCGGGTTTCATCCGGCCGCGGCAGCTCCAGGCCAGCGCCGCCAGGATCAGCCCGCTCAGGGCCGCGCGCAGCGCGTTCAGGACCGCCGGCGGCAACGACACGAGGGTCACGCGGACGTCCGGCTCAAGGGCGACGTGGTCCGCGAAGAGCCGGTTGAAAATGGCGGTGAGCGACTGATTGATGTGCAGCGAGTACACTGCCCCTTCGCGGACGAAGCCTTTGATGACGTGATGGTACCACTCCGACAAGGTGCGCGTTGCGTCCGTCCAGCCCACCCAGAGAGCCGGCAGAAGGAGGAGCATGACCGCCGCGCCCGCCGCAGAGCCGGCCGCCACGCGCCAGCGACGTTTATAGGCGAACCAGACCACCATCAGCGCCGGCGTGACCTTGACGCAGGCCACCGCTCCCAGCAGGGCCCCGGCCGAGAGCTCCCGGCCGCAAATGAACAGGCGGCACGCGGCCACCAGCCCGCACAGCAGGAACAGGTTGATGTTTCCCTGGGCGAAGTCGTTCCAGAAAAACCGCCAGGACAGCAGCAGCGAACCCAGGGCGACGATGGGCGGCGCGTCCTCATCGGGCGGACTGGCCATCCGCCACGCCCCGCGCAGGGCAACAAAGAGCGCCGCCCATTTGAGCGTCTCGAACACGAAGGCCGCCCAGGGCAGCGGGAGCGTGGCCAGCGGCCGGATCACCAGCAGGTAGAACGGCGGATAGAGAAACCGCGGATGGGCCTGGTAGAGCGGCATGGCCGGGTCGGCGGTGAATTGTTCCGACAGCCGGCACCAGAAGTGAAGGTCCAGCCCCTGCCGCTCCAACAGGACCTGAAAGCGGATCTGATCCACCACGAAGGGCC
>JABRVU010000235.1:0-4595 GCA_039961895.1 Phycisphaerae bacterium | reverse complement strand
ACCGACTCGGCCGGGTCCGTGACGCATGGGGCGGGGGCAGGCAATGTAGCGGCCCGCCCCCGTGCGGGCCGTGGAAGACCCGAAACCGTTCCAGCGACCGACACAGGGGCCGGTCGCTACGGAATTCAGGTCCGGCGGATTCAGTCACGCACCCTGCCGGGGGCGCTCCGCGCCGTCGCATCAGGGTGCCAGCCCGGTCGCGGGCGGTTGCCGCCAGATCACGTTGTCCTCGTGGTCGAGGATCACGCTCCGGCCCTCCCGCGTGGCCCGCAGGGCGAAATGACGCAGGTAATAGAGGGTGGGCTCGACGATGTGCAGATTGTTGAGCAGCGGCTGGGTGTAGTTGACCGCGCCGAAGACGCCCGACCCGACGTGGATGGGTATCTCCTTGTCGCCGACCTTGGCGAACTGCCCGTTGTGGTTGTTCCAATCGACGCCTTCGGTCAGAAAGCCGTGGGGACCGTAGTGGTGCTTTGCGGCGGCCCGCAGGATGGTGGCGCCCTTGTTGAGCCAATCCCGTCGGCCGGTGGCCCTGGCGGCCTCCAGCCAGGCCAGGGCGGCCTCGGCGTTCTCCCACAGGTAGGCCGTGTCCCAGCTCGCCTCCATCCAGAGCAGGCCGCGGGTCGCGACGCCGTTGCGGTCATCGGTCATCTCGAACCGTTCGAGGCCCTTGAGGCACTTCTCGAAGGCGAACCGTCGCAGACCCTCGGGGTCCGACGAGAAACCCCCGTCCGCCAGCCGGGTCAGCACGCGGAACGCGACGGCATAGCAGACGTTTTCGTGGCGGTCATAGGTATCGTGGTTCATGCTGCCGAAGAAACCCCCGGCGTCGAGGAAGGCCTTGAGCGGCCGTTCGAGCCGCGGGCGGAAGCCTTCCTCGCCGCGGCGGGCCATCTCCGCGTAGAGCCACAGCAGGTACAGCCCGTCGCCGCTGCCGTCGAAGAACGGGTCGCGATCGTCGCCCGTGGCCGTGAAGGGATAAGGCTTTCCATCCGGGTACGACCGCCGCGGAAACCAGCCGTTCGGCGCCGGCTCGACGTGATCGCGCAACCAGCGGGCCAGGCGCATCCCGCAGGCCCGGGATTCCTCGCCCAAGGGCGTGCCCGCGCACAGATCGGCCGCCCAGAGATACTGAAGGGCGACCTTGGCCGCCGAGCCGGCGCAGAACCAGCGATCGTGACGTTCCGCGTGGAGATAGTTGAGGAAATATCGCCCGTTGGACAGGTCGCGGTAGGGCCTTAAGAAGCCGGTTTGGGCATCGACGAATCCGCCGTGGACGGCGTGATGCAGCAGTTTGCGGGCCGGTTCCTCGACGGCCGGCTCGGCGAAGAAGCGGGCGTGCTCGATCAGCTCGATGGCCCCGCCGACGGCGTTGGCCGCCCAGCCCACGCCCTCGACCGCGCCGAACTCATGCCAGAGCGCCGGCTGGCCTTGCGGATCGACGAAGGTGGACTTGGCGCGAAGTCCATCGCCTTCCGGCACCAGGCAATGCAGGGCGAAGCGCACGGAATCGCGGCTGCTGTCCACGATGGAGTAGGTTGGATCGGCCGGAAGATAGAACGGCTCGGCCGCGCCGGCAACCGCCGGCGCCGCGAGGGAAACCACGGCCATGAGCCAACCGTGCGACATGCGTCCTCCGCGCCATCGGCGGGACGTGGCTATCCCTGGCCAGAGCCGCGCCGTTCGGGTCGGGCACCGTGGACGCGGCGGCCTGGAATGCCGCGGCCGTGACCGGAAGTGAACACCGCCGAACCTTTTCATCCCCTCGCCTGCGACGACCATCGGTCATGGATAGGTGCCGTCGCAGCCGGGCGGAGCCAGAACGCGCCCGCTGGTGAAACAGAGTTTGAACCACCCGAGGTCGTTCTGATCGACGTCGTTGTCCCTGTTCAGATCGGCGGGCATACAGGCCGGATCGGTCACAAACAGGCCGGGGCCCGTGAAACACGCCTGGAGATGCCCGAAATCACTCTGGTCCACGTAGCCGTCGCGGTTGAAATCGGCCTTGACCGGCCGGACCACCACCGTCACCCGGATGGTCTGCGGACTGTTGTACGCCGCCGCCGGCGTGCTGCCGTTGTCCACCACGATGACGTCGGCCACGTATGTGCCCGGCGGGAGGTCGCCGGTCGAATAGGTGATCGCATGGACGTTGCCGGCGCCGGTCGAGGAGCCCGTCGGCGGGTCCAGCGACAGCCACGGCGAAGCGACCGGGGGGCTGAAGTCGACGCGGATCGCATAGTTCAACGTGCCGAATCCGCCGTTGGCCACGGTCAGGCTTGCGACTGCCGGGTCGGGATGGTAACCGAGCTGAACCGTGCGATCGAGGTCGGCGGCGGGTTGGGCCAGTATGGCCGGCGCCTCTTCCGGCGCCTTGTAGACCCGGCGCGCAAGGCTCGCCTCGTTCAGGTTGACGTCGTAAACCGTGGTTTTCAGGTCGTAGGAACCGGGAGGTTCCGATCCCGCCCGCCAGACCAGACTGAAGGGATCTCCCGGATGCACCGCGACGTCCACCAGCCGTTCCGTCCCCATCTCGACGAGCGAAACGTCGTCGAACCAGGCTTCGGGTCCGCTCGTGCCGCAGCAGGCGCCGCATTTGAGCACCACGGTCAGGACGTTGCCCGAGGCGGTGCGCAGGCCCGCGCGGTTGTTCCAGTCCACCCGGTTGGCGGGCGGGGCGTTCTGCTGGTGGGCCCAGACCCAACCGAAGTAGTTCCCGACGGGGACGTCGAGCCCGTAGGTGTTTTTGTCAAAGGCGTACATGTAGTTGTCGCGCACTCCGCAGGGGTCGCAATCCGCCTGTTCGATACTGAACGGCCCGTCAATCAAGAGGATTTCATACCATTGCGAGAGGCCGACCTTTTTCCCCTTCCAGTAGGCGTCGATCCTGTAGGTCCGGCCGGCCGTGACCGCGACCTGCTGAAAGACGCCGAAGCTGCCGGTCTGGGCGGACAGACGCAGGCATCGGTTGCCGTGGCCGGTCTCGGCGACGGCGTTGAAATCATACGCCTCGCCGCTGCCCCAGTGACCCTCCTCGCGCCAGGCCGTCCAGCCGGCGTCACCCTGCTCGAAATCACCGTTGACGAGCAGGTTGGGGCCCGGCGCCGGAGTGACCGTCAGTTCCGCCTTGACCACCCCTTCGCTGATCCCGGAACCCATCACCGTCACGTCGCCCGTCACCGTCGCGCCGTCGGCGGGCGTCATGGCGGCGAGCGCGGGCGGGGCCGTCCCGACCTTGATTCCCCCGCCGTAGCCGGCGGGAAACGATCCGGTCACGTCGGCACGGATCGGAGCCACGTGATCGCCGACCACCGTGATGGTCGCCGTGTCCCGGTTGCCCAGCCCGCGGTTCCAGGCCCAGCCGATCTGCGGGATGGCCAGCGGATCGTAACCCATGACCAGCGCGCCGACGGTGTCCACCGCCACCGGGTCCCTGCCGGCCATGATGAGCTTGAGCAGCGGGTCGGGCCGGGTCGTTCCCACCGGGCCGCTGGTGATCCCGACCAGGCCGTCCACGACCGCGAAGTCACTGGGGCGGACCAGGTTCAGATCCACGACCGTGTAATGCACGCAGGTATTTTCGTCGGGCGGCGGCCCCGGGTTGTCGCCGCTGACGTTGCGGGGGAAGGGATCGCCGGGCTTCCACATGTGGGCCAGGTCCCGCTTCATCTGGTTCGGATGTCCGGCGTACCCGCTGTCGTGATAGATGTCGCTGGGGGCGATGCCCACGTGATTCTTGAGGGCCAGGGTGATGTTCCCGTTGCCGTGGTTCTTCATGGTCGGCACGGTGATCAGCACGTCGCAGGTTCCGCCCTGGGCGGGTTTGAGGACGGCTTTGGGAAAAAAGTAATCGGTTCGAATCACGCCGTTGTCGAGGTGGATTTTGACGGTGTTGGGCGGCGCGGCGGCAACCGGCCGCGGAACCAGCCCGCCCGTCCCGGCGTCGTTCAAGTCGATGAGGGGGACGGTCGGGTCGAAATCGAACCAGCGGTCGGCATCGGCGTCGTAACCGCAGTTCTTATAGGCGTTCCAGGTGATGGTGCGGCTCTGGTCGCCGTTGTTCCAGTCGGCCGGCCCCGCCGTGCCCTCGACGATGGTGACGACAGAGGCGCCGGCCTCCTTGGCCAGCTTGACCACGCTGGCCACGACGCGCGGGTCGGTGGTCACGCCGGTGGGCGCGGCCGGGCTCCACACGTTGTCGTTGACCAGATTGGGCTTGATGGCCACGCGGTGTCCGGGCTCGACGACGCCGGCGAGACCGCCGGCCCGGGCGACCGCCGACCGGACCATCATCTCGATTTCCGCCGCGGACGGCGCCGCCATCGCCGTTCGCCGGATGGCCACGGTCGCCGGCGCGGGGGGCACGGCCGGTGGCGGAACGTCCCCGGTCAACGGGTCGGCCACGCCGTCTGAAAACACGGCCTGGCCGGCGTTGATGAGCAGCAGCAAGGCACCCGCCAGGGCGACGGAGCCCGTGGCCAACCCCACCGTCCGACGCATCCGGACGCGGCGGAAATCGAGATGATGGTCCGGTCGGCGGTCGCCCGGGCCGGCGGTCTCGCCGGCGTCGTCGAGCCCGGACACCGCGTGGCCAT
>JABRVU010000234.1:0-9069 GCA_039961895.1 Phycisphaerae bacterium | reverse complement strand
AGGTAGGACCGCCGGCTATCTCGCCTTCCAACCTTTCCACCAACGCGCCTTTCCACCTCTTGACGTTGTCCCGTTCTTCCTTTCCCCCCTTCCCGCTTCTCCCGTCCGGGGGCGCAGTTTCCGCGCCTTCGCGCAATCACCGCCGCCTGCTCATCCGGTCATCTGGTAAGCGGTATGCCTGGCCCGGGCCTCGTCGCGCCAGAGTTTGAGCTTGAGTCCCAGCGTGCGCACGCCGATGCCCAGGGCGGCGGCCGTCCGGGCCCGATGCCCGCCGCACTCGCGCAACGTCTTCTCGATCAGTTGCCGCTCCATGTCCTCGAGGATGTGCCCCGGCCGGAGCTTCTGCTCGAAGCCGTCGGTCCGCCCGATCCCGCCCAGCCAGGGGGCGACCATCTCCGCCGTCAGGATGCCGTCCTGCACCAGGACCGAGGCCCGCTCGCAGAGGTTCTCCAATTCGCGGACGTTGCCCGGCCAGTCGTAGTCGCCCAGCAGCCGCATGGCCGCCTCCTGCACGCGCAGGGCCGGCCGGTGCGTCCGCGACGCCGCCCGGGCCAGGAAATACTGCACCAGCCGGGGGATGTCCTCCCGCCGTTCGCGCAACGGCGGCACCGACACCGGCAGCACGCTGAGCCGGAAGTACAGGTCCTCGCGGAACCGCCGCCGGGCCACCCAATCCGACAGATTCCGGTTGGTCGTGGCGATCACGCGCACGTCGGACCGGCGGGTGACGCTGCTGCCCACGCGCTCGAACTGCCGCTCCTGGAGCACGCGCAGCAGCTTGGCCTGCAATCCGGGCGGAATTTCGCTGACCTCGTCGAGCAGCAGCGTGCCGCCCTCGGCCAGCTCGAAGCGCCCCTTGCGCACGCGGTCGGCACCGGTGAAGGCCCCGCGCTCGTGGCCGAACAGCTCGCTCTCCAGCAGGTTGGCCGACAGGGCCGCGCAGTTCAGGCACAGCATGGGCTTGTCGGCCCGCGGCGAGGCCCGGTGAATGGCCCGGGCGATCATCTCCTTGCCGGTCCCCGATTCGCCCTGGATCAACACGGTGTTGGCGCTGGGCGCGATCCGGGCGATGGTGTCGCGCAGCGAGCGCATGAGCATCGAATCCCCGATCATCTCGCGCTCCTCGCCGTCGGCCAGCGACCGGCGCAGGGCCTCGTTCTCGCTGCGCAGGGCCGTGTTCTGGATGGCCCGGTCCACCAGCAGGCAGATCTGGTCGGCGTCGAAGGGCTTCTGCACGTAATCGAAGGCTCCCAGCCGCATGGCCGCCACCGCCGAATCCACGGTGCCGAAGGCGGTCATCAGGATCACCGCGGCCTCGCAGCCGGCGGCCCGGGCCTCGCGCAGCAGGCTCACCCCGTCCATCCCCGGCATCTTCAGATCGGTGATGATGCAGTCGAACGCCGACGTCTTGATGGCCTTGAGGGCCTCCTGCGGGTCGCCGAAGGCGCTGACCGTGTGGTCCTCGCGCATGAGGGCCTCGGCCAGCGACTCCCGCAGCATCTCATTGTCATCCACCACGCACACCCGACCCATATCCAGCCTCCCTGCTCGTTGTGCCTTTTATTCCGCCATCCGCAACCGGTCATCCGCCGTTTCCAGCCGTCGGGGCAGCGAGAGCGTGAACACCGCCCCGCCCTCGCGGCGATTGGCCGCCTGCACGCTTCCGCCCAGGGCCTCGGCGATGCGATGCACGATGGCCAGGCCCAGCCCGGTCCCGGAGTCCTTGGTGGTGAAGAACGGATTGAAGATGCGGTCCATCAGGTCCGCGCCGATGCCCGGCCCGTTGTCCGACACGCTGATGACCACCCGCCCGATGGTTCCGGCCCGGGCCTCGAGCCACACCGTCGGTTCCGGCCGGCCCGCCGCCGCGTCCACCGCGTTGAGCAGGAGGTTCAACACCGCCCGTTGCAGCATCGCGCCATCGGTGTGGAGCTCCGCGTCCTTCAGGCGGCAGGCCAGGGTGATCTTCACGCTTGTCGGCTCGGCGCGGGCCTCGGCCAGTTCCACCGACTCGCGCAACACCTGCTCGAGCGAGACCGGTCCCGGCGACGGGTCCACCGGCCGGCCGAACTGGAGGATGTCGTTCACGATGGTCTCCAGCCGCCCGACCCCCTTGACGATCTTGCCGGTCAGCCGGAGGGCCTCCGGCCGGTCCTTCAGGTCCTTCTCCAGCAGCGACGCGAGCAGCCGAATGCCGCCCAGCGGGTTGCGGATCTCATGGGCCACGCCGGCGGCCAGCTCGCCCAGCGCCGCCAGCCGTTCACGGCGCCGCAACTGCCGGTTCTTGCGGGCCAGCTCGTCGCGCAGCCGATGGACCTCCTCGCGCAGCCGTTCGTGGGCGGCCTTGAGCTGCTCGGTCACGTCGTTGTAGGCCGAGATGATCGCGCCCAGTTCGCGCTCGCGCTGCGTCATCGGGTCCGACAGCGTGCTCATGCGTCCGTCCAATCGATCCGCGATCCGGCGGATGCGGCGCCTTCGGCGTAGGCGGCTCCGGCTTTTCGCGCCGACCGCACGTGGGTGACGCCGTCGGCGGCTTCGCCGCGGCGCGCCGCCAGCAGTTCGGCGTCGGCCGCGTCCGCCTGCAGGATGCCGGCCAGAAGTCCGTTGGCCCGGGCGATCAGTTCATCCGCCCGCCGACCCTCCGACGGCGACATCGCCCCGCGCACGGCGGGCCAGTCGCGCTGAAACGGGCGCAGCCGCCGACCCAGCTCCTCCAGCCGGTCGATCAGCCGCTGGCGTTCGCCCAGGACCGCCAGCAACTGCTCCGCCGACTCGCCCGTGATCAGCGCCCGCTGCCCCCGCGAAAGCTGTCCCAACTGGGCGTACAGTCCGCATTGCTCGGTGAGCAGCGCGATCACCTCCGCCCCGCGGGTTCGATCATCCATCAAGGCCGTCGCCATCGAGATACCCCAAGGGTTCAGGATTCAGGTTTCAGCGTTCCTGTCGACGCGGATCGCGGATGCTGGTTTTGGGATCGCAAACGCATCCCCGCGTCCGGCATCCAGAATCCGGGATCCAAAATCCAGAATCATCCACTCACGAGGCTCCCGCCGGCCGGGTCGCGGCCAGCGTCGGCGTCGTCTCCAGCCAGGCCAGGTACTCCTCCCAGAACGCCCGCTCTTCGAGCCCGGCCGCCTGCTGGAAGGCCTCGTCGGGCATGTTGCGCAGCATCCACCGGGCCCGCTGAAGGACCATGCGCGCCCGCTCCTGCCGCCCCATGCGCAGGTAGCAGTTGATCATCTGCACGTAGGCGGACATGGCGATCGGCTCCTTGGCGCAGGCCCACGCGGCCCGCTCGTAAAGGGCCAGGGCGTCGGCAAACGGCTGCGTGGCCGGCGTGCGTCCCACCTGCGACAGGTTGAACACGCTGTCGGCCGCGTAGAGATAACTCAGCTTGAGATACGCGCGCTGGAGTTCGCTCAAACCGGCCGGGTCGCGCCGGCCGATCCGCTCGATGACCTGCCCGTACAGATCGCGGGCCGCTTCCAGCCGCCGGGCCTGGGCCGCCGTCAGCGGTTCCAGGTATGCCAGACCCTGGCCCTCCTTGAGTTCCTGCCCGATGCGCCCGGCGCTGTGCCGATAGGCGTCGGCCAGCATGAACAGGGCCCGCTCCACGCGCGGGTCGTCCGGGTAGCGTTCGATGGCCTCCGTATAACGCCTGATCGCCTTCTCATACTCCCCGCCCCGGCTGTACAGGTCCGCCAGCCGGAACAGCGCGTCGCGGAACTGGGCCGCCGCCGGCGTCACCAGCCCCAGCGGGTCGTCGGGCCCGTGCTCCACCAGCCGAAGCAGCGTCTGTTCGGCCTTGTCCGGCCGACCCGTCTCCAGGAAGCAGTCGGCCAGCGGCACCAGCGATGAAATCGCCGCCGGCGTCCGCGGATACCGGATCAGGTTCTGCTGATAGGCCTCGATGGCCCGCTCATAGTCCCCCATCGACTGGCAGGTCTCGCCCAGGCGCAGCAGCGCCGCCGGCACCTGCACGCTGCGGGGGTGGTCGCGGATGAAGGCCTCGAGCACTTCGGCGGTCCGCGTGCGTTCGCCGGCCAGATCGAACGTGTCCACCGCGGTCATGGTCGCGGCGATCGAACCGGCCTCATCCAGCATCACCAGCCCGGCCAGCCGAACGTAGTGCTCGCCGGCCTCGCGCAACCGGGCCCGCGCTCGAATCCGGGAGGGGTCCTCGGGCGGGGCGCCGCGCCGGTCCGCGTCGTCCAGGGCCCGCCTGCCCAGGAGCAGGGTCAGTTCCGCCCGCCGGGTCACGGTTCGCAGATACGCGGTCACTTTCGGCAGGCGCCACTGGCCGGCCATCATGCCGGATACGTCGGCGCGCGTCCCGGATCGGCCCCAGGCGCCGGTTTCAAACAGCGGCTCGTAGGGCGACTCCGTGGCCGTCTGGATGGCCTCGTTGTAGGCCGACAGGGCCTCTTCATACCTCTGCAAGCCGTCCAGGGCCTCGGCCCGTCCCAGCACCGCCGACCAGCGCGGCACTCCCGACGGTTTCTGCGACAGCACGTCGTCGAAAAAGGCCAGAGCATATTCCGGGGCCTCGTCAGCCAGCAGCATCCGCCCCAGCAGCAGTCCGGCCCGCGCGTACACCGGGTCGTACGGTTCCAGGTCGTCGCGCGCCGCCCGCAGCAGCCGCTCCGCCTCGTCCTTCTTGCCCACGTGGAACCAGACCAGGGCTTGCAGGTAATCGAAGGCGTGCTTTTCGCCGGACTTGCCGAACCGTTCGGCCTGGGAGGCCAGGAACCGCTCGGCCTCGGCGAACTGCTTGCGGCCGGCCAGCAGCTCCACGATCTGCTCGGCCGCCCAGTAGGCTAATGCGTCGCTCACCCCCTCGGAGTCCACGAACCAGCGGCAGGCGGCCAGCAGCTCGTCATCCTCGATCTGGTCGGTGGCCCGGCGGATGTCCAGGATCCGCTTGCGCAGACTCCAGGCCTCCGGCGCCCCCTTGTCGATGGCGGCCTGATACTCCGCCACCGCCTGCGCGGGTTTCTTGAGCCACTCGTACGCCAGGGCCCGCATCCGCGAAGCGGCCGCGTCATGCGCTTCGCCGGGGGCCAGGGATAGCTCGGTGAGTTCCAGGATGCGCGTCGGGTTGCTCGGACCGTGGACCACGTTGCCCTGCTCGTGATCGAAGAGCACGTTGGCCCACAGCGCGTAGAGCTTCCGCCGCTGCTCATCGGTGCGCCGCGGATCGGCGGCCAGGGATTCGAGATAGCCGGCGGCTTCCGCGTAGAGTTCGGCCTTGTACAGCGCCAGGGCCCGCGCGTAGAGCGATTCGAACGGCGGGGCCTGGACCGGCGGACGCAGGCGCCAGATGCCCGCCCCCAGGACGGCCAGCGACGCCAGCAGCAAGGGCACCTGCCAGCGCCCGGCCAACTGTTGCCGCAAGGTAGGTTGGGCTTGCACGTCGCTCATCCGAGCCACCCTCGACGGTCTTCCTGACCACCGTGCAGACGCCGGGAACCGCGCCGCCAGAGACGACGCGCGGCACCGGCCTACTCACTGTCGGCATTTTTTGCCTTTTTAGATGAGGGGGAATGAAACGCAGAAGCGGACGGCCTCGATCGCGCGACGCAAGGTCCGATAAGGATGCAACCAGACGCTCTCCGCCCGGTTCGTCATGACGTTTGAACCGTCCCGGCCGAGCCCGGTCAGCATCCAGGGGCGCTGCGATTCAGAGATCATCCCCCGATCCATGACGGGTCGGCTACCAGCCGGTTGACCGGACCTGCGGACGCCCGTGGACGGCCATCAGGAAGGTTCACGCTTTCGCGGGCGGCCGGCTATGTCGCTGCTTCTCCGCCGGGGCCCTCGGCGACGCCGGGGTAGGGCTTGAACTCGCCGGCGGCGTGGCGGCGGGACAGCTCGAGGTAGCCGGCGATGATCCGCCGGATGTAGGCCCGCTCGGCGTCGCGGATGGGGCGGATCACCCGACCGGGCATGCCCATGACCACGGAACCGGCCGGCACGACCGTGCCGGGAACCAGCACCGCCCCGGCGGCGATGAGGCAATCCTCGCCGATCTCGCAGTCATCCAGCACCGTGGCCCGGATGCCGATGAGGCTGTGGGGCCCGATCCGCTTGCAGTGCACGACCGCGTGATGGCCGATGGCCACGTCGTCGGCGATCTCCAGGGCCACGCCCAGCTTGCAGTGCAGCACCGAGCCGTCCTGGACGTTGACCCGCCGGCCCAGCCGGATGGGGGCCACGTCGCCGCGGATCAGGCAATGATGCCAGACGTTGCTGTCCTCGCCCAAGGTCACATCGCCGACAATGACGGCGCTGCGCGCCTGCCAGATGTGGCCGATGCGTCGGATTTCGTGCATGGGGAGTTTCCGGTTACCGGTTCTCAGTTCCCAGTCAGCGGGTTCCGGTCCGAGGCGTGCGGTGGTTCTCGATCCGGCACGGATCGCCGAGGACCCGCGCCGCGCGTCGCGGTTTCTCCGTCCCGGGCGCTGAATGCGAGCGACCGCCTCAATCCGCAGCGGGGGTTCCGCAATCCGCCGGCATCTTTTTTCCCTCGCGGCAGGCCAGCAGCGTTCCCAGGAAGTCCTCCGCCCAGGTCCGGGCGGTGGTTCGGGTCACGCAGGCCATCAGCCGCCCGTACCGGTTCACCCGCTCTTCCAGCGGCAGCCGCAGGGCGACGTCCAGGTCCCTGGCCAGCGAATCGACGTGATACGGATTGGTCAGCACCGCGTCGGTCAGCTCCGCCGCCGCCCCCGCGAAGCGCGACAACACCAGCACGCCCGGGCGGTTCGGGTCCTGGGCCGCGACGTACTCCTTGGCCACCAGGTTCATGCCGTCGCGCAGCGGCGTCACCAGCCCCACGTCCGCCGCCCGGTAGAGTTGGGCAAGCTGTTGGCGGCTGTAGGACCGGTAGAGATACCGCACCGGCACCCAGCGCCCGTCGCCGTACTCGCCGTTGATCCGCCCCACCACCGCCTCGACCTGGGCCCGCTGTTCGGCGTATTCGGGGATGTCCGCCCGCGAGGGCACCGAAATCTGCACCAGCGACAGCTTCCCGCGCCACTCCGGCACCGTCTCCAGCAGCCGTCCGAAGGCCCGCAGCCGGGCCGGGATGCCCTTGGTGTAATCCAGCCGGTCCACGCCCAGCACCAACCGCGTGCCCGCCAGCGCCGCCAGCAGCCCGCTCACCTCTTCGTCGGGCGGCGAGTCCTCGCTGTAATTCTCGGGGATGATCCCGATCGGAAAGGCCCCGATGCGGATTCGACGCGAGCGATGCTCCACTGCGTCGTCGCCGACCCGGGCGGGAGACAACATGCCCACGCACTGACGGAAGTTCTCCACGTGCCCGCGGGTCTGGAAGCCCAGCACATCGAACTCCAGCAGGGCGTCGATGACCTCCTCGGCCCAGGGCAGCATGGAGAACACGTCCGGCGAGGGGCAGGGAATGTGCAGGAAGTGCCCGATGGGCCCGCGATGCCCCAGCCGCCGCAGGGCCCGGGCCACCAGCAGCAGATGATAGTCATGGGCCCAGACCGCCGCATCCGGCGGCACCAGTTCGACGGCCACCTTGGCGAAGGCCTCGTTCACCTCCTGGTAGCACTGCCAGTCCTCGTCCGCGAAATGCACGCTGCGCGGAAACGAGTGGAAGAGCGGCCACAGGGCCCGGTTGCAGAAACCCGCGTAGTACCGTTCCGCCCAGTGACCGGGGAAGTCCAGCCACGCGATCGGGGGCAGCGACGACTCATCCAGCCCGATCGGACCCAGCTCCGTCGATTCGGTATAGCGCCCGCTCCAGCCCAGCCACAACCCGGAGCGCGCCTTGAGGATCGGCTCTAAAGCCGTGACCAGCCCTCCGACGTTGCGCTGCCGCGGGTCGTCGGGCGTGACCGGCGAGCGGAACTCCGGCAGCCGGTTCGAGATCACCAGCAGGTTCGGCCCGCCGGCCGGCGCCCGGGTGCCGCCCGGCATGACCGGCATGGCCATCGGCAGATGTTCCGGCGGCGCGGTCGGCGATTCGCCGCGAACCGCCGTCAACCATTCCAAAAAGGCATTCGCCTCCGCCGGCGACGACAGCCGCCAGCGGGCCCGCGTCGGGCGCGTCGGCAACCCGCCGACCAGCACGCTCTCATCCGACGGGCTCAGAGCGGCGAAGAGGTCCTCGTCGGTCAGGTCGTCGCCCAGCGCGATCAGGCGGGCCCCGTTGCCGGCGCGCCCGCGCATCCACCCCGCCGCCACCGACTTGCGGACCCGGCTGGGCCGGATCTCCACCACGTCGACCCCGTCCACCAGCGTGAAACCCGGATGGCGGTCCAGCCACTCTTCCAGCACGGCGGTGGCCTCGACCCGCAAGGCCATCCGTTCGCGCGCCGCCACCCCGCGGAAGTGCAACGCCACCGACCAGGACTTCGGCTCCACCATCGCCCCGCGGTATCGCGCCGCCACCGGTGACAGCAGGGCCGCGAGGGTCTCGGCCGGCGACTCCGGTAGCGGATCAGCCAGGGCCTGCCACGCGCCCTCGCCGCGAAGCCAGGCCCCGTGCTCGGCCACCAGGTAGATGCTTCCCGCCAGCGACGGCAGGGCCTCCTCCAGGCTGTCGCGCGACCGACCGCTCACGATCGCCACCCGCACGCCGGGCAGATCGGCCAGCGTTTCCAGCAGCCGGGCCGTCTCGGCCGGCAGCCGGGCCTCGCGCGGCGTCGGCGCGAACGGAATCAACGTCCCGTCCAGGTCCGCGAGAACCCCCAACGGCGTGTGCCGCGCCAGGCTCAGCCAATGACGCAGCGACCCATCGGCCGGGTCCCAGCCCGCCTCGTGCTCAGCTCTTCTGGAATCCACGATGCTGATTATAGGCCCGGCCGCGCTCACAACCTACCGCCGGCCAGGCGCCGCCCTCAGCGCGGCGGGCGGTAGACGTGGGTGGTGGTGCCGACGGCCAGCTCCATGCCTTCGCCGACGGTCTCGGAGAGCGTCGGGTGGGCGTGGATGGTCATACCCACGTCGGCGGCGCCGGCGCCCATCTCGATGGCCAGCGTGCCCTCGGCGATGAGTTCGCCGGCCCCCACGCCGACGATGCCCACGCCCAGGACGCGCTTGGTC
>JABRVU010000233.1:0-2846 GCA_039961895.1 Phycisphaerae bacterium | reverse complement strand
CGGCAACCCCAACCCGCCGCGCGTGGGGCTGATCGTGAAGAAGAACGCCGCCGGCCAGTGGATGGACGACAACAATCACGACTGGACGAACCTGGTCAGCGGGGCTCAGGCGGCCCGGTCCGGCCGGCCGATCGGCTGGGACCTGCCCGACCGCGATCTGGCCATCATCAACACCGCCGATTTCAGCGTCCGCTACGCGACCCGGCTGATGAACATCTGCATGGCCGTCGGCGTGAACCCGGCCAGCGGCGAGGTCGCCGTCGTCGGCACCGACGCGACCAACGAGGTCCGATTCGAGCCGGTGCTGGCCGGGCGGTTTCTGCGCGTCAACATCGCCCGGGTGAACCCGGTCGGGCCGACGACGCTGGGCATCGCCGATCTCAACCCGCATCTGACCTATACCCGCGACGTTCCCTTCGTGCCCATCGCCCAGACCGAGCGCAAGAAGTCCATCGGCGACCCGCGCGGCATCGCGTGGAACCCGGCCGGCACGCGGGCCTATATCACCGGCATGGGCTCCAACAATCTGATCGTGGTCGATGCCGCCGGGGCCCGGGCCGGTCTGGCTCCCACCATCCACGTGGGCCAGGGGCCCACCGGCGTGGTCTATCACGCGGGCCGAAACCGCCTCTACGTGCTCAACAGGTTCGAGGCCAGCGTCTCGGTCATCGACGCGGTCAAGGAAAAAGAGATCGCCCGGGTGCCGTTTTACGATCCGACGCCGCAGGTCATCAGGACCGGCCGCAAGCACCTCTACGACACGCACCGCAACTCGGGGCTGGGGCACGTCTCCTGCGCTTCCTGCCACGTGGACGCGCGGACCGACCGGCTGGCCTGGGACTTGGGCGACCCCTCGGGCACGGTCAAGGTCTTCAACCAGAACTGCCCGCTGGCGGTGCTGGGCAACAACTGCGAGAACTGGCACCCCATGAAGGGCCCCATGGCGACCCAAACGCTTCAGGACATCATCGGTCTCGAGCCGCATCACTGGCGCGGCGACCGCGACGGGCTCGAAGAGTTCGCCGACGCCTTCAAGGGCCTGTTGGGCGACGACGGCAAGCTGCCCTCGCCGGAGATGCAGGAGTTCGAGGACTTCCTGGCCACCATTCACTTCCCGCCCAACCCCTACCGCAACTTCGACAACACCCTGCCGACGAATCTGCCCTTGCCGGGTCATTTCACCTCGGGACGCTACGGACCGGCCGGCCAACCCCTGCCCAACGGCAACGCGGTCAACGGCCTGAACCGCTACCGCACCGGCAATCTCGACAACCCCTTCAATTGCGTCTCATGCCACACGCTGCCCACGGGCGCGGGCACCAACTTCCGGTTTCAGCAGTTCACCTTCGTGGATCAGCCCCCGGGGCCCAACGGCGAGTTCCATCACGCCATCGTCTCGGTGGACGGCTCCACCAACGTCAGCATCAAGGTGCCGCAGATCCGCAACATGTACGACAAGGTGGGCATGGAGCTGACCCAACTCGAGAACCTGGCCGGCTTCGGGTTCCTGCACGACGGCAGCGTGGACTCGCTGGCCCGGTTCGTGTCCGAGCCGGTGTTCAGCCTGGCCAACGATCAGGACGTGGCCGACATGGTCGCCTTCATGCTGGCGTTCTCGGGCTCGGACCTGCCGACCGGCACGCCCGCCAACATCCTGGAACTGCCCGGCCCGCCCAGCCGGGACGCCCACGCCGCGGTCGGCGCTCAACTGACCGTCACCGAAAGCAACAAGAGCGATCCGGCGGTGTCGAGCCGGCTCGGCGAGATGAAGGCCTTGGCCGACGCGGGCAAGGTGGGGCTGGTGGTCAAGGGCCGGCGCGGAGGGCTGGCCCGCGGTTATCAGTACACGGGAGCCGGCGCGCTGCAATCCGACCGGGCCGCGGAAGTCGTTTCGTTCGCCGCCCTGGTGGCCGGCGTCGAGGCGGGCTCGGAGATGACCTTCACCGTCGTCCCCAGGGGCAGCGAGCGCCGCATCGGCATCGACCGCGACGAGGACGGGTACTTCGACCGTGACGAACTCGATGCGTGCAGCCATCCGGCCGACGCCCTGCGCGTGCCCGGCCCGGTCATCGCGGCCGATCTGGACTGCGACGCGGACGTGGATTCCGACGACCTGGAGCGCCTGGGTCAGTGCATGACCGGCTCGGGGGTCAGTGCCGCCACAGGCTGCGTATCCGCCGATCTCGACGGCGACGGCGACGTGGACCAGTTCGACTTCGGCCTGCTCCAGCGCTGCATCAGGGGCCCCGGCGTCTCGGCGGAGCCGGGGTGCATGGACTGACCGGGCGTGGGCCCGCCGGTGGCGGGTCGCCGTGTTGTGGGCTCCGGCCCACGAAACAAAACAGCCGGGCCCGGAACGGCACCTCCATCCGCCCGGCGGAGGACCGGACGTAGAGAGGCGCGCGTTGCCGGGCCCTTGAGCTGCGCTGCGTCTGAGTCCGTGCACGCTTCCTCAAGGCAGGGGTCGTAACGTGCAGTCCGCCCCCACGTGGACGCCCTCGCCCTGGAAGCACGTCTGCCACGAGGCGAAGTCCCGCTGATCCACGTCGCCGTCGTGGTCGAAATCCATCTCTCCGCACTCGGCCGAATGCGGCACCTTGTCGGCGGTCATGCAGGCCGCCAGCAGGTCCAGGTCGGCACCGTCCACGTCGCCGTCATGATCGAGGTCCGGGAAGGCCGGCAGGGGCGCGCCGGAGAAGAAGCTCTCGGCCCCCAGAACCGCCAGCCGGAGGACCTGGTCGGCGTCCAGGACGCTGTCGAGGACCAGAACGTCATCGACTTGTCCGACGAAGGGATAGAACCGCCGCACCGAGCTGTAGGCCCGGGTGTCGTGCCCGCCGAAGCGC
>JABRVU010000232.1:0-5973 GCA_039961895.1 Phycisphaerae bacterium | reverse complement strand
CGCCGACGCGGCCACCAACACCATCATGGTCTGGGCGCCGGAGGCCCAGCAGAAGGAGATCGCCGCCCAGATCAAGAGCCTGGACGAGCAGGCCGGCGGGCTCAATGAGCCCAAGGAAATCCAGATGATGTTCGCCTCGGCCGAGTCGGTGGCCGACAAGCTCGAGGAGATTTTCGTCGGCGGCGGGCGGACCGGGCAGCGCATCGCCGGCCGGGTCAGCATCACCGGCGACAACAACGCGAGCAAGATCTTCGTCCGGGCCCCCGAGGACCTGTTCGCGAAGATCCAGCAGATCGCCAAGACGCTCGATCAGCCCGGCAACCAGACCGTGCAGGTCTACCCGCTCAAGTACGCCTACGCCTCCGAGGTGCTGACCAGCTTCACCACTCTGCTCCAGCAGCTCAAGATGCAGTTGGGAGCCAAGGCCAGCCAGGAGGTGATCGCCGTCACCGCCGACACGCGGACCAACTCGCTGGTGGTGGCCGGCTCCAAGACCACGCACGTGCTGGTGGAGAGCGTGCTCCAGAAGATCGATACGCCGCCGACGGACACCACGGCCCCGATGAGCGCGATGTTCGGGCTGACCAAGAGCAGTGCCGCGGCGGTGGCCGCGTCCATCAACCAGCTTTTCGCCGGCCAGAAGTTCCCCAGCGGCGTCACGCCGCCCACGGCCGTTCCCGAACCCAACTCCAACGTGGTCTTCGTCTACGGCACCAAGGCCCAGCTCGAACAGATCAAGGCCACCATCATCACCCCGCTGGAGGACTACAAGGACACCGTCACCGGGCAGATCAAGGAATACCAGATTCCGGTGAAGTACCTGAACGTGGAGGAGGCGGCCAACACGCTGAGCAACTACTTCGTGCGGCGCAACGCCGACCGGCAGAGCATCTCCCAGCTCACTTCGCCGGCCGACCGGGCCCTGACCATCGTGGCCGACCCCATCGGCAAGCAGCTCCTGGTCAGCGCCAGCGACGCCAACAAGAAGCTGATCGACGACTACCTGGCCAAGCTGGACACGCCCGAATCCACCGGGGCCAGCCGACAGGTGCGCGTCTTCCCGCTGATGTTCGCCGACCCCAGCTACACCGTGCAGGTCATCAACACGGCCTTCCAGCGGGCGGCCCGGACCTCGGAGAGCGAGATCGTGACCGCCACGCCGGAGATGGGCACCTTGTCGGTGGTGGTGCGGGCCAACGCCGAGAACATGGCCAAGGTCGAGGCCCTGATCAACGAGCTGGAAAGGCCGGACCGCATCGGCAAGCCCCAGACCGTGCCCATCGAGATCCAGCACGCCGAGGCCGAGGACATCGCCGAGGCCCTCCAGCAGATCTACACCGCCACCCGCACCACCAACCGGGGCGGCCGCCCGCCGGCGTCGTTCACCGTCCCGCGCGGCACGCGCCGGATCATGGTGACGGCCACGCCCGGCGAGCTGGAGGAGGTCAAGAAGCTCATCGCCCAGATGGACGTGGCCGGCGCCGATACCAGCAGCCGCGACACCCGCGTGGTCAAGGTCGAGCACGTCACCCCCGAGGAGATGAACGCCATCCTGACCGAGTACATGCGCAAACAGGGCGTGGCCGGCCGGCAGGGGCAGCTCGTCGGCGACGTGAAGATCATGACCAGCGCCAGCGCCGGGGCGGTGGTGCTGACCGGACCCAAGGACCGGCTGGACCAGATGGAGCAACTCGCCACCAAGATCGACCAGTCGGCCCCGCCGGCCAAGGAGCAGAGCCGCCAGACCCGGGTGTTCACGCTGACCAGCGCCGAGCCCAGCTCGGTGGCCTCGGTCATCGCCCAGTCCTACGCCCCGGTCCGCGGCCAGGTGGCCGAGGCCGACCGCGTGGTGGCCGTCGCCGAGTGGGCCACCAACTCGGTGGTCGTCACCGCCAAGAGCGAGAAGCTCGAAGAGGTCCAGGCCATGATCGAGCGTCTGGACAAGAAGGACGTCGGCGTCGACAAGGCCATCGTTCCGCTCAAGTTCGCCCGGGCCGAGGACCTGGCCAACGTGCTGCGCCAGACCTGGCAGGGCAGCCGCCGCGTCCGCCAGGGCGATCCGCCGGTGGTCATCACCGGGGACTCGAACTCCAATTCGGTGGTGGTCTCGGCCGGGCCGGCCGACCTGATCGGCATCAAGCAGATGATCGCCGACCTGGACAAGGAGGCCACCCTGCCGGATGAAGAGCTGCGCATCATCCCGCTGCAATACATCGACGCCAACGAGACGCTGGCCATCATGACCGAGCACCTGCGCAAGCCCGGCGGCACCCGCGGGGCCAGCGGCTCGGCCCTGATCGGCGACGTGCGCCTGCAGGCCTCGGCGACCATGAATGCCATGATCGTCAGCGGCAGCCAGGCCCAGATCGACAGCGTCGAGGCCAAGCTGCGGGCCATGGACAAGGACAACGGCGGCGGCACCGCCCCGCGGATCATCCCGATCAACAAGGGCAACGCCGCCCAGATCGCCCAGAACCTGACCCGCATCTTCACCGACCCGGCCCGGCAGGTCCGCGGGCCGCGCGGCAGCAACCCGGAGATGGTCCCCATCATCCTGGCCGACGAGGGCTCCAACAGCCTGATCGTGCGGGCCAAGACGGTGGACTTCAACATGATCCAGGAGATGGCCGAGAAGCTCGACACCCAGGGCGCCGCCACCGGCTTCAAGATCATCCCGGTGCGGCCCGGCGCCGATCCGTGGCGGTTGGCCCAGGAGATGGAGCGCGTGGTCAACCAGGGCGAACAGAACCGCGTCCGCCAGACTCCCGGAGCCCGCGCCGGGCAGGTCAGCATCGGCGTCGATCCCCAGGGCCGGGCCCTGCTGGTCAGCGGGTCGCCCGAGCTGTTCGAGATGGTCGAGCAGATGGTCCAGGGCGTGGCCGCCGCCCGGACCGGCGGCGAGGGCGACCGCATACCGATCTTCATCCCCACCGGCCCGAACACCGACCCCCAGATGCTCAAGCGGGTCATCGAGCAGTGGTCCCAGCCGCCCGGCGGACGGAGGTGAGCGCGGATCGGTCCCTGGCGGTGGGTCCAGGGAGCAGGCATAATCGCAGCGGATGATTGCGGGGCGGCATGTTGACGCGCTGCCCCGTGCAGCCAGGCGATTTCAAGGACGTGGACAAGGTCACGCGAAGCGCCGTGTGGCCAACGTCCCTCAAGCAGCACGAGCATCCAGCCCGTCTTGGCGGAGGCGGGATGCCCGTGCCGCCTGATTGAAGTGTCAGACAGGAGCGGACGACGATGCTCTGGATCATGATGATGGCCATCGCGCTGGGGCAGGCGCCTCCCGCGACGCAACCGACCCGCACCCCTCCGGGCCCGCCGCGCGGCCCGCGGATCAGCGTCTCGACGCGCCCGGCGGATGGAGCTCGGCGGGTCTCTGTCCCCCTGCCGGTGTCGCCCGCGGCTCCGGCCGCGACCCGTCCCGCGGGACCCGCGATCGGTCCGGTGGCCTTGCCCGTGAGCGTTGCGACCACGCGCCCGGCGGGGATTTCCCCGGCCGGCCTGGCGGCGCAACTCGCCGGCCCCGACGTCGGTCTGAGCGGCGATCCCGTGCAGGTCGAGGCCACGGCCGACGGCATCATGGTCATCGCCAACGCCGAAGATGCCCGGAAAATCCAGGCCCTCATCGCCCAGCTCGGGACCCAGCCCGGCCTGCAACCGACCTTCAAGGTCTTCCAGGTCAAGAACGCCCAGGCCGCCGATATCGCTTCCAAGGTCGCCCAGCTCTGGAACCAGGCCTACCAGCCGGTCTCCGGGGGCCCCCGGCCTGAATACCGCGTCAACATCATTCCCGAGCCGCGGGCCAACATCCTGATGATCGCCACGGCCGAACAGAACATGGCCAGGCTGACCGAGATCATCGAGCAGTTGGATCAGCCCTCGCTGATCGAAGACCTGACCAAGCGGCGGCTGTTCGAGCCCATTCCACTTCAGCACATCAAGGCGGTGGAGGCCGAGGCGGCCATCCGCGACCTTCTGACCGACCTCAACCGGCGGCGCGGCGCGCCCCAGGCCGAACCGGCCACCATCCGGGCCGATCCGCGCACCAACAGCCTGCTGGTCTCCGCGTCGCAGGCCGACTTCGAGCAGATTCAGAAGCTGGTCCAGACGCTGGACGTTCCCCCCTCGCCGAGCGGCGGCGGGTCGCTCAAGCTGGCCCTGTATCCGCTCAAGAAGGCCGCGGCCAAGGCCTTGGCCGCCGCCCTGAACGAGATGCTCACCGGCCAGGCCGGCGGGGCCGCGCCGGCCGGCGGAGGAGGCAGCCCGGCGGCCATGAAGGAGCAGGTCCGCCGCCTCCAGATGGTCAACATGCGCGCCCAGGCCGGGCAGGCCGTCGCCGAGCTGGACCTCGAAAAGCCCATCAAGGTCTGGGGCGAAGAGGGCACCAACTCGATCATCTACGCCACCATCGAGGCCAACCTCGAACCCATGAGCAAGATCATCGAGGTGCTCGATTCGGTGCCTTGGGCCGATGAGTTGCAGGTCCGGGTGTTCGTCCTGGCCTTCGCCGACGCCGAGCCGCTGTCCAACAGCCTCAAGAACATGTTCAGCGAAGGGGCCCGGCTCCGCGAGCAGCCCGACCGCAGCGCGATCGTCGGCGAAATACCCGCCAACGACGTGGGCGCGGCCCTGAGCTATCCCATCGGCATCGCTTTCGACAAGCGCAACAACGCCCTGATCGTCTCCGGCCGGGCCGAACAGCTTGCCCTCATCGAGGAGACCATCCGGAAGATCGACGTCAAGTCCGACTTCGCCCGCTTCGTGCCGCGGCTGGTCCGCCTCAAGCACGCCGACGTCAAGGCCATCGCCGACCTGATGACCCGGCTGGGCGAGCAGCGCCAGAAGGCCATCGACGCCACCCTGGGCTCCGGCACGCGCGGCAGCGTGGCCGAGGCCATCGTGGTCATTCCCGACGTGCGCACCAACAGCCTGGTGGTGGTGGCCCGCCCGGACAACATCGAGGACGTGGTCAAGCTGGCCACCGAGCTCGACAACCAGGAGAACGCCTTCGGGGGGCCGTTTCAGATCATCACGCTCCAGAACGTCACGGCCGTCGACATCGCCGACAAGGTGACCCAGCTCTGGAAGCGCCGCAACCAGCTCCGCCAGCAGGCCAACCTGCCCGCCGACGAGCCCACGGTGGTGGCCGACGCCCGCAGCAACTCGCTGATCATCTCCTCCAACCCCGAGGACGCCGAGGCCATCGTGCACCTGGTCAAGCAGCTCGAGGAGCAGAAGCTCTCGCCCATGATGGAGATCCGCACGCTGTTGATCCGCAACAACGACGCCCGGACGGTGGGCGAGGCCATCCAGAACGTCTTCGACAAGCGGCTGGCCAACAGCCTGGGCGCCGGCCAGAAGGAACAGCCCGGCGACCGCGTCACCGTGGTGACCGACCCGCTGACCCGCACGCTGATCATCGCCAGCAACAAGTCCAACTACGACGAGATCGTCCGGCTGGTGGCCCAGCTCGACGTGCTGCCCGACCTGGGCGCCGTCATCCGCACCTACACCATCCGCAACGCCGACGTGACCAAGGTGACGGACACCATCACCAAGCTGTTCGCCGGCGGGGTCTTCCAGCAGGGCACCGGGGCCTCCAGGGAGCAGCTTCCCGAGGCCTTCCGCAAGGTCACCGTGGTCTCGGATGAGCGCAGCAGCTCGATCATCGTCAGCGCCAGCCCGGACAACCTGGCCCTGGTGGACAAGCTCATCCAGCAGCTCGACCAGCCGGATACGATCATGTTCGCCGGCGTGCAGCTCTTCAAGATCGAGAACGCCGACGTGGTCCGGGTGGCCGACCTGCTCGACCAGCTCATGCAGGGCATTCAGCAGACCATCACCGACAAGACCCAGATGCAGTTCAAGATCCTGCCCGACCCGCGGACGCGGATGCTGCTGGTCTCGGGCACGCGCCTGGCCATCAAGCAGGCCGAGTCGCTGGTCCCCCGGCTGGACGTGGTGGGC
>JABRVU010000231.1:0-3421 GCA_039961895.1 Phycisphaerae bacterium | reverse complement strand
GAGCAGGAAGGGCAGGCCGGCCAGCAGACCCATCCGCACCTGCCCGGCCCCGTACTTCTCGATCAGAAACGTCGGCAGCCAGGTCATGCAGAAATAGAACGCGAAGGAGTTCGGAAAGTACATCAGGCACAGCGGGATCATGTTGCGGCTGCGCAACAGGTGCTTCCAGTATTCCCACCTGGCGGGGTGGGCGGCTTCCAGGTGTCGGCCGGCGACGATGGTTTGGAGTTCCGCGCGGTTGACCCGCGGATGATCGGCCGGGTCGTCACGGAACCAGGAATACCACACCGCGGCCCAGACGAACCCGATCAGCCCGAAGACCACGAAGATCATCCGCCAGTGGAGCCAGTGCAGCAGAAAGATCACCAGCAGCGGCGTGCAGGCCAGGGCCAGATGGGCGCCGGCGAAGAAGATGCCCTGGATGGTGCCGCGTTCCCGCCGCGGGATCCACCGCGAGAACGTGCGGGTCACGCCGGGCCAGGCCCCGGCCTCTCCGGCACCGAACAGAAAGCGCAGGGCGATCAGGGAGATCAGACTGAAGGCCCCGGCGGTCAGCACGGTGAACGCCGACCACCACAGCACGATGCGGGTCAGCACCTTGCGGGTGCCGACGCGGTCGGCCCACCAGGCGGTGGGGATCTCGAACAGGGCGTAGGCCAGGGCGAAGGCGCTGAACACGTAGCCCATCTGTTTCTTGTCCAGCGACAGGTCGCGCATGATGTTCGGGGCCAGGGTGGAGATGCAGGCCCGGTCGAGGTAGGTGATCATGGCCAGCAGGATGGCCAGGCCCACCACGCGATAGCGCGTGTGCGTGGGCGGGGCTGCTTCGGCCGCGTAATCGAGCGGTTGAACGTCGTCCATGCGTCGGGGCCCTGGCGAAGCGCGAGGCTCGGAGCCGGACGGACCCCGCATCTGCGCGATGGGGCCGTCGCGGCGTTCCACGGGTGGGGATGATAGCATGACCGGCCGCATCCGACACCCTGCCGGCCCATCAACTGGTCGGCGCCACCCCGCCGTGCTCCGTTTGAAAAAGGGGGAAAAGCCGGGCATCGGAGCCTTTTTGTTTTACAGGCCGGGGATACAATACGCTTCCGATGCCCGAGTACAAGGTTCAGCTCGACACCTACAGCGGCCCGCTTGACCTGCTGCTCTACCTGATCCGGCGGGACGAGGTGGACGTCTACGACATTCCCATCGCCCGCGTGCTGGGACAGTATCTGGAGTACGTCCGGCTGCTGGAGGAGCTGGATCCCGATGCCGCGGGGGAGTTCCTGGTGCTGGCCGCCACGCTGATGGAGATCAAGAGCCGTCTGCTGCTGCCCAAGCCGCCGCCGGAGTCGCCGGAGGCCGAGGACTGGCTCGACCCGCGGGCCGACCTGGTCCGACAACTGTTGGCCTATCGTTCCTTCCGTGACGCCGCCGAGAGCCTGGGGCACCTGGCCGCCCTGCGGGCCCGGCGTTTCAACCGCGAGCCGCCGGAGCCGCCCGACGCCGAGCCGCAGGTGGACATCGAGGACGTGCAGATATGGGACCTGCTGGCGGTCTTCAACAGACTGCTGGCCTCGGTCGGTCGGCAGCGGGCCGCCCACGAGGTGGTTTATGACGACACGCCCCTCATGCTGCACGCGGCGGACATCCTCGACCGCCTGGAGCGCGAAGGGCCGGTCATCCGCTTCGAGGACATCTTCCTGGGCCGGACGCGGAGCGAAATGATCGGGCTGTTCCTGGCCCTTCTGGAGCTGATCCGGCAGGACCGCGTGCGCGTCGAGCAGGAGCGGCCGTTCGGCCCGATCCTGGTGCACCTGATCGACCCGACGCCGATCACCACGGTGATGGCCACCGCCGACAAGGCCGCTTTCAAAGAGGCCGGGGCCGACGCGGGTGGCGAAGCCGGCGAGAGCGACGGCGCGGCGGAGGCGCCCGAACCGGTCTTCGCCGAGGCCGAACCGGATGACGAAGAAGACGAGTACAGTCGGCGCCTCGATGAAATAACGGTGGGCGAAGTGGACCTGGGTAAGGAGCTGGACGCCGGCCGTGAAGACCAGGACGGCTGAACGAGCGGTTTGAAGCCGACACCGCTTCCTGACCGGCGCGGCTCGGGAGCCGGCGAGGCGCCCCCTCCGCTGGCTCCGACCGAGGCATCGGGGTCGCGGGCCGCGCAGCGAATGAAAGCACGAGGGAATCCAGACGTGACGCCGGAAGAGAAACTGACGCAGTTGGGCATGGCGTTGCCTTCGGCGCCGCCGCCGGTGGGTTCGTATCTGCCGGTGCTCCGGGTGGGCGATCTGGTTTTCACCAGCGGGCAGTTGCCGATCGAGAATGGACGGGTGACCGTGACCGGCAAGGTCGGGGCTGGGGTGTCCATGCTCCAGGCGACGGACGCGGCCCGTCTGGCCGCTCTCAACGCGCTGGCCCAGATCGCCGCGGCGGCCGGCGGGCTCTCCAACGTGGCCCGCATCGTGCGGTTGGCCGTGTTCGTGAACAGCGGCCCCGGCTTCACCGAGCAGCCCAAGGTGGCCAATGCGGCCAGCGACCTGATGACCGCGGTGTTCGGCGAGGCCGGTAAGCACGTCCGGGCCGCCGTCGGGGTCAACGAGCTGCCGCTCAACGCCGCCGTCGAGATCGAGGTCGTCGCCCAGGTGAAGAGCACGTGACCGGGCCGATGGCAATTGGGTTGCCCGTTACCGCACGAGGATCATTCCTATCGCCGCCGGTCACCGACATCCCGCGCGGGCCGATGCCCGTCGGCCGAGGGCCCGAAAACCCGGCCCTTCGGCGCCCGGAGTGCTGCGCCCGCGCAACCTGGTGATCTGCGGCATCGTCGCCTTGTTCCTGGCGGCCGTCTCGAAGCCGTGGATCGAGGTCGTCGTCAATCAGATCGTGGAGATGATTCCTCGTGGCGTGGACTACGCCGGCACGCCGGTCGCCCGCCGCATGCTCGACGCGATCCGCGCGGATCGGCGCATCCACGCGGTTCAACAGGGCATCGACCTGGGCCGGCGGCTCCGGCCGGCGGAAGCCTTCGACGAGCTCCGGCTGCGCGACCCGGACAACGGGTTGTTCGACTATTTCACGCTGCTGGAGCGGTTGTCACCGGCGATGCGGCCGACTTCCCGGCCCGGCGACGCGCCCGACCTGCAACGGCTGATCGCGCGGTGCCGGTCGGCACCGCCGGCCAGACTCTACGCCGCCGAGTATTGGCGGCTGGCGCTGGCGGCGTTGAAAGAGACGGATCGCAGGCCGCGCGTGGCGGTCCGCCAGGCCGATCTGGCCTCGACGCGAGGCAACGCCTACTTCTACCGGCCGTTGCTGCGAGCCATAGCCAACGGCTTGCGTGCCCAGGCGAAGGCCTGGCGCGAGGCGGGCTTTCCCGCCGAGGCCGCCGGGGCCGACGCGGCGATCGTGAAGCTGTTTCTCGACC
>JABRVU010000230.1:0-2565 GCA_039961895.1 Phycisphaerae bacterium | reverse complement strand
ATCTTCTTCTTCATGTGGGTGCGCTGGTCGCTGCCGCGGTTGCGGTTCGATCAGCTCATGCGGCTGGCCTGGCGCGGGATGGTGCCGATGGGGTTGGGGCTGGTGGCCCTGACCGGGCTGCTGGTCTACGTAGGCCGGCCGATCTCCATCTGGGCGACGATCGGCGACGCCGTGGTGGTGGCCGTCGCGATGGGTTGGGTGGCGCTGCGCCGGCCGCCGCTGACCGGCCGGCAGGAGCACCTCCCGCCGGTGCCGGGTTTTCCGGCGGTGAGGTGAGAACGAGGTGGGCACCATGAGCGACAACGGAAGGGTTCAGGGTTCGGGGTTCAGGGTTCAGCGGCCGGACTGCCCATGCGGCGCGGCCCTTGCGGTCGCGGCGGCGCTGGCGGGCCTGGCGGCGTGGGCGCCGAGCCTGCGGGCCGCCGAGCTTTCGGAGGCGGAGATAATCGGCCAGGCCGACGCCCGGATCGAGCAACACCGCAAGGCCGACGTGGTGCTCAGGGTGCTGGGTGAGGACGGCAGGCCGGTCGCCGAGGGGACGCGCGTGCGGATCGAACAGACCCGCCATGCGTTCCTGTTCGGCTCGAACCTCTTCCTGTTCGGGCGGGCCGGCGATGAAAAGCTCGACGCCGAATATCAGCGCCGCTTCGCCGAGTTGCTGAACTACGCGACGCTGGGGTTCTATTGGTGGCATTACGAGCCGGTGCGGGGCCGGCCGCGCTACGCGGACACGGAGCGCACGCTGGCCTGGTGCCTTGAAAGGCACATCACCTGCAAGGGCCATCCACTGGCCTGGAACTGGGTGGACCCGCGCTGGCTGCCCCAGGACCCGTCCGAGGCCATGAAGCTCCAGCTTGCCCGGATCGGCGACTGCGTCGGCACGTTCAAAGGCCGCATCGACTATTGGGACGTGGTCAACGAGGCCACGCATTTCGACCGCGAGGAGCCCCGGCGGGTGGCGCCCATCCTGACGAAGGCCATCGCCGAGATGGGCGTGCCGGCCTACGTGCAATCGGCGTTTAAGGCGGCGCGCCAGGCCAACCCCGAGGCCGTGCTGATTATCAACGACTATCGCACCGACGCGGAGTTTGAAGAGAAGGTGCTGCGCAAGCTCGTCGATGCGGACGGCAGGCCGCTCTACGACGTGATCGGCATCCAGAGCCATCAGCACGGGGGAGCCTGGTCGGCCAAGCACACCTGGGAGGTGGCCGAGCGCTTCTCGAAGTACGGCAGGCCGCTGCACTTCACCGAAACGACGCTGGTCTCCGGAGCCCTGGCCCGCCAGCGCGGCCCGGGGCCGTGGGAAAGCACGCCGGAAGGCGAGAAACGCCAGGCCGAAGAAGTGGCGCGGTTCTATACCGTGCTCTTCAGTCATCCGGCGGTGGAGGCCGTCACCTGGTGGGACTTTTCCGACCGCGGCGCCTGGCAGGGCGCACCGGCCGGTTTCCTGCGCAAGGACATGAGCCCCAAACCGGCGTATGATGCCCTCAAGGCGCTCATCAAAGGCCGGTGGTGGACGAAACAGGAGGCCGTGGTCGGCGCGGACGGCGAAGTGCGGTTCCGGGGGTTCCTGGGCGCGTATCGGATCACCGTGGACCGGGCGCCGTCGCCGCCTGATGCGAGCCGACCGTTGACCGGCACATTCAGCGTGGACAAGCGCGCCCGCGGGCCGATCGAGGTTCGGACCGGCCTGGATGTCCCGGCGACGGCCCCCGTACGGACGCGGGAATAAGACTTCGCGAGCGCGAAAAACTGAGCAGGAGCCGATGGGCGCCTCCTGAAACAGCGGAACGCGACCGGCCGGAAGCCTGTCCCGCGCGGGCTTCAGGATGAACGCCTGGAACTAAGGGTGTTCGCATGATTCGTGACCAGGACATCGTTTACGTGGACGAGCCGCACCTGACCACCGCGGACCGGCTGTATCTGCCGCAGGTGGTGATGGGGCTCAAGACCACCCTGCGGCACCTGTTCCGCAGGAAGATCACGGTGCAGTACCCGGAGCAGCAGCGGCCCCTGCGCGTGGAGAACTACCGCGGGGTGCACCGGCTCAACCGCGACGAGAAGGGGCGGGTGGCCTGCGTGGCCTGCTTCATGTGCGAGACCGCCTGCCCGGCGCACTGCATCCACATCGAGGCCGGCGAGGCCCCCTGGCCGGACCGCGAGAAGTACCCGGTCCAGTTCGACATCGACGAGCTGCGCTGCATCTACTGCGGCATGTGCGAGGAGGCCTGTCCGGTGGACGCCATCGAGCTGACCCCCGAGTACAGCCTGGTCGGGCAGAGCCGCGAGGAGATGATCTTCGACAAGGAAAAGCTGCTGGAGGTGTTCGACAAGACCCGCGAGGTCAAGCCGCGCAAGAACCCGCCGATCACCGGGTACGAGTACAACACCGGCGGGCGCATCCCGCCGGCGGAGGATGAAGCCCCTGGCAGCGCGCCCTGACGCCCGGGCGGCGGTCGGCCCGTGGTCCGTGGGACGAGTCTGGACAAGCGAGCACGAGCGTGAACGACGCGATGGTCTATGGTTTATACGCGGTCCTGGCGGCCGGGGCGGCGGGGCTGTACC
>JABRVU010000229.1:0-5906 GCA_039961895.1 Phycisphaerae bacterium | reverse complement strand
ACCAGGCGCTGTCGCGACGAACCTGGTGGCCTGCCCGAAATGCGGCGTGGCGAAACTGCCTCACGCGGCCTGCGAGAATTGCGGCTACGTCAGCAGCGGCGTGGCCCTGGTCCTGAAGGAAAAAGAGGGCTGACCATCCATGCGAATCGGCGTGGACGCCATGGGGGGGGATTACGCGCCCCAGGAGATCGTCCGCGGCGCGCTGGAGGCCCTGCCGTCGATGAACGGCCACGAGCTGGTCTTCGTCGGCGACGAGCGAGCGGTGCGGCGTGAGGTCGAACGTCTGGGGCATGGGTGCGACCGCGTCCGCATCGTGCACGCCTCGCAGGTCATCGAGATGCACGAAGTGCCGGTCGAGGCGGTGAAGAACAAGCGGGACTCGTCGATCTGCCGCATGGCGGAGCTGGCCGCCGCCGGCGATCTTCAGGCCGTCATCAGCGCCGGCAACACCGGCGCCTTCGCCGCCGCCTCGCAGCTTCGCATGAGACTGCTGCCGGGCGTGGCCCGCACCGGCATCGCCGTGGTCATCCCCACGTTTCTGGGACCGGTGGTGCTCTGTGACGCCGGGGCCAACCTGGCCCCCAAGCCGCACCACCTGGTTCATTACGCGATCATGGCCAGCGCTTACGCCAAAAACGTCCTGCACGTGGACGGCCCGCGGGTGGGGCTGCTCTCGGTCGGCGAGGAGGACGCCAAGGGCACCACCCTGGTCAAACAGGCCCACGAGATGCTCCGGGCCCACCCCCGGATCAACTTCGTGGGCAACGTCGAGGGGCGCGACCTGTTCCGCGGCGGATGCGACGTGGTCATCTGCGACGGGTTCGTGGGCAACATCGCCCTCAAGCTGACCGAGGGGCTGGCCGAGGGGCTGCTCAAGACCATCTCCAAGGAGATCGCCCTGGCCAGCCCGGAGCTGGCCCATACCATCGAGCCGGTCATCAAACGGGTTTTCGCCAATCATGACTACGCGGAGTACGGCGGCGCGCCGCTGCTGGGCGTGGACGGAACGTGCATCATCTGCCACGGCCGCAGCGACCACGTGGCCATCCGCAACGCGGTCCGGGTGGCCATCGAGTATCTGGAGAGAGACGTGAACTCGGTCATCGCGGCGGAGCTGGCCGCGGCCGCGGCGTAGTCTTCACCGACCGTCCACCATGACCGCCCGCGCGGGCCCCAGGCCCGCGGCGGATTGATGATTCCGGCTTGCGTTCTGAAGAGATCGACGCGGCCCGCGCGGATGTCATCGCTTTGTCTAACGCAGAGGCCCGGAAAGACGTGGTGCCCGTTTTTTCCGCGTCACCGCGGTGAAGAGAACGAATCTCATGCCCAGAATACCGATGGTCATTCGTGGAACCGGCAGCGCCTGGCCCGACCGGGTGATGACCAATGCCGATTTCGAGAAGATCCTGGATACTTCGGACGAATGGATCCGCACGCGCTCGGGCATCCGCGAGCGGCGGATCTGCGCGGCGGGAGAGAACACGCTGACGCTGGCCCGGACGGCGGCTTCGCGGGCTCTGGCCGACGCGGGCCTCGCTCCCGCCGACGTGGACCTGATCGTGCTGGCCACCTGCACGCCGGCCTATCCGATTCCGGCGACGGCCTGCTGGCTCCAACAGGAACTGGGCTGCCGTCAGGTGCCCGCCTTCGACCTCAACGCCGCGTGCAGCGGTTTCGTCTACGCCCTGGCCGCCGCGGCCGGGCTGATGGCCGCCGGTTCCTACCGCAACGTGCTGGTCCTGGGCGCCGAGGCCATGTCCAGCGTCACCGATTTTGAAGACCGCGGCACGTGCATCCTCCTGGGCGACGGGGCCGGAGCGGCAGTCATCGGCCCGACGGAGAACCCCACCTCCGGCGTGTACGACATCCTGCTGGGGGCCGACGGCGGCGGGGCCCAGGCTATCTGGGTCCCCGCGGGCGGCTCGGTGCAGCCCCCTTCCAATCTGACCCTCAACGAAAGGCTCCACTACCTCAAGATGAAGGGGCGGGAGGTCTACAAGTTCGCGGTCCACAAGATGCATGAGGTCGTTGCCGACGTGCTGGAGCGGGCCCGCCTGAGCATCGCCGACCTGGCCCTGGTCATTCCGCATCAGTCCAACCTGCGCATCATCGAGTCGGCGATGGAAAAGCTGGGCCTGCCGCCTGAAAAAGTGGCGGTCAACATCGACCGTTTCGGGAACACTTCGGCGGCCTCGATCCCGCTGGCCCTGGACGAGGCCCGGCGGTCAGGGCGGATCAAGTCCGGCGACTGGATCATCCTGGCCGGCTTCGGCGCGGGGCTGACCTGGGGATCGGTGCTCATTCGACTGTAATCACCGGAGACGGACGGATGCCGCGAACCGCGATACTGTTTACGGGTCAGGGGGCCCAGTCAGTGGGCATGGGCAAGGACGTGGCCTCGGCCTCGCCCGCCGCCGCCGAGGTTTTCGAGCAGGCCAACCAGATCGTGGGTTACGACCTGCGGACGGCGTGTTTTGAAGGCCCGGCCGAGGTGCTCGAGCGGACCGACGTTCAGCAGCCGGCGATCTTCGTGACCAGCGTGGCCATCTGGCGGGCCCTGGACGACGGCAAAGCCGTCGAGGAGAACCCGGCGGCCATGGCCGGCCTGAGCCTGGGCGAATACACGGCGCTGTACGCCGCGGGGGCGGTCTCGTTCGCGGACGCCCTGCGTCTGGTTCAGCGCCGCGGCGAGCTGATGCAGGCCGCCGCCCTGGCGGTCCCCAGCGGGATGGTGACGGCCGTCGGGCTGGAAGCCGAGGCGGTCGAGGCCATCTGCCGCGAGGCCGCCGCGGCGGGGGTGATCTCGCCGGCCAACTTCAACTGTCCCGGCCAGATCGTGGTCTCGGGGACCAGGGCCGCCTGCGAGCTGGCCGTCAAGCTCATCGAGGAGGCCGGCGGACGGGCCGTGCCCCTCAAGGTCGCGGGAGCGTTTCACTCGGCCCTGATGCAGCCGGCCGCCGACGGCCTGGCCGAGGTGCTCGCGGCCACGGCCTTTTCCACGCCCCGCGTGCCAGTGGTAGCCAACGTCAATTGCCAGTATCATGCCGACCCGGCCAGCATCCGCGGATGGCTCACCGAGCAATTGACCCATCCGGTGCGGTGGCAGGCGTCCATCGAGCGGCTGCTGAGCGAGGGCGTCGAACGATTCGTCGAGATCGGGCCCGGCCGGGTCTTGACCGGCTTGCTCAAGAAGATCGCCCGCGGCACCCCGGTCCTCAACATCAGCAACGCGGAGGGGCTGGCCCAGTTCGCGGCGTAAGTCGGGTCGCGGCCGGTATCGGAGCCGCGACCGCAGGGGAGCGGTTGACACGGCCGGCTGTTGCCCAAGAGGCGGGCTCGGCCTCGGTTGCCCCAGGCGGGCGGCCTGGGTTATGCAGAGAGACGCGCGATGACTGCATCGCTGGACAACCAGGTGGCCCTGGTGACGGGCGGCTCCCGCGGGATCGGTCGGGCCATCTGTCTTGCCCTGGCCGGGCAGGGCGCCACCGTCGCCGCCGCCGCCAGGAGCGAAGACAAGCTGGCCGCTCTGGTCGAGGAGGCCCGCCAGATCGAGGCCCGCGGAAGGATCGTGCCCCTGCGGCTGGACGTGAGCGACAGGTCGGCCTGCGATACCGCCGTCGAGCAGTTGATCGAGCGGCACGGACGGCTGGACATCCTGGTCAACAACGCCGGGATCACCCGCGACGGACTGGTCATGAGCATGACCGACGAGCAGTTCGAGGACGTGCTCACCGCCAACCTGCGGGCGGTGTTCTGGCTGACCCGGGCCGCCTGCCGCCACATGGTGCGGGCCCGCTACGGGCGGATCATCAACATCAGCAGCGTGAGCGGTCTGATGGGCAACAAGGGCCAGGCCAACTACGCCGCCAGCAAGGCCGGCGTGATCGGCTTCTCCAAGTCGGTCGCCAAGGAGCTGGCCAAACGCAACATCACCTGCAACGTCGTCGCGCCGGGTTTCGTGGTGACGGATATGACCGACGTCCTTCCCGAGCCGGTCAAGCAGGCCGTCAAACCGCTGATCCCGATGGAGCGGTTCGGGGAACCGGTGGACATCGCGGCGGCCGTGGCTTTCCTGGCCTCGCCGGCCGCCGGCTACATCACCGGCCAGGTGCTGGCCGTCGACGGCGGATTGAGCATGTAAGTGCGATTCAGGACCGGATTGTTTTGGGAGGATACCCTGTGACTGTCGAGGAAATCACGGACAAGGTCTTCACCATCGTCAGCGAGCAGATGGGCGTCAACAAGGCCGAAATCAACCGCGAAACGGCGTTCATCAACGACCTCAACGCGGACTCGCTGGACATCGTCGAGCTGGTCATGGAGTTCGAGGACAACTTCGAGATCAGCATTCCCGACGAGGAGGCCGAGAAGATCCGAACGGTGGGACAGGCCATCGATTACATCGTGGCCCATCACGCCAAGGGATAGTGGACGATGGGCGGCAGCGGGCCCCGCGCCCCGGCCGCGGGGCGGGCGAGGGTCCCCGGCCGGAACGCACCGCCGGCCGATGCGCAGGACAAAGGTACTTGGGTACTTGCATGAAGCGACGCGTGGTCATTACGGGCATGGGTGTGGTCACGCCCCTGGGCACCGGGGTGGACGCCTACTGGGACGGGCTGATCTCCGCCCGCTCCGGGATCGGGCCGCTGACCAACTTCGACTGCTCCCACTATGACACCAAGTTCGCCGGCGAATGCCGCGACTTCGATCCCGCGGCCTGGTTCGAGCCCAAAGCCGTCAAGCGCATGGACAAGTTCGCCCAGTTCGCGCTGGCCTCGGCCATCCAGGCGGTCCGCGAATCGGGCCTGGATTTCTCCAAAGAGGACCCCTATCGCTGCGGCGTGATCATCGGCTCGGGGATCGGCGGGATCGTCGAACTCCAGCAGCAGCACGTCCGGCTGATCGAAAAAGGCCCCCAGAAGGTTTCCGCGTTCACCATCCCCAAGCTGATGGTCAACGCGGCCAGCGGGAACATCTCGATCCATTTCGGGCTGCGCGGGCCCAGCAGCGCGGTGGCGACGGCCTGCGCCTCGGCCACCAACGCCATGGGCGACGCCCTGCGGGCCATTCAGCGCGGCGAGGCCGACGTGGTCATCACCGGGGGCAGCGAGGCCGCCGTCACCGAGATCTCCGTCGGGGCCTTCAACGCCATGCACGCCCTCAGCACGCGCAACGACGCCCCCCAGCAGGCCAGCCGCCCCTTCGACAAGGACCGCGACGGGTTCGTCATCGGCGAGGGCGCGGGCGTCCTGGTCTTCGAGGAATATGAGCACGCCCGCAAGCGCGGGGCCCACGTCCTGGCCGAGGTGCTCGGCTATGGAGTCAGCTCCGACGGCGGGCACATCACCCAGCCCGACGAGAACGGCGCCCCCGCCGCCTTCTGCATGAGGGCCTGCCTGGCCGACGCCGGCCTGTCGCCCGACGCCATCCAGTACATCAACGCCCACGGCACCAGCACTCCGCTGGGCGACATCGCCGAAACCCGGGCCATCCGCCAGGTCTTCGGCGAGCGGGCCGGCAAGCTGGCCGTCTCCAGCACCAAGTCCGCCACCGGCCACCTGCTGGGGGCCAGCGGCGGCATCGAGCTGGTCGCCACCGTCAAGGCCATCACCCACCACGTCGTCCCGCCCACCATCAACCTCGACCATCCCGACCCCGAATGCGACCTCGACTACGTCCCCCACCACCCGCGCGACCTGCACGTCCGCCGGGCCATGAGCAACTCCTTCGGGTTCGGCGGCCACAACGCCTGCATCCTGGTCGGGCAGCTCGAGTGAGCACGCAACCGTCCGGCGCGGCCGCTTCCACAAGACCACGAAAACGTTTTTTCGGTTCCCGCTTTCCGGTTTCCAGCTTCAACCCTCACATGCCGTCAAGCCGGTTCGCCGGCATTCTCCTTCCGGGAC
>JABRVU010000228.1:0-4545 GCA_039961895.1 Phycisphaerae bacterium | reverse complement strand
CGTAGTCGATCGTGCGCGGCGTTCCGCCGGCCAGGGTCTGCGTCTCGTAGTCCAGGTCGCCTGAGCCGGTGTAGGCGAACACGGTGTGCGACGTGGCCGTGGGGTTGCCGGTCGTGCCCCGATCGGCCAGCACCGGCCGGCCCACGGCGTCATAGTCCCAGGTGTCCAGCGTCGTGCCCGTGGTGCGGGTCAGCGGCAGACCGCGGTCATCGTAGGTATAGACGGTGGTCAGGTCGCGCTGGTCCGTGCGCGTGGTCATCCGGCCGGCGGCGTCGTACTCGCTCCGCACGCAGTCGGTGCAGGTTTCCGGCGGGTTGACGTTGGTGCTGTCGGGATAAATGGCCCGGCGCTGCCGCCCCAGCGTGTCATACCGGAACGTAGTCACCTGATCGGGCAAAGGGGCGCCGGTGCTGGTCTTGTTCTGGGCCGTCTGGGTGATGAGCTGGCTGAGTCGGTTGAACCCGAACTGCGTGACCCGTTCGAGGGCCCCGCCGCCTTCGTTCTCAACCAGGGCGATCCGCCTGCCGGCCAGATCATAGTCGGTCCGAGTGAAGATCCCCTTGGGGTCGATCACGTAAATCTGGCGGTCGAGGCCATCGTAGAGGAACGTCGTCACCAGGTCGGGCGCGCCGACGGCCGTCTGCGTCTCGATCCGGTCGTGGTCGTCGTAGGTGAACGTGAACACCCGGCTGCCCAGGCCGTCGTTGACCGTCCGCTGGCTGAGCCGGCCGTTGGCCGTGTAGTCCTCATCGGTAAAGCTGCCGGACGGGTCGGTGACGGTATCGACGCGGCCCAGGCTGTCGTAAGTCGTGACCGTGGTCAGCGGCGTGGCCGAGTTATTGTTGTACGTGGTCCGCGTCAGCAGCCGGCCGTCGGCGTCGTAGCCGCTGTCGGTGACGCGATCCACGGTCACGTTAACCGGGTTGGCGAACCCGGCCGGGTCGGCCAGCACGGCCTGGCGGGTCTGCCGTCCGGCGTTGTCGTAACTGAATACCGTGGTCAGGACGGGATTGTCCGCCGGGTCGCGGACCGTCTCGCGGAGCAGGTTGCCGCGCGAGTCATACCGGCGGATGCGGTCCGGCCGGCCGCCGGTGCTGTTCTCGGGGTCGGTGATCTGGATGGCCCGGCTCAGGGCGTCGTAGACGGTGTTGGTAACGCCAGAGTTGCCGCCGTCGATGCGGACGGTCTGTTGGGTCACGTTGCCGCGATCATCGCGGACGAAGTCCGTTCGACCACCCTCCGAGTCGGTCACATAATCGACCCGGGAGGCCCCGTCGTAGTGCGTGGTGATGACCCGGTCGATGTTCACGCCGTCGTTGACCGTCGCGTCGCCGAGGGATTTCTCCTCGACGACGTTCCCGGCCCAGTCGAACTTGCGCCGCGTGACCAGGTCGCTGGCGCCGTCCACCCCGGCGACCAGCCGCGCGCGGGTCTCGTAGTTGAAACCGCCCTCGTCGAACAAGGCGGTGGTATCTGACAGAAAGATGCTGTCTTGCCGCACGTATGTCCGCGTGACGTGATGGGCGGCGTCATACTCGAAGGTGGTCGTGATGGGCCCGTAGATCAACCCGCTGATCGGGTGCCGGATCTCCTGCTGGAGCCGGGCGAAGTCGTCGTAGACCCGCTCCAGCCGCGTGCCCGTCGGGCGATCGAGAAATCTCATGTTGCCCAGCGCGTCGTAGGTGAACGTCGTGGTCAGGTTGGCGTCCGGCGTCTGGTTGAGGGCCAGCGGCGTCTCGGTCGCGACCAGCCCGCGGCCCTCGTAGGTCCGGGCCACGCCCCGGCCGGTGGTGTCGAACTCCCGCACCACGTCGCCCAGCCAGTTGTAGGCGAAGTGGGATTCCTGGCCGATGCCACCCGGGTCCACCGTCCGCAGCAGCAGCCGGCCCAGGCGATCATAGCTGAACTGGGTGACGAGGGTGGCCGGCGAGAGCGGGTTGCCGTCCTGGTCCTTGTTCTCGATGGTCCGGGTCTGGAGCCGCCCGGCCGTGTCATAGGCATGGGTCGTGGTGTACACCGGCCCGGTGGTGACGCCGGCGTTCAGGAAGCGTTCTTCGGTCGCCACCCGGCCGTCGTTGTCGAACCGGGTCCGGGTGAAGTAGTTGTCCGGGTCGATGGTGATGCGGTCCTGCGTGGGCAGATTGTCCACGTACTGGTACTGGGTGACAATGTTCTCGCCGCCGGGATCGACCGTCTGGCTGGTCAGGCGCAGCAGCGCGTCATACGCGAACTCGATCACCCGGAACTGGCCGGAAGCGTAATCCGTCTCCTGGCGCCGCAGCGTACCGATCCGGGTGGAGTCCGTGGTGTTGTCGTGGTAGAAATAGCGCCTTTCCGGGGTCCGCGTCCCCGAATACCCGGCGGTGATCGCCGGGCCGGTCTGCTTCAGGAGCTGGTTCGTGTGCTGGCCCTGTAATCCATCGTTGTTTTCGTCCGTGCCCCCGTTCTCGTAGTCGTAGGTCACTTCCGACAACGCGCCCCGGCCGTCGCGCGACTTGACCACCCGAGGATGGTAGAACAGGTAGGTCAGACCGCCGGATGGATAAAAGAACTCGTATTCGCGGTCCAACGTGACCAAGGAGCCCGAGGGCCCCGTGTGGGTGGTCCTGGTCCGGAAGCCCACGTCCACCGAAGGCGGGCTGCCCACCTGCGGGTTGTGTTGCGCGTTGTACTCATGGTGAAGCGTGGTGCCGTCCGGCAGGTCCACCCCCGTGATCACCATGTTGCCGCGGGCGTTGTCCACGTCGTGGTGATAGGTCGTCGTGTACGTCGGGCCGCTGCCGTTCAAGCCGCCATGAGAGACGATGCGGGCGAGCCGATGGTTCAGGTTCGCGGCCGTGTCGTAGTACAGGTCCAACTGGCGATAGTTGCCCTCATCGACGTATTCCTTGCGGATACGATGCCCCTCGCCATCGCGCTCGTGCAGCACCGCCACCACCGGGTTGCCGGCCGCGCCGTCGATGTGCCGCTTCTCCTTCCACAAGTCGCCGTCGGCGTAGTACTCGAACTGGTACAGCACCCCCACCCCGGGCGTCGGGTCCAGCCGCACTTCGGTCACCCGTCCGGTGGTCGAATCATGGCTGTAATAGCGCGCCCCCTTTCCGCCGTCGGGGACCACGCCGGTGATCCAGCCGGCGGGATCGAGGGGATCGGTCAGGATGGTCCAGCCCCGGCCGTCGGAGGTGCTGATGTAGGTGACTCTACCGGTGCCCGCATCGCGCGTCAGCGTGATCGTGTTCGCGTTGCCGTCGCTGATCTGGGTGACGTTGTTGCCGCTGTACGTATATCGCTGCGTGGCAAAGTGCGTCCGACCGTGCCGGTGGGGCCGGATGTAATGGACCTTTCGCGTCGAGACTCCCGCGGTGCTGGCCGAGTCGTTCGAGTCGTAGATGGTGCCGTCCGGTCCGGTCACGTCCCGCCACCAGTCGTTGACATTATTGGCGATCGCGAAGAAACCCACGCGGTAACCCGCCCAGGGGGTGCCGTAGGCGGCCTTGCCGAAGTTGCCGCCCAGCCTGAACTGATCCTCGTGCTGGATGTACACCGATTCGGCCGCACCGGGGAACACCACGTTGGAGACACAGGTGAAAGGTCCGGGGGCCTGACGGAACTCGTACCGCTGATACGCGGCCCCGATCATGGCCGCCGTCTGCCCCACGGGGACCGTGAGCCGGGCGTTGCCCACCGCGACGTCCAGGATGGGGGTGCCAAAGTGAAAGGCTTCGCTCTCCCCCGGCAAGGACAGGAATGAGCCGGTCATCGGCGCCACGGTGATGTTGTTCGTCTGGGTGATGGTGCCGAGTCCGGTGGGCCGGTACCTGAACCTGATCCCGTACTTGAGACGGGCCAGCGTTTTCGTCCCGATGGCTTTGAACGTGAAACGCTGGACTGACGCCGGGGGAACGATGTAGCGGTTGTTGGTGTCGTGGCCGGTCAGATCGATTTCCGACCCCGACGCATCCATGCCGCGGTATAATCGCAGGACACTGCGGTCCCAGCTCTGCTCGAACGTCCCGTCCGGGGCTTCCAGCCACACCTCGAAATCAACGCTCGTGTCGATGGTGACGCCGGTCCCGGAGGACGTTCGCGGCTCCGTCTGGCTCATCACCTCGCCGAAGGGAAGATCCATCGTGGCCTCGCGAAGCGAGGTGATGGTCCCGCGATACGGGGCGTTCAGCACGCCGTCGCCGTTCAGGTCCCTGATCTGGCCCAGGCCGGCCGGAACGAACAGGGCCAGCATCGCCAGAGCAACCACGTGCCCATACCAGTCGTGCCGGTGTAAGCTCATTTCGCGTCCTCCCGGTGAGTGATCATGAGTGCTTCCGCGCTCGCCATCGCAGCCTTGGCCCAGGGTTTCTGGGGATCGGCGTCCGCCAGGATTTCCCGCTCATGACATGCTGCAACCCGATCAAATGGAGCAGATGCTACTGCTGTCGGCGCAATCGCTGGGGCCGCCGCGGGTTGGGTTGACGAAGTCTTGAGAGGAGCGAGTGGAGGGGCGGGTTCGGGGGCTGCTTGCCAGGGCTCGTCAGGGGTGGCCTGCAC
>JABRVU010000227.1:0-1807 GCA_039961895.1 Phycisphaerae bacterium | reverse complement strand
CCGAACGCGGCGGACCTGGGCCGCGGGAAACAGCGGCGTCCCCCGCGTCACGATGGCCACGCTGACCTTCTCGCCGGCCAGCACCCGCTTGCGGATGGTCCCGCCGCAGCCGAGCACTTCGTCATCAGGGTGAGGAGCCACCACCAGCACGCCGGACGTGTCAACACGCCGGCGGCCTGACCGTTGAGCTGCGTGTGCGGCCCGCGGTGCCGTGCGTCGCGCGCTCACGGGCGGTCGACCTCGTCTTTCCGGTCGTCGGGCCGGGGCGGGCCCTTGACGCCCTTGGGTTGATATTTCACCACCGCGAAGGTCAGCGGTTTGTCGGACGTGTTCCTCAGGCCGTGAAAGACCCAGGGCTCGACGTAGAGCACGTCGCCCTTGTGAGCGGGGAACTCCCTGCCGTCCAGGTGCCAGGTGCCCGAGCCCTCGGTGAGGAAGAGGAACTCCTCCTCCACGTGGCGGTGGGCCAGGTGGACGGCCTGGCCCGGCTCGACGACGGCGATGGCCGCGAAGGCCGCCTGGTTGGCGAAGGTCTCGTCGCCGTTGAAATGAACGCGCATCTCGCCCCACGGGCCCTTGGTCGAGCGGGCGTCGGCGCGGGTGACGACCTTCGACCGGATCGCCGCCGGCTTCTTGTCCTGGGCTCCCGTCCGGGAGGTCAGCAACAGGACGGCCAAGACAAAGCCGGCCGCGCAGGTCAGCGCCGGCAAGGCCGCGCGGTTTGGCAGAACGGGCATGGAATCATCTCCTGATTCACAGCCGCGCCCGTAAGGAAGCGGTTGAAGTCGAGTTTCCGCTCTCTCGCGCTCGCGGCGCTGACCACGGTCGCAACCGGGCTGGACCGTGGCGGTCATGAACCCCCGCCGCGTGCCGCACGGCGGAGGTTGACGCGATCAACGCTGGCGGAGCATGCCCGGGCCGCTGTAGCTCTGATCCACCTCGTCGCGCTCCCGCGGCCTGGTCGGCTCGGGCGTCCGGGCCTCGGGAGTCGGGGCGGAACCCTCCGCGGGCGGCGTCGCCTGATCCGTGGGCGCACCAGGAGGCGGGGACTGGGACGTGGCCTGCTCCAGCCCCTTCTTGACGGACTCGCCCAGGGCCTGTCGGCACGCTTCTTCGGCCGCCGTGGCTTCGGTGATTTCTCCGTTGTTGATCCGCTCGATCAGCCTGGTGTAGGGTTCGACCATGGCCGGGCTGATCCGGGCCACCATGTCGAGTTCAACCTGGGACATCGGTTTCAAGGCGGCGATCTCGATCCGCCATTTGCCCTCGATTCGGCGGAATTTGACCGGGCTGGTGCTCGCGCCGTCGCGTCCCTGGCTGGTCATGGTCGCCTCGGCTTCATCGTCGCCCTCTGACTTGAAGTCCGCGATGGTGGCTTCCCTCGGCAGATTGAAAAGCCCCGGTATGCCCTTGGGAAGCGCCACTTTGAACGAGTGCCCCGGGAACTTCTCGGCCAGGACTCGATTCAGTTCGAGTTCGGCGTCGTTGATGGGCTGAAGGACGGCAAGTGCTTTCTCAACCTCGGCGCGCTGCTCCGCGACGAGGATCTCGGCCAATTGGTCGTACCGCATCGCGGCGAGAACCGCGACCGTCCCGCTGGCCAGCGACTCCGGCGTCGAGTCGTCAATGGGGATTCGCTCGCTGGTTGACGCGGACGGGCCGGCGCCGGCCTGGGTGCCGCCGGTGCCGGCGGGTTGCTCTCCCGACCCCGCCGCCGGGGCGATGAGGCTCTTGTCGGCGTGGCGGGCCAGGCGGATGGGGCGGAGCTTGAGGTCGCCCTCGCTCAAGACCTGGGGGAACTGGGGGC
>JABRVU010000226.1:0-5843 GCA_039961895.1 Phycisphaerae bacterium | reverse complement strand
CCACGGATGGATACACGATCAATTCGCCCGGCAGGTCCACGTCCACGCAGCACGCGAACAGTCCTAAAGGAAACCTCGACCAGACGCGCACGCCCGACAGGCGGACGCGCCCGCGGGCCGGCAACAGGCACGACAACTCGACGCGGTGCGGCTGGCCGGGCCTGAGCACCTCGATGAAGGCCAGCGGAAACCGCACCGTCCGCCGCCCCACGGGAACCTCGCCCAGGGTCAGCGACCAGGAGTTGAACCAGCGCCGCCGCGTGCGGATCACGTACGCGAGGCTGAAGGAGCGCCCGGCGACGACGGCGGCCGGCGCGACCCGTTCGATCTCCAGCTTGCGGACCATGAAGACCGGCCCCACCGCTCCCGCCGTCACCACGCCCACGCTGATCCCGAACAGCAGAAAGAGCAGGTTGGCCTCGCTGTTGAGCGCCGCCAGCCCGACCATCAGGACGACCACCAGGCACAGCAATCCGCTGAAGGTGATGCGCAGGCCGCGCAGCGCCGATGACGATCGGCACGGGGCGTCCGCGAAGGCGGGTAGGGGCTTGGCCATGGGAATCGACCCGGACCACCGGCCGGCGCGCGGCCCACCGCGGCAACGGCCGGCGCGGATGCCCCCATTGTATCCCGCGTTCAGGGCGGATTCACCCCGGCGCACCTGTCGCAACGCTGGGAAGTGGGAAGTGAGAAGAGAGAATACGACCCGGACGGCGAGCCGCGGCGATCGGCCGGCCCGACCGGTCACACCAGACGGAGCTGTACGATCTCCGCCGGGGCGTTCACGCGCACCGGGAACCAGTTGCCCACGCCGGAGTTGACGTAGAGCCGCGCCTGGCCCAGTGCGTATTCGCCGTGGATGTAGCGGAACATCAGGCTGCCGGCCCCGAAGGTGACGGGCCAGCCGGGCGGCGTGAGCATGATCTGTCCGCCGTGGGTGTGGCCGGCCAGCACCAGGTTGGCGCCCATGTGGGCCAGGGCGTCAAAAGCGTGCGGATGATGGGTCAGCGCGATGGTGAAACGCTCGCGGCTGGCGCCGGCCATCGCCTGACGCGCCCGCTCGATGAGCCCCGGATCGCGCCCGCGCGGCGGCTCGCTCGCCGACCAGAACAGGCCCGCGATCTGGATCGGTTCCCCGCCTACGTCGGTGACGGTCATCGCGTCGTCCAGGAAGCGCGGCGCGCCCGTGCGAAGGGCGCGGATGACCTCGATGGGATCATCGAACAAGTCGTGGTTGCCGATCACCGTGAAGCGCCCGTACGGCGCCTCGAGCTGGGCGAGGGCTTCGACGGCGGCGGGGAGGAAGTCATTCGAGTGGTCGATCATGTCGCCGGTGACGACCACGAGGTCGCTCTTGAGCCGGTTGGCCTCTTCCACCATCCTGGGCAGGTGCTCGGGGCGGAAGAACCGCCCGACGTGGGCGTCGCTGATGTGGGTGATGGTCAGGCCTTCCAGCCGGCTGGGCAGACCGGGGACGTGCATCGTGATCTTGCGTACCCGAAAGCCGCCGGCCTGATGGGCGCCCGCGACGAGGGAGCCGCCGGTGATCACCAGCGGCGCTGCCGCGGTCGCAGCCGACAGCAGCTCCCGACGCGAAAGTCCGGCTCGTTGAAGTTCGCCCCCTGTGTCTTCCACTGCCGGCGCGGGCGATACGGCCTGGGCCCGGGCCCGCGCCGCCCGCAGCACCCAACCCGCGCCGCGCAGCCCGACGACGGCGACGGCCGCGATCCCCACGCCGGCCAGCAACAGATGCCAAATGATCGTCCAGGCCAGGATCGGCACCGGCAGCGCGTCCACCGTGTGACGTAGCTTCATCCCCACCAGCACCAGGGGCAGCAGGACCAGCAGGGCATGCGTATTCCAGAGACACGCCGCCGCGAGCCGCAGCCCCTTCGTCGGGATCGCCGTTGAGCGGTGGATGACTTCACGGACCCTCGACCACCAGAACACGTTTGAGAACAGAACCAGCACGAGCACGACGGCGACGCTTCGTCGGCCTGAAAGCGCGACCCAACCCAGCCGGATGAAGACCAGAAAGGCCAAGGCGGCGGCGATCCCGCCCAGGCTCACAAACTGGAGCGTTCGATGGCCCCTGTGCATGGTGCATGGCCCGTCAGGCATGAACACTGTACGCTTTCACTCACCATTCGGTTCAACTTCGGATGGCATATGGCGATGGCCGGTTTTGGCAATCCGGGAAAACATGAACTGAATTACCTGAATTAACAATTCTCATTTTTTTGGTTGCATCGACGGAATTCCGTGTTATATTTCTCGGAGGTTGAGAAACCGGCGTCGCCGGCCCCGGCGGGAGGGTCTCTCTCGTCAACACGTCATCGGGCTGGCGACCCCCGTCGGCAAAGCGGAAGCGGGCGGGTCACTGGGCGTGCCCCACGCACCAGGATGGTGTAATCGCCCTATTATCGAGCGTTGATTCGTAAGAATACGGCGGAAGCGGTTGGGCGCGCGCTGCGAGCCCCCGGAGGTCATCCCTTTCCGCTGACAAAACTGGGGAAAGAGGCAACGAGGCGGACCTCGGTAACCCGACGGTCCGCCTCGGTTCTATTGGTATACAGCCTTAATAACTTGACTTTCAATGGTTTGCGCTCGATTATGGGTTGGCGCGCAAAAAAAGAGGATCCGAGCTCGCCGTTACCCGGACCCTCCAAGCCAGGCTGTCCGCTCTCTGAGCGGAATACCCACAGCCTCTACATCGTCTATCGAGAGGGAGGAATACCCTCTTTAGCTACTTTCGATCGTACATGTGAGGATAGGGCGTATTCAGGGGTAGTTGGGCCGGTTTCGCTCAGTCAAAGCGGGGCGGGATGGAATCGACGGCAGGCGGAGCGATCACCGCCATCGCCCGTTGCCAGCCATCATGGACGCCATGCGTTCTACGCTCCGTTCTCACGGGAGGCGCTACCCAGGCAAGCCCGTGCCCTCCCGCGATGAGGTTACATCCGCTCGACCACGCGGATACCCAGCAGCGAAAGTCCCGTCTTGAGCGTTCGGGCGGCCAGATCGCACAACCGCAGGCGCGAGGATCGGAGTTGGGGCGTCTCGGCGGTCAGGACCGGGCAGGTCTCATAGAACTTCATGAACGCCCCCGCCAGATCGTACAGGTAATCGCAGAGCACGTTGATTTTCAGAGTGACGGCCACCGTATCCACCGTCTCGGCGAACTGGAGGATCTTCCTGGCCAGGCCGCGCTCCTGCGGCCGAGTCAACTGGATCTCACCGTCCGCGGGGATGGTTTCCGCCGACCGGCCCTTGCGGTGGATGGAGCGAATCCGGGCGTAGGCGTACATCAGATAGGGGGCGGTGTTGCCGTCCAAGGCCAGCATCTTGTCCCAACTGAAGACGTAATCGCTCTGGCGGTTCTGGGAGAGGTCGGCGTACTTCACCGCCCCGATGCCGACGGCCTCGGCCACGTCCCTGATCTCTTCCTCGGTGAAGCCGCGGCGCTTGTCGGGGTCGGCCTCGCTCGCGCGAAGGAGGGCCTCGGCGCGGCTGACGGCCTCGTCGAGCAGGTCGGCCAGCTTCACGTTGTCGCCGCTGCGGGTCTTGAGCGGGCGGCGATCCTCCCCCAGGATCGAGCCGAAGGTGACGTGATCGAGCCGCACCTCGTTCGCGCCGTGCCCGGACCGCGTCCAGCCCAGGGCCCGGGCGGCGGCGAAGAGCATCTGAAAATGGAGGGTCTGCCGCGCGTCGGTGACGTAGACGATACGATCGGCCTGAAGCTCGCGGATGCGGAACTCCATCGCCGCCAGATCGGTAGTCGCGTAAAGGAAGGCTCCGTCCGACTTGCGGATCATGAACGGGAGCGGGTTGCCCTCCGGGCCCTTGAACATCGGCCGGCCGTCGCCGTCGTAGAGAAACAGGCACAGGGCCCCGTCGGATTCCTCGATGCGAACCGTCGGCCGTCCCGCGCCGGCCGGAGCGGGAGCCTGAGGACCATGCTGCCCGGCCAGACGCTTGACCAGCGGCTCCAGCCGCGGGGCGTAGAAGCTTTCCCCTCTTTCGTCCTCCCGGGTCAGCAGTACGCCCAGCCGGCGATACACCGGTTCGTAGTGGTTGCGCGATTCGGCCACGATGTATTGCCACGCGCGCACGGTCTCGGGCTCGCCGTTGTGCAGGGCGACGACGGCGGCCCGGGCCCGTTCGGCAAACACCGGGTCTTCCCGGTCGCGCTGGTGGGCCTCGCGGTAGAAGGCCTCGAGATCCTGCACGTGAGTCCGGTCCGGATGGGCCAGGGCCTCCGGGTGGCGGTCCCTCAGATGAGCGATCAACATGCCGAACTGCGTGCCCCAGTCGCCGACGTGGTTCTGGCGGATGACCCGGTGGCCCTCGAAGTCCAGGATGCGCACGATGGCGTCGCCGATGATGGTGGCCCGGAAGTGCCCGACGTGCATCTGCTTGGCGATGTTGGGCGATGAATAATCGACGACCACGCGCTGCGGTTCGGCGGTCGGCTCGATGCCCAGCCGGTCCTCGTCGCCGCCGGGTGGAATGGCCTCGAGCTGACGGGCCAGCCACTGCGGCTTGAGACGGATGTTGATGAAGCCGGGACCGGCCACCTCGAAGGGCTCGCACATGTCGGCGGCCAGGGCGTCGAGGGCCCCGGCCAGTTCGGCGGCCAGGTCGCGCGGCTTCCGGCCGAGCTGCTTGCCCAGGCTCATGGCCAGGTTGCTCTGGTAGTCGCCGAACTTCTCGTCGCCGGCCGGGCGGATGAGCGGATCGACCTGGACGCCCGACGGCCCGAGGATCGGAACCAGAGTCTGGCGGAAGAGGCTCTCGAGCTGGGCGACGATCGATTTCATACGGCGATTGTAGCGGTTCCGCCGATAGGAACAATGTGGCCGCGTACCGCGCGGGACGTGGGATGCTGCGCGCAGGAAGGGGCGCGTCGCTTCGTGGAGCGGCGTCGCCGGCACCCCGGACGAGGACGCGCCGATCGCTCCCTTCGCCCGCCGCCGGGCTGAGCGTGGGCGCGCGGTGGCGTATCGGATAGCATGTGTTTCTGCGGATCAGGGAGGAAACGCGCTTCATGAGCAGATCGGAACAGCGCTGGCAGGTGGTTCGGGGCTGCGTGATCCTGCTGGTCATCATCCTGTGCGCGTTCGTGTGGATTTCGATTCTGACGTTCGACCCGCAGGACTGGCCGAGCCCGCGTGCCTGGCCGCACCCCGTCCCCGCCCGCAACGCCGCCGGGGCCCTGGGGGCCTGGGTGGCGCATCGGCTGTTCCTGTACTTCGGCGTGGGAACGTACGCCGCCGCAGGCGGCCTGACGCTGGCCCTGGGGGTGCTGGCCCGGCAGGGGCGTCTGCCCTCGCTGTGGCAGCGGGTTCTGGGCGTGGTGCTGCTGGTGGTGGTCACGTCGGCGGCCGCCCACATGAAGACGGAAGGCCCGGGTCTGCGCTGGCCGGAGGCCCGCGGCGGCGTGCTCGGACACGTGGTCGGCACCTGGCTTCAGCACAGCGTCGGATGGCTTCTGGCCCGGGTGATGCTGGGCTATTGCGCGATCGTGGGCCTGCTGTTCACCGCCGAGGGCGTGCTGTTCAGAATTTCGGGGGCCCTGCGTCGCGGCGGGCGGCAGCTTCAGGGCATGGCCGAGTCGGTTCGCAACAACCTGCCGGAGGGGGCGACCATCTCGTCTTGGGCCGACCCTTTCCGCCGGCTGATCGGCGGGCTTCGGATCCTACCGAGGCTGGCGACGGCGGGAGCGGGGACGGCGGCGGCTCCGGCGCCGGGCACGACCGACCTGAAAGCCCAACCGCGAAGGGGCCGTGAGGCCAGCCCCGACCCCCGGACCCGGCCGGTTCGGGCCCCGGCTGAGGCCGAGC
>JABRVU010000225.1:0-6806 GCA_039961895.1 Phycisphaerae bacterium | reverse complement strand
TGGCTTCGTCGCGCAGGCCGGCGATCTGACGGGCCGCGGCCTGCGATTCGGTATAGCCCTCGATCTGCCGGATGCGCGTCTGGGCGTACAGGGCGGCGATTTCGTCCTCGGTCTGCTCGGCCAGGGGCCGCAGTTTGCTCAGCAGCCGGTCATACGACCGTTCCGTGAAGGGCTTGGTGTTTTCGGCCTCGATCTCGGCCTCGATGGCGCTCATCTGGGGCTCGTACTTCTCGCTGGCGGCGGGACGGGGAGCCCGGGCCTGGCTGGTACGCTCGGCGGGCGTGGGCGAACGGCGGACGATCGGCCGGGTCGTCGGACCGCTCCGCCCGCCGGCCGGGCGAGTGGCCGCCGCCCGCGGCTCCGTGTCGATGCCCAACTCGCCGGGAGCCACGCGCTCGGGCGGCTTGATCGTGGGGGCCGCCCCCGTCGGCGTCACCCCCTCCACGAAATCGGCCTTGACCCACAAGGTCGCCCCCGCCGGCGGCTCGATCTTGTAAAACGCCCCGTCGGGCGTCTCTCCCAGTATCTTGACCGTGTCGCCCTTCTTGAGCCTGGCCTGCTTGGCGTAGTGGGCCTTGTCCAGGTTGCTGCCGGCGTAAACAACGCAGTCTCCATTGAGCGTGCCGGTGTCGCCGGCGCGGTCCACGTAGGTCTTGTCGATCAGGCTGAAGGTGCCGGCCGGCGGCAGAATCTCGAACCAGCCGTACTGCTCGCCCACCACCGTCACCGGGTCGCCGCGATTGAGCTTGGTGACCGGGTAGTAGTTGATGTGCGAGCCGCTGCGGATGTAGACGTTGTCGCCCTTGATCTTGCCGGACTGCGGACCCCTGGCGGCGGGCGGTTCATCGCCGGCCGGGAGAGTCGCCTGGGCCCGCAAGGGTGTCGTCAAACCCAGGGTCGTGATCAGGGCAGCGCCGACGAGCACACGGGTCGTGAATCCGATCGAAGCTTTCATGGCCACGTTCCTTTGTTCCATCCATGCCGGTCAGGGTCGGGTGGACGACGCTGCGGCGGCGATCAGAAGAGGGCGGCCACCCGTTCCCCATCATTATCGGATTGAAGGGATTCCAGGCCACAGGTCGGCCGGGCGCCGCATCGACACCTGGCCCCGGGGCCCGCCCCCATCGGCTGCAACGGCCTATCCCAGCCGGGTTTCCGGGCGTCGTCGAAAGTACTCGGCGGGGCTTGCAGTGTCAACCGCGCCGAAACCCGCCCGCCATGCTCTCACGACGTTACGGGGTCTTGCCATGCGCCGTGAAGAATGAGTATGCTGAATGCGTTCGCGTGCGGTCGCCGCAAGCGCGAAGACCGTACGCACCTTTTCTCAGGCGGGAGGTCGAAATGAAGACTCAGTTGAATCACTTCTGGTGGCGAGCGAGTGCGGTGACCGGCTGGCTCGGTCTGGCCGGGGCGGTTCTGGGCGCGGGCGTCACGGGCCAGTGGGACTTCGAGAACGGCAACCTGAACGCCACCGTCGGGGCCAACGGCTACTACTGGCAGAAGCCCAGCGTGCCCGCCAGGGATATCGAGGCCGAAACCCAGTTCGGCACCACCACCTCCTTCGGCATCGCCAAGATCAACGGCGTGGACGCCAAGGTGATGAAGTTCCCGGCCTGCGACCGGTTCATGGGCTACGCCATGTACCCGGAGATCGACGCCAACGGCGGGGGCCAATACGTCAACCAGTTCACGCTCATCATGGACGTGTACTACCCCGCCGAATCCAGCGACAAGTGGCGCGCCCTGTTCCAGACCAACGACTGCAACGACGCCGGCAACGACGGCGACACCTTCATCCGCAATACCGACAGCGGGCTGGGCATCAGCGGGCAGTACGCCGGAACGATCCTTCCCGACACGTGGCATCGAATCGCCCTGGCCTTCAACCTGGTCGCCGCCGGCGCCGGCAACTCGACGCTGGCCAAGTACATCGACGGCGTGCAGGTCGGGGCCACGCAGAACATCGTCACCAACGGCGGCCTGGACGGGCGCTGGTCGCTGTATGCCAAGGCCCACAACCGGGCCACGCTGCTGTTCACCGACAATGACGGGGACACGGCCGTCGGCTACGTCAACAGCGTCCAGATCCGCAACTACACCATGGCCGCCGAGGAGATCGGGGCCCTGGGCGGCCCCAAGGCCGAGGGCATCGAGTCCGGACCCGGCGTGACCGGGCAGTGGGATTTCGAGAACGGCAACCTGACCGCCACCGTCGGCCGGCCGCTCCAATACTTCCGCGGCTGCGGGTTCGGCCCCTGCTCGCAGAACCTGGCCGCCGAGACCCAGTTCGGGCCGGCCAGCCAGTTCGGCGTGCCCAAGATCAACGGCAAAGATCCCAAGGTCATGCGCGTGCCCGTGGTCCAGCCCTGCACCGGCTACATGTTCCCGCACGGAGCGGCGGCCAACGGCGATAGCCTGGCCCAGAAGGTCAACCAGTACAGCCTCATCGTGGACGTGTACTACAAGCCCGAGGATTACGTCTACGCCAACACCGACGTGGCCTGGACCACCATTTATCAGACCAATCCGCTCAATGCCGAAGACGCCATGCTCTGGATCCGCATGACCGACATGAGCATCGGCGACGACGCGCAGTATCACGGACAGGGCCTGATCGGGCCGGGCGCCTGGCACCGGATCGCGGTGGTGATCGACACCACCACCGACCGGATGAGCAAGTACCTGAACGGGCAGTTGCTGGCCACCCAGGGCGCCACCGGCCACGACGGCAAGCGGGCACTCTACACCAAGGCCAGCTCGGCCGGCGAGGACGTGCTGCTGATGTTCACCGACACGGCCCCCGACGGCGTCAAGGTGACCTACGTCAACAGCATCCAGGTCCGCGACTACGCCATGACCGACGACGAGGTCGCCGCCCTGGGCGGGCCGACTTCGCGGGGCATCGGCTTCGAGGATGCGCGGCCCGCGCCGGACGCGGACCGCAACGGTTACGTCAACCAACTGGACCTGGCGGCCTTCATCGCCTGCGTGACCGCCCCCGGCGTCCCCCTGGCCGAGGCCGACCTGTTCAACTGCGAGAACTTCGACGTGGACAAGGACTTGGACGTGGACCAGACCGACTACGCCCGATTCCAGGAGTTCTATACCGGCTTCTACCCGTGCGCCCCGAACTGCTTCTACCCCTGAGCAGGAGTGCGAGCCAAAGCGGCCGGCCGTAAGTGCCGGTCCTGGAAGAGCTCTGGGCCGACAATGACCGGCACTCGTGTCCGGCCGGCGGGGAGTCCTTTTGCCGCCGATCGCCTCACGGTTCCCTCCTGAACCGCCGTGGATCGGATGCTTGACGGGGGCTCGAAACGGGGCTAACATATTCGTATAGACGAATATGAAACCGCCCCCTGCATCCGCCGACCTGCTCTTCCGGGCCTTTGCCGACCCGACGCGGCTGCGCATCCTGAACCTGCTCTCCGAAGGGCCGGTGTGCGTCTGCGATCTGTGCGCCGCCCTGGCCGAGCGCCAGCCGAAGGTCTCGCGGCACCTGGCGTATCTCAAGCGGGCCGGGCTGGTGTGCGTGCGCCGCGACGGAAAATGGAAATATTACGGCCTGGCGCCCCGGCTCGGGGGGTTGGAGGCGGCCTTGCTCGGATGCCTGCGCGACTGCCTGGGCGGGCTCGAACCGTTGAAGACGGACGCGAGGCGGCTGCGCCGTCGCCGCTGCCGACCGGCCTGCTGTTGATGCGCCGTTCCCCGGCGGGAGGACGCATGAGCCCTCCGGCCCGCGATGCCGCGGAGGCGGTGGACGGCCCGACCGCGCCCCCCATGATCGCCGTTGGGATGGCGGTTGCGGTCTGGATGGTGGAACCCGTCGTTACCGCGCGTTGCGGGACGACGGCGGACAGAACGCGGTGTCATGGGGGCGCCGCCATCAAGGGAAGCGACGATGAACGATCATCACGCCGTGCGCGAAAAGGTTCGTGAAGGTTACGCCCGCATCGCCCGTGAAGGCAGCGACCGCCGCTCGCCGCTGGAAATCCTGGCCGAGCCGTCCTCGTCCCGTGGATGCTGCGGGAGCGGGCAGGGGGCCGGCATCGCCCCGGGCGACCTCGCCCGGCAGATCGGATACAGCGAGTCGGAGCTGGCTCTGCTGCCCGAGGAGGCCAACCTGGGTTTGTCCTGCGGGAATCCCGCGGCCATCGCGGCTCTTCAGCCGGGCGAGGTGGTCCTTGACCTGGGAAGCGGAGCCGGTTTCGACGTCTTCCTGGCCGGCCCCAAGGTCGGGGCCGCCGGCCGGGTCATCGGCGTGGACATGACCCCGGAGATGCTCAGCCGCGCCCGCCGCCAGATCGATGCCTATCGGCGGCGGACCGGACTGGACAACGTCGAGTTCCGCCTGGGGGAGATCGAGCACCTGCCGGTGGCCGACGCCGCCGTCGACGTGGTCATCTCCAACTGCGTCATCAATCTCTCGCCCGACAAGCCGCGGGTCTGGCGCGAGATCGCCCGCGTGCTCAAGCCCGGCGGGCGGGTGGCGGTGTCGGACCTGGCGCTGCTTCAGCCGCTGCCCGAGGCCGTCGCCGGCATGGTCGAGGCCCTGGTCGGCTGCGTGGCCGGCGCCGCCCTGGTCGACGACACGCGGCGCATGATCGCCGACGCCGGGCTGGTGGACGTCCGACTCGATCAGAAGGGCGAATACATCCGGGCCATGAGCGAATGGCAGGACCCGCTGTATCGCGGGATCATCGAGCATCTTCCCCCAGGCACCGGGCCGGCGGATTACATCACCAGCCTCTCGATCGCCGCGAGGAAACCACGATGAAAAAGCGCGTTTTGATCGTATGCACCGGGAACGCGTGCCGGTCTCAGATGGCCGAGGCCCTCTGGAACCACCTGGGCAAAGACAGGTGGGAGGCCTTCTCGGCCGGCTCGCACCCGGCCGGCTTCGTGCATCCGCTGGCCGTGCGGGCCCTCGGTGAGATCGGCCTGGACCTCTCCAGGAACCGCAGCAAGCCGGTCAGCGAGTTCGCCGGCCAGAAGTTCGATCTGGTGGTCACGGTCTGCGACCAGGCCCGCGACTCCTGCCCCGTGTTTCCCGGCGCCGCCCAGGTGCTGCATTGGCCCTTCGAGGATCCGTCCCACGCGCCCGGCTCGGAGGAAGAGCGCATGCCGGCCTTCCGCGCGACCCGCGACCGGATCGCGGAACGCATCCGCGCGTTCCTGGAGTGAGCCGGGCAAGAGCCGGCCGGGATGGCGGGCGGAGGCGCGTGCCGGAACCCCGAAACCACCTGCAAGTTCCTCGTGCCGCCCAGGCAGGGCAGGTGAGGGACGCCGCCTATCGCGTGGTCCACTTCGGCGGCGGCTCGATGGCCTCCGCGGGACGGCGCCCGGCGTCGGGCCGGCCGCTGCCCGCCAGGCGGGAGATGGCCCGCACGGTCATGTCCGCCTCGCAGGCTATCTGGCAACTCAGCCGCAGCCCGGGCGTGCCCGTCAGACCGCGGGCGGTCATCACCGCTTTCTCCGCCTCGGTCATGCGCTCCGGCTCGCCGGCGACGAACTCCACCCGGCAGGTCGTGCAGCGGGCATTGCCCCCGCAGGCGTGAAGCTGATCGACGCCGGCCTCGTCCTCCAGCGCCAGGACCAGCCTTTTGCCCTGCGGAACCTCGAACGTACCGACGCCTTCGACCGTCAGTCTGGGCATGGAAACCTCCCACGATATTCCGGCGTGACCGGTTCTCAGATCGCTCCGGACCCTCGCGCTCTCCGCGCGAGCGCCGGCCTGCGACCGCGTCGCGAACTGCCGTTGGGGGATTGGAAAGCGCCTCGCGGCCCGCGCCGACGCCTGTCCCCTGACGACATGGCAGCTTGTTCGCCGCTTCAGATCCGGAGGATACGGAGGAAGGCTTTTTCGTCGCGCGCTCCTTGCCTTCCGAATCTCACCACCGGTGAAATCGTTTTGCTCGCCCAACCCCGGCGTTGCAGACCGCAACGTCGGAGTCCTTCCAGGTTTTGTGCTCGATGGCCCTGTTTCCCGTGCTCTCCATGTTTTCCGCGGTGAGGTGATCCGCCGTGCCGGCGTTCAGGATCGTTCAAGAACGATGATGCGTCATCGCTCACGAAGTCTATCGACCTGCGCCGGCCGGCCGGTTCTTCTCATCCACGTGAATGACCTTCGGCCGGTGCCGGCGGGCGTCGGCGTCGTCAAGGTCGCAGTAGGTGAGGATGATGATGAGGTCGCCGGGCGCACCCAGTCGGGCGGCCGGTCCGTTGAGCAGCATGGTCCCCGAACCGGGCGGCGCGGGGATCGCATACGTCACCAGCCGGGCACCGGTGTTCACGTTCAGCACGTGAACCTGCTCGCCCGGAAGGATGTCCGCCACCTCCAGCAGGCTCTGATCCACCGCGATGCTGCCCTCGTAGTTGAGCTCCGTGCCGGTCAGCGTCGCCCGGTGAATCTTGGACTTGAGCATGTACCGTCGCACCTGGGACCTCTCCTGTGCCTGGGTTCAGGGGCATTATAGCGGCCCTGGGGGGAATCGGCCTCCCGTCCGGCGGTCCGGGCGGAATCGGCGATCTGCTGAATTTGTCGCGGAACGGCGGCGCGATGGAAAGATCACCGCCGGATCAGTCGCTTTCCGGCCGGGTCTGCGCGGGCCGGCTGGAAGGCCCTTCACTTTCACCGTCGGGCACTTCGCCGATGTCCTCGGGCACGGCCAGGACCAGCGTGACCTCGTGTTCGTCTCCCTCGCGACGAACGCGCAGGGTGACTTTCTCCCCCGCCAGGCGGGCGGCCATCAGCCGTTGCAGGTCGGCGGAATCGCTGGCCGTCGGTCACAGCCTCCGGCGGGGTCTGC
>JABRVU010000224.1:0-7116 GCA_039961895.1 Phycisphaerae bacterium | reverse complement strand
AAGGCCCAGGCCCCGCGGCTGATGCGCAACCTGCTGGCGTACGCCGAAGCGGTGAAAGCCGGCCGGGCCGGGCCCGTGGAAGTGTACGTCCAGAAAAAGACCGGCTACGAGGGCCCCATCGCCGGCCGGGTGTTCAACGACCTGAACGACAACGGGCGATACGACGACGGCGAGCCGGGCATCGCCGGGGTGGGCGTTTCCGACCGGACCGCCATCGTCACGACCAACGCCGACGGCACTTACACCGTGCCCAACACGGCCGGCGACGCCGAGTTCGTCTACATCTCGCTGCCGGCGGGTTACTCCAAGTGGGGGAAGTGGTACCAGCGCCTGGCCGGGGCCAAGCCCGGAGAGAAGTTCGACTTCCCGCTCAAGGCCGCCGACGAGCGCCAGCCCTTTACCTTCGCCCAGGTCTCCGACATCCACGTGGGCGGCAGCGGGACGAGGGAGCTGCTGGCCGCCGGCCTGGCCGAGATCGCCGCCGTCAAGGAGGGCGTGGCCTTCGTCCTGGCCACCGGCGACCTGGTCAACGTCGGCTCGATCACCAAACAGTACGACGATTACGTGGCCGGCGTGGCCACCTCCAAGGTGCCCTACTTCAGCGTGATCGGCAACCACGACACCAACGACCGGGGCAGCGCCAACTACCGCAAGTACCTGGGGCCCGATTATTACTCGTTCGACTACGCCGACTGCCATTTCCTCATCATCAATTCGATGCACAAGACGCCCCAGCAGCGCGCCTGGATCGAGCAGGACCTCAAGCTGCTCCGCGGCCGGAAGCGGCTGTTCATGTTCCAGCATTTCGCCCCTTCCGAAGAGGAGCACAAGCTGTTCGCCTCCTACGGCACGGAGGGGGTCTTCACCGGCCACTGGCACTCGCAGCGCACGGTCAAGGTCGGGCAGATGGGCTCGTACAACCATCCCAACTTTCTCTTCGGGGGCATCGACTGTTCGCCGGCCGCCTTCAAGCTGATCCGCGTCGAGCCCGAGGGCATCCGCACGCGCATGCGCTACATGGCCGACGGCAAGCGGCTGACCATCGTCACGCCGAACGAGGCCCTGATGATCCCCCAGGGCGACCTGCTGGTGGTGGTCGATGCGTACGAGACGGCGGCGGAATACGTCTCCATGCGGTTCGAGCTCAAGAGCGGCCAGACGCTGGTCGCCGAGGGCGAACTGGCCCGGCAGGGCGACTGGAACTGGCGCGGCGCGGTGCCGGCCGGGAAGATCGCCCGCGGCGCCTACGACCTGTCCGTCACCGCCACCAACGACCGCGGCGAGCAATCGACGGCCCGGTCGAGTTTCATGGTCATGGCGGTCAAGCCCGCCCCGGCGGCCGCTCAGACCGCCCGGTCCGACTGGCCGCAGTTCGGCGGCGGACCCCAGCGCGGCGGGGTCAGCGACTCCGGCCTCGAGCCGCCGTTGGCGCCGGTCTGGTATCGCCACACCGGCGCCAATTTCGACGCCGCTTCGCCGGTGCTCAAGGACGGCACGGTCTACGTGGGCATGAAAGACCGGGGCGACTTCGACCGCAACGGCGTCCTGGCCCTGCGCGCCGAGGACGGCGAGCAACTGTGGTTCACTCCCACGCCGGCGGCGGTCTCGCACAGCGTGGCCGTCGATGACCGCCGCGTCTACGCCTGCTCGCACGGCGGGATCGTCCACGCCTTCGACCGCGCCGGCGGCAAACCCCTCTGGCAGCAGGTCCTCGGTTCGCCGGTGGACCGCTGGCAGTACGCCGGGCCGGTCGTGCTGGGCGGAACGGTCTTCGCCGGCACCTACGCCTATTTCGGCGCGTTCAACGCCGCCGACGGCGCGCCCAAATGGCACAAGACCTTCGGCCCCGACTGGATCAGCTCCTACTCCTGCCCGGCGGCCCAGGGCGACGTCGTGGTGGTGGCCGGCAACTCCCAGGGCAAGACCCCCCGCGCCGTCCGCGCCGACACCGGCGAGCCGGTCTGGGAATACGCGACCGACGAACGTCTGCACGGCAGCCCGGTCATCGCCGACGGCCGCGTGATATTCACGACCTACGGCGGAATCCTGCACTGCGCCGACCTGGCCACCGGCAGGCAGCGCTGGAAGCAGCCGCTGGAGGGCGGGCGGTCGCTGTCCACGCCCGCCGTCCACAACGGCGTCATCGTCACCGGCGGGACGGGCAGCATCCGGGCCTACAAGCTCCAGGACGGCGCGCCGCTGTGGAGCGTGCCCATCGGCAAATCGGCCCTGAAGATGGCTCCCTACAACAACGGCTACGACGCCCTGGTGGGCAGCCCGACCATCGCCGGCGGCATCGCCTACGTGCCCTGCGGCGACGGCAAGCTCTATGCCCTGGCCCTCGAGAACGGCAAGATGATCTGGTGCATGGACTTCGGCTCGCCCCTGGTCAGTGCTCCGTGCATCAGCGGCGACCGGCTGTATCTCACCACCTTCGACGGCGGGGTCTACTGCCTGGCCGGCAGGAAGAGCTTCGCGCCGGCCACGAATTGACGGGACGCCGGGGGTTTTCATCGTAACGCCGACAGTGCCGGCCGCCCCCTTCCCCGCTCCGCCCGTGCGGTCACGGCCTGATGTCCTGCCGCGTGGCGTGCGCTCCGGGCATCGGCTACAATACGCTGGCCCGCCGTGGGCGGGGCCGCGCACTCAAAAGGAACCCGCATGTCGGACACGCCTATCGCCCCCAAGAACACGATCATCGACCGTTCGATCGTCGAGGAGCTCCAGGACTCGTACCTGACCTACGCCATGAGCGTCATCATGTCGCGGGCCCTGCCGGACGCCCGCGACGGGCTCAAGCCTTCGCAGCGGCGCATCCTGGTGGCCATGCACGATTTGAAGCTCGGGCCGCGCACCAAGCCCCTCAAGTGCGCCAAGATCGCCGGCGACACCTCGGGCAACTATCACCCCCACGGCGAGGCGGTCATCTATCCGACGCTGGTGCGCATGGCCCAGGACTGGGCCATGCGCTACCCGCTGGTGAAGGGCCAGGGCAACTTCGGCTCGATCGACGGGGACCCGCCGGCGGCCATGCGCTACACCGAGGCGACCATGGACGGTCCGGCCGCCGAGATGATGGCCGACATCGAGATGGAGACCGTCGATTTCGAGCCCAACTACGACGAGCGCCTCGAAGAGCCCGTGGTCCTGCCGGCCAAGTTCCCCAACCTGCTGGTCAACGGCACCACCGGCATCGCCGTGGGCATGGCCACCAACATCCCGCCGCACAACCTCCGCGAGATGGCCGACGCCATCGTCAAGGTCCTCGACAACCCGCAGGTCAGCGTCGAGGAGCTGATGGAGGTCCTGCCCGGCCCGGACTTCCCCACCGGCGGGATCATCTGCGGCCGGCGCGGCATCGAGGAGGCCTACCGCACCGGGCGGGGCTCCATCGTCCTGCGCGGCAAGACCCACCTCGAGGAGCACAAGGGCAAGGTCTCCATCGTCATCGACGAGATCCCCTACCAGGTGCTGCGCACCACCATCCGCGAGCGCATCGCCGAATGCGTCAAGAACGGGCAGATGGACGACGTGGCCGACGTCCGCGACGAGTCCGACCGCCAGCACGCCACCCGCCTGGTGGTCGAGCTCAAGCGCGACGCCAACGCCGACGTGGTGCTCAACCAGCTTTACGAGTTCACGCCGCTTCAGACCAACTACACGGTCATGAACATCGCGGTCATCAACCGCCAGCCCAAGCTGCTGAACCTGCGGCAGATGATCGAGGTGTACGTCAACCACCGCAAGGAGGTGATCCGCCGGCGGACGGCGTTCCTGCTGCGCAAGGCCCGCCAGCGGGCCCACGTGGTCGAGGGGCTGATCCTGGCGGTCGGCGACATCGACGCGATCATCGATCTCATCAAGCAGTCGCCCGACCCGCCCACGGCGCGCGCGCGGCTCATGGCCCGCGGCCTGCGGCTCGACGAGCACAACGCCTTCGTCAAGATGCTGCCCGAGGCCTTCGTGAAGCGGGCCGCCGCCGAGCAGATGCTCAGCGGCACCCAGGCCGACGCCATCCTGGCCATGCAGCTCCAGCGGCTCACCGGCCTGGAGATGGAGCGGCTGGCCCGCGAATACGTCAAGCTCACCGAGGAGATCGAGGGCTACGAGGCCATCCTGCGCGACGAGGCCCTGGTGCTGGACATCATCCGCGAGGACGTCTTCGAGATGAAGGAGAAGTACGGCGACGCCCGCCGGACCGAGTTCACGGCCGAGGTCCGGGCCTTCGAAATGGAGCATCTGATCCCCGACGAGCCGGTGATCGTCACCATCACCCGCGAGGGCTACATCAAGCGCGTGGAGGTGGACGCCTACCGCAGACAGGGCCGCGGCGGCAAGGGCGTGAAGGGCAGCGACACCCGGGAAGGCGACTTCCTCGAGCACCTCTTCGCGGCCAGCACCCACGATTATCTGCTGTTCTTCACCAACCGCGGGCGGGTGTACTGGCTGCGGGTGTACGACGTGCCGGCCATGTCGCGGACCAGCCGGGGGCGCTCGATCGCCAACCTGCTGGAGATGCTGCCCAACGAGACGCACAAGGCCGTCCTGGCCGTCCGCGAGTTCGAGGAACGCTTCGTGTTCTTCTGCACGGCCAAGGGGGTGGTCAAGAAGACCCCGCTGGCCGCCTTCAGCCGCCCGATGCACAAGGGCATCATCGCCATCGGCCTGGACCCCGACGACGAGCTGATCGGCGTGGGGCAGACCAGCGGCTCCGACGAGATCATCATCGGCACGCGCAACGGCTGGGCGGTGCGCTTCGACGAGTCCGACGCCCGGGCCATGGGCCGCCAGGCCCACGGCGTCAAGGGGATCGAGCTGCGCGACGACGACGTGGTGGTGGACATGGTGGTCACGCAGGCGGGGGCCTCGCTGCTGACCGTCTGCGAGAACGGCTTCGGCAAGCGCACCCAGGTCAGCGAGTACCGCAAGACGAGGCGCGGCGGCAAGGGCGTCATCAACATCAAGACCACCGAACGCAACGGCAAGGTGGTGGCCCTCAAGAGCGTCACCGACTCCGATGAGCTGATGCTGATCTCGGCCAAGGGGCTGTGCCTGCGGACGGGTCTGTCCGAGCTGCGCGAGATCGGGCGGGCCACGCAGGGCGTGCGGCTCATCCGCCTCGAAGAGGGCGACACCGTGGTCGCCGTCGCCAAGATCGCCCGCGAGGACGATGAAGACGCGGAGGCGTCGTCCTCGGCCGGCCCGGAGGGCAACGGCTCAGCCACGGGGGTGATCGAGCCGCCGCCGTCAGCGCCGCCGGAGGACCCGCCGGGGCCACCGGCATGACGGCCGCCGCTGCGGTTTGTGATGAAGTGACGCGACCGGATCAGCCGACACAGGTATAATGCCACCGGCAGGATGGAGCCGTCGAGGAGTACCGATATGAACCGCACCGTTGCCGCTTGGGCCCTGGGCGTCGCCCTGGTGGCGGCGTGGGCCGCGCCGCGTCCCGCCGCCGCCCAGTCCACCGGAACGCAGGTCACGTACCCGGACGACAACGTCCGCGGCGGCGCGGTCGGCGAGCGCCGCCCGGGGCTCTGGACCCAGACGGCCATGGGCCGCTTCGCCGAACGGCAGGACACCGTGCTGCGCAACCGCGGCGGGGCCAAGCCGCCGGTGCGCGAAACCATCGAGTGGCGCACGGAGCTGATCCTGGCCTTCCTCGACGAGTTCTTCGCCACCCTCCAGAGCGTCGTCACCGCCGGCCTGGCCAGCACGGGGCTCTCGACCGCCGGCGGTTAGGCTCAGACGGCACCCGGCCGTTGGCGGTGTTTCCGCCTAGACGTCCACCTGGCAGAGGAAGCGTCCCGTCGGCTCCGAATCATCGCTGGCCCTCGAGGCGCGACGGAGCCTTCTCCCGAATGTCGCCCCCACCCGGCGGAAGGGGTCTTCAACCCGGCCGCGCAGCCGCCGCGGCCGCCGAGCGCGACCGCGGCAGGACCTGCCTCACGCAAACGGATCGTTTCCACCGCGGAGCCGTGCATGACCACAAAGAGCCGCGGAGTGAGGACCAGCCGGTTGCGAGTCCGAACAGGGCCGGTAAGCGGCCGCGGCCCGCACGGTTGCGGTGCGTTCATGCACCTTGCGAAGACCTTCCGGACCGGGCCGTGAATCGTTCCGCCGTGCCGCGCGTCCGGGCGCGCTGCGGCCCACGTCGCTTGACGGTCGCGCCATCGTACACGCTGATACGGGCATCATTTCTGATGCATTTCCAGGATCGGTCCCGGGCTTTCGGGCTGCCCGGTGCGGGCGCTCAGGTAGACGGCCTGCATGACGGCCATGACCGGCAGGTGCTCGCGGAGCGTCGAGCGCATTTTCCGCGGCGAGGTGCGCAGCGTGGTGAGGAACTCCTCGAGCTGCGGGGCGAAGGGGTTGGCGCCGCGAGGCAGCTCCGCCCGCGGGTCACCGGTTCGCCGGTCGCGGACGCGCACGACGCCGCGGTCAATCCGGACGGAAGCCTTCAGGCCGTGGAGATGCAGCGTCTCTTCGTCGGGCCCGATGGTCCAGGAAGCGGCGATCTGGCCGATCCCCCCGCCCGCGTAGCGGAGGATGACCGCGGCGGTGTCCTCGGTGTCATAAGGGAAGCGGGTGCCCGGCCGCGACGAGCCGCCGGCGGCCGTGTACACGCTGCCGGGCATGCCCATCACCTGCACCAGCGTATCGATCATCGGGTAGGCCTGGTCCAGCAGGACCCCGCCACCGGCGCTGCCGGAGTCGCCTCGCCAGTCCAGGTCGTCGTCCAGGCAGGTCAGCACGTGTCCGCGGGCCAGAAAGACCCGCCCGATGGCATCGGCGCCGATCGCATCCTCCTGCATGGCCGGGTCGATGCCGAAGGCCCGTGACACCACCAGGGGCACGCCGGCGGCCTCGAACAGTTCGGCCGTCTCGAGGGCTTCCGCCAGGCGGCGGGCGGCCGGGGTCAGCATCCACACCGGCAGCCGGCGCTCGGCGGCCAAGGGCAGGTAGTGGGACCGAACGAACGGCGGGACAGCCAGGCACAGCGCATCCAGCCCGCTGTTGACGATCAGGCGGCGATAATCGTCGTACGTGGCCACGCCGGGATGTCGGGCGGAGAAATCGGCCAGACGGTGGGCCTTCTGGCTGCCGACGGCCACC
>JABRVU010000223.1:0-2889 GCA_039961895.1 Phycisphaerae bacterium | reverse complement strand
TCCTGGTGGTGGACGACATGTCCTTCTGCCGGGAAAGCATCACCGAGCTGCTGCGGCAGCGGGGCTTCGACGCGGCCTCGGCGGCAGGCGGGCTCGAGGCCCTTCAGATGATCCGCGAGAAGAAGCCCGCCCTGGTCCTGCTCGATCTGCTGATGCCGCGCATCGACGGGCTCAAGGTGCTGGAGACGCTCCGCAAAGACCCGGCCACGAAGGACCTGCCGGTGGTGCTGCTGACGGATGATTCCCGGCGCGAGCACGTGCAGGCGGCGGCCCGGCTGGGGGTTCAGGGCTACCTGCTGAAATCGCACTTTTCCATCGACAAGCTGTTCGAGCAGATCCGGCGTTCGCGCGGCGGCGCCGTGGCGGCGGACAAGCCGGCTTCGGAGCGAGCGGCGCCGGCGGTTCGGCCCGTGGTCCAGGCGGATGCTCCGCCGGCGGCGAAGACCGTCAGATCGCCTCGGGCCGCTTCGCCGCCGCCGGGCGGGGCCGCCGCCACCGCCCCTTCGACCCCGGCCGTGCCGGCGGACGAGGAACCCGCCTTCCCCGTCCCGCAGGCCCTGGAAAAGAACGCGGTGCTCGGCAAGATTCAGCGCGAACTCGACTTGCAGCCCATGCCGGCGGTGCTGCGCTACGTCATGGCCCTGACCAACAACACCAACACCAGCATCGAGGAAGTGGCCAAGGTCGTTCGCCAGGACCAGGCCCTGGCCGTCAAGGTGCTGCGCATGGCCAACTCGACGTTTTACGGGACCGGCAAGCGGGCCCAGAGCCTGCTCGAAGCCGGGCAGCGCATCGGCATGGCCGGCATCAAGAACGCCACCGTCGCCATCCTGACCATGGAGCACTTCGCGGGGGCCCATTGTCCGGGGCTCAATCAGGGGCGGTTCTGGGAGCACTCGCTGGCCTCGGCGCTGTTGACCCAACTGATCGCGGAACGGCTGAAGCTCAAGGACGCCGAGGAGCTGTTCCTCGCGGGGCTGCTGCATGACCTGGGGCGGGTCATCCTCGGCGGGCAGTTCCCCGAGCACTACCAGGCGGCGATGCGGCTGGCGGCTCAGCGCAACGTGGAACTGGTTCTGGCCGAGCAGGAACTCTTCGGGCTCAACCACGCGGAGGTCACCCGCGAGGTGCTCAAGGCCTGGGAGCTTCCCCAGGCCGAAGCGGCGGCGTTGCACGAGCTGCCGCTGGACCGGCTGCGGAAAGGGGCCCGGAACGCCACGGGCGCGTTGGTCGTCGCCCTGGCCAACCGCCTGGCTCACGCCGCCGCCCTGGGCAACAGCGGCAACGGCGCGCTGCTGGATACCCAGGGTTACGCCGAGGCCCTGGGCCTCGATGACGACGTGGTGCGCGACGTCGTTTCTCAGGCCGTTGACAAAGCCCGGGACACGACGCTCTTCTACACCATGCGCGGGCAGGGGGAAATCACGGAGCCGTTCGCGGGCGAACTTCGCAAGGCCGCCGGGGGGCACCGTCGGGTCGTCGTGCTCGCCGAAAAGGCCGCCATCAATCCGTTCGCGCTGCTGCTCGAGCAGTTGGATTGGCTGGACGACGACCAGCCCCAGGCGGCGGTCGTCCATGCGGGGTCGGAACACGCCCTGGCCCGTCGGCTGGAGGAGCTGGCGGCCATGGATCGGAAGCTGGAGCGCGTGTTGCCGGCGGTGGTGATCTCGCCCCAGCAGCCGGGCGAGTCGGCTCACCCGGCGCTGGCCGGCCGCCGCTGGTTCTGGGCCCGGATGCCCGTCCGCTATACCCACCTCATGCAACTGCTGGCCAGGACCGAGAAGGGTTGAGAGAGTCACTCCCGGCGTGGCAGACCGCGACGCTGAGGTTCTGATAGAATCGGCGAGCCGCTGACCGTGTCAGGACCCCGCTCGGAGCGTCCATGCCAGCCGATCCGAAACCGCTTCCGCCCGGCGATCAGGCCGCGATGATCCGCCGCTCGCTTCTGCGCTGGTACAACGCCCACAAGCGCGATCTGCCCTGGCGCCGACGGGAGCAAGACGCTTACGCCCAGCTTGTGGCCGAGGTCATGCTTCAGCAGACCCAGGTGGCCACGGTCATACCCTTCTACGAGCGGTTCCTGGAGCGGTTCCCCACCGTGGCGGCGCTGGCCGGGAGTTCCATCGACGAAGTCATCCGGCTCTGGGCCGGGCTGGGGTATTACCGGCGGGCGCGAAACCTCCACGCCGCCGCGCGGAAGATCGTGGCCGACCTCGGCGGGCGCGTGCCGTCCACGGTCGAGGAGCTGACGGCCCTGCCGGGCGTCGGGCGCTACACCGCCGGGGCGGTCGCGTCCATCGCCTATGGCGCGCGGGTGCCGGTCCTGGACGGCAACGTGGCTCGCGTGCTGATGCGGCTGACCGGAACGTCGGCCGATCCGAACGCGCCCGCCACGCGCCGGCGGCTCTGGGGGCTGGCCGAATCGCTGCTGCCCGCACGGCGCTGCGGCGATTTCAACCAGGCGCTGATGGAACTCGGGGCGACGGTCTGCTCGCCGGCCGGGCCGAACTGCCTGTTGTGCCCGCTTCAGGAGATGTGTCGGGCGCGAATCGAGGGGACGACGCACCGGATACCGCCCCCGACCCGGCGAACCCGGGTCGTTCCCGCCGCGATGGTGGTGGCGGTGGTGCGCCGGGGTGAAGAACTGCTGTTCATCCGCCGGCCGGAGAAAGGCCTGTGGGCGGGCCTGTGGGAGCTGCCCAGCGAAGCCGTGGCCGATGGTGAAGCTCCGGCCGCGGCTCGGGACCGGCTTCGGCGGCGGCTCCCGCCGGGCACGCGACTGGCCGCCCGGCCGATCGGGACGGTTGTCCGACAGCTCACCCACCGGCAAATGACCTTTCACGTGTACCTGGGGACGCTGACCAACGGCCATGACGCCGACCAACCGGA
>JABRVU010000222.1:0-21844 GCA_039961895.1 Phycisphaerae bacterium | reverse complement strand
GGCTCCTGATTTCACGAAGCGCGTACACCGCCCCCTTGCGAAGCGGAACGTCGTCCACCCGGAGAGCCCTGATCAGATGAGGCAGCGCCTCGGGATCACGGACGTCGTACAGAGCGGAACCGATCCAAGCCGTCTCCTCCTGATAAAGCGGCTCTCCATCATGGGCGACTCGTTTTGACAGTTGCTCAGCAATGGACACGCCTTCTGCGACCGCCTCGACATCGCCGAGCTGGGCGAGCAAGGCAAGTCCTCTGATGCGAAGGCGCGCATCCACGTGAGCCAGTGCCTTCCGTATCGCCGGCCTGGCGGTCGGATCTCTCAGATTTCTGAGATACCCCAGGGCTCTTTCTTTTTCCAGACCATTGCCGTTGACCAGATCCTCGATGAACAAATCGCGAACGCGTTCCGTTACCGTTGAAGTCGAGGAGAAATCGGTAGGCCAGTGCGAGATGGCGTATTGTTCAGGCGCCGTGAGCAAGCTCATTCGATTCTGTCCCTGCCTTTTAAGGAAAAGGACACCAATCATCCCTTGCCTCGAAAAATCTTCAAATGGTGCATACTCAATCGAAAATAAAGCGTCTGCCGTTCCCTTAAGGACCACCTTGATCTCAACGGTTGCTCGTCGCCGGCGAGGCCTGTCGTGGTTCAATTCGGGTGGGATCAATTCTTCTCTGGACACCTGCGCCACGACGATTAGATCCGCCTGATCAAGCGCGTCAGCTAAGGTAGAGACTCCCCCTTGCACGGATGGCCCCACTCTGGCCTCTGTACCCGTGACGAGCGCAGCAACTCCTACAAGAACGATCCAATGAGTCATTCGCTGTTCTGGGTTCATCGCTTATCTACTCGTGGTCGGCATGGTCCTGATAGATCTGCCATTTAAAGGCTTTTACGACAATCCCCGCGCCGGGTGTGGCGTCTCCGACCCCCCCGCTGGCTTTCCCTGGAAGGCCGGCGGGGCCCGGATGGCGACCCGGCGTTCAGGGTGATGGCCGGCTCGCCGGCCGGGTGGGCGGGAGCGCGAACTCGATTTTCCAGGTCGGCCGGGTGGCCACGGCCGGACCGGTCGCCGGCGGCTCCCAGTTCATGGTCGAGCCCTTGTCCCGCCACCACCGGTGCCAGTAGTCCAGGTAGCGCCCGGGGTTGGCCTGGAACTCATCGATGGCCGGCGCACCGCGCGGGCCGTCTTCCTTGGCGATGAAATACAGGGCCATGAGGGCCTGATAGCGCACGAACTCTTCCGCGTCGTCGAGGGCGGCCACCAGGGCCGGCACGGCCGCGCGGCTCCTGATTTCACGAAGCGCGTACACCGCCCCCTTGCGAAGCGGAACGTCGTCCACCCGGAGAGCCCTGATCAGATGAGGCAGCGCCTCGGGATCGCGTATGTCGGACAGCGCCGGTCCGATCCAGTCGCTCCAGGAACGGTCGGGAGGCTTCTGCTTCGACTTCTGCTCGATGGCCGCGATGCCCTCGACGACGGCCTGGGCGTCACCCAGCCGGATGAGGGCGTTGAGCGCCTGCGGCTGGAACTCGAAGCCGGGCGACCGCATGACGGACCGGATCAGGGGGATGCTGGCCTTGTCGCCCAGAGCGGCCAGGTGGTCCAGCATGAACATCTTCATCAGCGGGGGGCCATTGCGAAGGCTCTCGCGCAGGACCATGCGAACCCGCTCCCCGGACTCGGCCTCCGCCGGGAAGGAGCCGGGCCAGTGGGAAAGAGCCAACCTGAAGGGGTCATTGCCTTCGGCAAGAAGCCAGCCTTCTGCATTCCGGTTCAGGAAAACCAGAAAGTCCAGCCCTGGGTACAGGTGGTTGATTCGCCCGCCTTGATACTCATCGTATTCGATGACCAGCTCTTTGGGAGGCTTACCCTTGATTGGCAGAATCACACTGATTCTTGCGCGATGGTGGGGGTTTCTCGATTCATCCTGCGCCGCAACAACCTCAACCATCTCATCGGCGCTTACATGGCCAATAAGGATGTAGTCCGAAGAGTGGATGGCCAAATCAAGCGTCGAGGACGGCGGTCTGGTTGCCAGTACATCGCCTTCGTCGGAATAGGCGATAGTTCCGAGGCCGAGGAACAGAGCCACGAGGAATATCCGAGCAATCGTCTTCTTGCTCAAGGGCATAGATGGTCACCATGATCCTGGTAAATCTGCCACGTCAGGATTGGCGAATTCCCACAGCACAATACTGGCAGACCCTGGCCAATCACAGCGCTGCCCACTCGCCAGAGACCTTGCCGGTGGTCGATCGGCCCTCCGCCCTGCCCGGGAAACAGCGGATCGGGGTGAAGGTCAAGAATCGGCGGTTCCTCTGATCGGCGAATGGTGTCGAACGCGTCGTTGGGGTTTACCGTCCATCCCATCTGTGGCCCCCAGGGCCAATCCTCGTTTGGCCAGTCAGATACCGGGGCGGTCGTAAACTGCTCGTTCCAGGGAACAGGGTATGGGAGCACCGCGTCGAACTGATCGCGGATTCGGTAATGGATATAACTCTCGAAACCTCGTGCATTGCCATACACGAATGGAGCACTTTGGTAACCGGACCGTTCCAAGCGCGACGGCTTGCGCACGGTGAAGATTCTCCTGCAGTCCGCGGTGGCGCCGCTGCCGCTCGTGCTGGTCCATTTGCAGCGGACCCATGCGCCCAGGAAAGCCGATCCGCTTCGCGTGCGGACGATCACGATCGGAAGGTCCACGCCGCTGAGGGCCTGGCCGCAGGCTGACCCATTCACGATGCACACGTCGTTCGAACAGGTCCAGTCGAAACTGCCGGTGCTGGCCCGCGCGAAGGTGAACGCACTCTGCACGGCATCGTTCGGCGGGCTGTAGTTGGCACCCGCCGGGTCGAGACCAAAATACCACAGGTCATCGGGTCCGACCACCGATTGGCAATCGACGGTGATGGAAGTCGAGAGTTCATGGCAGCAAATACGAGCCTTGACCGTCTTCGTGCCGCAATCGCCCCAACTGATCTTCTTGTCGCAGCAGTCGGGGGAGGTATACCCGACCTGCCCGGTGCCGGCGTCCCAGACAACCCTCCAGCAGTAGCCGGGGGGCGTGGTCGTGGCGGTGAACGTGACCACCTCGTTTTCGCAGGCCGTGGTCTTGTCCGCCGTCAGACCGGCGATATCGATGACCGTGAAGTGATTGAAGGCGTAGAAATGGGCATCGACGTCATACGGGCAGACGTGCTGACCGAAGACCGTCACGTCGCCGGTGCCGCCGCCGATACCGGTCAACCAGAGATCCTGGGTTCCGCCGTTGGGCATCGAAAAGGTCATGGTGGTGACGCACGGATCGGGCGGGTTGCTCTCCCCTTTCGATCAGGATGACGGACGAGCCGTCCAGACGGGCGGATGGCGCCGGACTGAGACGACCGGCCTTATATGAAGCATATGCGGTTTTTCTGGCTGTGTCAATGAGAAGCTTTTTTTTAAAGAATCCAGCGATTCATTGGCGACGTATTTTTGGTGCACTCCCCCTTGGCCCGTCGGTTTTCCGAGGGCTGGTCCCCTGAGCGGCCCGCTCTCTGGGCCGGGGGCTTCAACGCCTTCGGCGCATCCATCAGGAGGCTACTCCTGGCCGTTCGGCGCGATCGCCGGATGGTCTTCCCGAAGAACTTTGTCGCGGCCGCCACCTCCGACCAGACGCTCAAGGGCGGGTGGCGCGCAGAGGTTTTCGCGTCCGGCGGATCGTTTGTGGTCTTCGTGGCTCTTCCTGGCCGCCGCCGCGCCGGTCGGGTAGAACCCGGCCCTGCAAACCGCAACGCAGGAGAGGTGAGAAAGCGTGAACGTGGAACGCTGAAAAAGCAGTCGGCGGCCAGGCGTGGGAGTTCACCGGAAGTGAGCTTCGCGGGCAGAACTTCCGATTTCACGGGGGATTGCCCAGATCCGCACCGCTGAGTTGATACAGCCTGAGGGTTGAGTATGGGAGCGCAATCTCGTAGCGGCCTGCCGTGAGTGCAGGCCGTGGAAAGCCTGTAACCACCCACGACCGGCACAGGGGCCGGCCGCTACGGATGCAAACCAGCGCTGTCACAGCAGAGTGCACCCTGCAACCCGTATGGGAACGGCTTCCAGCCGGTCGGTTTTCAGGGTTATAGAAGACGACACTTTTCGGGGGTTCAGGACGCATCATAGGACAACGTTGGCTTGCCCCTGTGGCGACCGGCCGTGAGACTGCTCGTGGAACGGTTTCAGCTTTTCACGCCCTGCGTGGGAGACAGGTCGCTGCATGGCTCTCCCCGTCCCATGCGGGCCGGTCAGCGGGCGCAGTTGGGGTCGGCCGGTACGCCTTCGCCGCTCAGGCAGCGCTGGAAAAGCCCGAAGTCGGTCATGTCCACGTCGCCGTCGCGGTCGAAATCGCCGGGCGTCAAGGCCGGGCAGCCGGCCGCATCCACCACCGCCCCGGGCACAGTATTCGGGCACTGATCGCAGGCGTCGCCGCGCCCGTCGAGGTCCTGGTCGGCCTGGGTGGGGTTGTAGACGGTCGGGCAGTTGTCCAGCGGGCAGGTATTCTTGGCGTAGCCGGGGTTTCCGTAACCGTCGCCGTCCAGGTCGGTGCAGGCATCGCAGACATCGCCCACGCCATCGCGGTCGAAGTCCTTCTGATCGGCATTGTAAACGAACGGGCAGTTGTCCAGCTCGTTGGGCACGCCGTCGCCGTCGCTGTCGTTGGGAACTTGCAGCGTGAAGCGGTAGACTCGCCCGGCGTCCAGAGGCGCCGGCGGCGGGTCTTCGCGCGGCGCGCCGATGATCGCGCCCTGGCAGGTCAGATTGAACAGGCCAGCCACGCTGGCACCAAACGAGCCGGCGTCTTCCTCGTTGGGCGAGACGAAGGTGAGAATGGCGCTGCCGCCCACGAGGTTGAACAGATAGGCCCTTCCGGCGTTGTTGGGGCTGCTGCCGGGGTCTTCCTGCGGGGCGCCGATCAACACCCCCCACAAGCAAACCGAGCTGGCGAAAGGTACGTATCCGACGGAGCTGCCGAACTTGCCGCTGGTTTCCGGGTTGGCAGACACGTACGAGGCCAGCAAGCCGCCGCTGGAACCGGAGAAAAGATAGGCCCGGCCGGCGTTCTCGATCTGCTGGGTCGGCTGACCGGGGTTGGGAACGTTCTCCGCGGGGGCGCCGATGAGCAGGTCTCCGCGCCCGTCGCCGTTCACGTCGGAGATGCCCAGGACGGCGGATCCGAAGCTCCCGCCGGCCTCGCCGTTGGGCGAGTCGATGGTGCGCAACCACTGGCCGGTGGCCCCGGAGAACAGGTACACCTGCCCCTTGCCGTCGGGCCAGCCCCCGTTGCCGTTGAGAGCTCCCACAATCACGTCGCCGCGCCCGTCGCCGTTCACGTCGGGGATGCCTGAGACCGACCAGCCGAAGTTGCCGGTAAAGTCCTCGACCGGCGGCTTGAGGGTGGCGAGCAACGCGCCGGTCGCGCCGGAAAAGAGATAGGCCCGTCCGGCGTCGGCCTGCCCGCCGGAGACCTCCTCGAGATACGCGCCGACCACGACGTCGCCCCGCCCGTCGCCGTTCACGTCCGGGACGCCGGCCACCGAGTAGCCGAAGCAGCCGACACTGAGCGGGTTGGGCGACACCAGCGTCCGCAGCAGGGTCCCGTCCGCGCCGGAGTACAGGTACGCGCGCCCCGCGTCCACCAAGGCCGCGGGAGAAGCCGGCACGTCCTCGCGGAAGGCGCCGATGATGAAGTCGGCCTTGCCGTCGCCGTTGACATCAGGAATGCCGCTGACGGAGTATCCGAACAAGCCATCCGACTCGGGATTCGGCGAATTGAGAGCGGCCACAAGCTGGTTGGTCACGCCAGAATAGATGTACGCCCGCCCGCTGGCCCGGGGGTTCGTCCCTTCCCGATGGGCACCCACGATGAAGCGGCTCTGCCCGTTGGAATCCAGGACGGTCGCCAGAGAGATGCCGTACAGGCCGCTGTTGTTCTCAGCGGGCGAAGCAAAGGGGATAGTCGTCTGGGCCCGAACGCCGGACAAGACCGCGAATGGGCATACCAGAGCGGCGAGAAGCTGTGAACGTAATCCCATTCTTCCCCTCCTCGAGAGGATGGAGCCCTCATCCGCATGACGCATGTGGAGACTCAGTTGGCAGACTTGCGCCTGTCCGAAATGCCCGCGCGCCGTGGCCACATATACGTGACGGACTGACGCCGGAACATAGGGGTAAAAACCCCAATTCTTGTCGGACGCATGAACTGATGAACAGGCTCGGCTACAGGCTATCCTATAACATCAGCCGACATTCTGGTAAAGACTTTTCTCTGTGATTTCCTGCGCCGACCGCATCCCGAAAGGACTTCGGATACGGCTGAGATGCTTGGCGGGTAAGTTGCCATGAATCTGGTCCTCATCGGGTATCGGGCGAGCGGTAAGTCTTTTGTTGGAAAAGAATTAGCGCTACTTTTGGGGTGGTCCTTCGTCGATACCGACCAGCTTGTCGAATCCCGTGCCAGGCTGACCATCCGGGAGTTGTACGCCCAGCATGGCGAGGAAGCGTTTCGTCGTATCGAGGCCGAGGTCGTCCGCGAGGTAGGATCACGCGATCGGCAGGTGGTCAGCACGGGCGGGGGGGTGGTCCTTTCCGACGCGAACGTCGCCGAGTTGCGACGCGATGGGAAGCTCATCTGGCTGAAGGCGCCCGCCGAGGTTTTGTGGCATCGCATCCTCGGTGACCAGGAGCGTCTTCGGACCCGGCCACCGGTGGATCCGGCCACCGGTCTGCAACAGATTCGTGAAGCCCTTGCCGCACGCGAACCCCTCTACGAGCGCGCCGCGGACGCGACCGTCGAGACGCAGGACCGCTCCGTCGTCGATATCGTCAACACGATCCTGCTTCTGACCGGCCTGAAGGGCGACCCTTGACAACCCCGCCGGAGTGGCGGATTCTCCGCTCCCATGCGTCTGATCTGTCAACGTTCGAGATTGCGTGGGTCGGTGGAGATCCCCGGATCGAAATCGCACACCATTCGCGCGGTGGCCATCGGCGCGCTGGCCGACGGGCGGAGCGTGATCCGCGCTCCGCTGGCGTCGGCCGACACCCTGGCCGCCGTCGATGCCTACCGGGCCCTGGGCGCCCGGATCGACCTGGGCGAATCCGAGTGGGTCGTTCAGGGCACCGGCGGCGATCTCATCCCGCCGGAGAACGTCATCGACGTCCGCAACTCGGGCACCACGCTGCGCATCGCCGTCGGGTCCGCGGCCCTGTTGAAAGAGGGGCTGGCGGTCTTCACGGGGGATCACCAGATTCGCGGCCGGATCATCGGGCCGTTGGCCGATTCGCTCAACGACCTGGGCGCCTCGGTGGTCAGCACGCGCGGCAACGGCAAGGCCCCGCTGGTGGTGGGGGGCCGGCTCCGCGGAGGAACGACCCGCATCGAGGCTGTCACCAGCCAGTTCCTCACCAGCCTGCTGATGTGCACGCCGCTGGCGCTGGAAGAGTCGATCATCGACGTACCGCTGCTCAACGAAAGGCCGTACGTCCACATCACGCTGGATTGGCTGGCCAGAGGGGGGATCGTCCTGGAACGCAGGGAGCTGGACTGGTTCCGCGTGCCCGGCGGGCAGCGCTATCGGCCGATCGACGTGCGCGTGCCGGCCGATTTCTCGTCGGCCACGTTTTTCCTCGCCGCCGGGGCCTTGGGCGACAACGACGTGCTGCTGCGCGGACTGGACCTCAACGACGTTCAGGGCGATAAGGCGGTGATCGACTACCTGCGGCAGATGGGGGCGAAGATCGACGTCGAGCCCGACGGGGTCCGCGTGCGGCCGGGCAGACTCGTCGGCTGCGAGATCGACATGAACGCCACGCCCGATGCCCTGCCCATGATGGCCGTCGTGGGCTGCTTCGCGGAAGGGCGTACCGCCCTGGTCAACGTCCCGCAGGCCCGCCTGAAGGAGACCGATCGCATCGCGGTGATGCGCCAGGAGCTGACCAGGATGGGGGCCCGCGTCAGCGAACGGCCGGACGGCCTCATCATCGAACAAAGCCCGCTCCGCGCCGCGGACGTGGACGGCCACTACGACCATCGGGTGGTGATGTCGCTGGCCGTGGCCGGCTGCCTGCTGGAGGGAACCACCCGCATCAGCACGGCCGAGGCCGCCGACGTGACTTTCCCCACCTTCGTCCAGTGCATGGCCGGCCTGGGCGCCGATCTGCGCGTCGAATCCTGACAGGGGGTGGACACCCTCTCGGTGGCGTGTCCGGGATTCCGTGCGCAGCCAGGCGTGCCGGCGTGGTGACAGGCCCGTTGCGAAGCGAATTACCTGGCCGCGGGCGTCAGACTGCCGACGCGGCGATCGACGGCGGGGGCGAGGGTCGCGCCGGAGCCGTTGGCGCCGCCGCTCCGGGCGGCGTGGCCGTTGAGAGCGGCACTGGAGAGCTTGATCGAGCGCGGGCGGGGCCGCCGGGTGATCTTCCGCGAGGGACTCTCGAAGAAGCTCCCCAGGTTGCGCAGCCGCTCATAGCGCCGCTTGAGCAGCGTATCGACGCGGATGCGCTTCAGCTCGCGGAGCACGTCGCTGGCGTACTTCTCGAAGGTGGCGAACATGCTGGCCGGGTCGCGGTGTCCCCCGCCCAGGGGCTCGGGAAGGATGTCGTCGATGATGTTGAGTTTCTTGAGGACCCGCGCGGTCAAGCCGAGGGCCTTGGCGGCCTGGGGAGCCTGAGCGGCGGTCTTCCACAGGATGGCCGCGCACCCTTCGGGCGTGATGACCGAATAGTAGGCGTGCTCGAACATGGCCAGACGGTCGCCCACCCCCACGCCCAGGGCCCCGCCGCTGCCGCCCTCGCCGATGACCACGCAGAGGATGGGTACCCGCAAACGCGACATCTCCATCAGGTTGACGGCGATGGCCTGGGCGATGCCGCGCTCCTCGGCCTTGTCGCCCGGATAGGCCCCCTGGGTGTCGATGATGCAGACCACGGGAAGCTTGAACTTCTCGGCCAGCCTCATCTTGAGCAGGGCCTTTCGGTATCCCTCGGGGTGGGCGCAGCCGAAGTGGCGTTCGAGGCGTTCCTTGGTGTCGCGGCCCTTGTCGTGGCCGACGATGAGCACCTTGTGCCCGCCCAGCCGGCCGAAGCCGGTCACGATGGCCTTGTCGTCGCCGAAACAGCGGTCCCCGTGCAGCTCGCAGAAGTCTTTGACACAGTGCTCGATATAGTCGCGCAGGCCGGGGCGGGCCTGATGCCGGGCGACCAGGACGGTCTCCCAGGGGGTCAGGCTGGCGTACGTCCGGCGGGTCATGGCCTCGAGGGTGTTCCGCAACTCGCGTATTTCGGACGAGTGATCGCGGTGGGTTTCGGCCTGGAGGGCCTCAAGCTCAGCGATCTCCCGCTCGATGCGCGCCAGGGGCTTCTCAAATTCCAGCATCCCGCCGGCACTCATCGAGGTCAGACCCTGACCGCGGGGAACGCCCCCCGCCCGGACTGAAGGTTGGATACTCATAGAGCGATTTCTCAATCCATTGAGATCACAGTGGTGGACGGAAGACCGCATCCGTCAACCCGGCCGGTCGCGCCTTCGGCCGTCGTCGTATCTCAGGCATCGGGACATAGCCTACCAGAATCGCCGTCCAAGGCAAGCCGCTCGCCCAGGGAATCTGACCCCTCACCCGGGTCTGGGGTTGGTCGCGGGAGCCAACAACAGCGACCGTTCCACTGATCCAGTCAAACCATACGCCGCCCACGAAACCGCCGCTTTCTATCCGGGGCACTGTACCTATTAGAAGTTATCAGACGGTACGTTCCGGCTGTTCGGTTGGTGGATACGGACAACGATACGCAGGTCGCACCTGCAAGACCGGCGGAGGCGCGAAGTTGACCCTGCCCGTAGGAGAAGCTACAGTACGGCCACTCTCAAGGAAACCCATCCAGTGCCTAATTTTTTTGATGACAATAGGTTATCTCAGATCACCATCATTGGGGTGGGGCTTCTGGGCGGCTCGATCGGGCTGGCCCTGAAGAAGTTCGGCTTCACCGGGCAGCGGGTGGGTGTCGGACGGAGAGCCGAGTCGCTGCAAAAGGCCCTCGACTACGGTGCCGTCGATACGGTCACCCAGGATGTGGTCAAGGGGGTGACTGGAGCCGACCTGGTGATCCTGGCAACGCCGATCGGGCACTTTGAGGCCCTGATGCGGGCGATGAACCCGGTTCTTGGAGACAAGACCCTGGTAACGGACGTGGCCAGCACGAAGGCTGAGGTCGTTCGGCTGGCCCGGCGTCATCTGTCGCGGAATGCCTTATTTCTCGGGTCGCACCCCATGGCCGGCTCTGAAAAAACCGGTGTGGAGTATGCCCGTGCCGACCTCTTTGAACGGGCCCTTTGTCTGGTTACCCCAACGAAGTCCACGCCGGCGGGACTCGTGGCCGTACTGGAGGCGTTCTGGCAGGCACTCGGGGGCCGTACCCAACTTCTGACGCCAAGCCGTCATGATGAGCTGATGGCCCGCGCCAGCCATCTGCCCCATGCGGTGGCAGCCGCCCTGGTTAAGATTGCCGTCCACGATCGGGCCATCGACGTGGGTGGTCCGGGCTTTGGCGATACGACGCGGATCGCCGGCGGCGACCCGGCCATGTGGACGGACATCTTTCGCACCAACCGCAAGGCGGTGTGTTCGGCCGTCGGCGAGTTGATCTCCGAGTTGAAGCGGTTCCGCGACCGGCTTGCCAGAGACGACGCCGAGGCCATCCTCGACTGGCTAGAATGGAGCCGCCGACAACGGGACGCCTGGGTCGATCGGCGCTACCAGAAGGAAGAGTTCCCCACATGAGCGCGAGCAGCGAGGGTTCAGGTTTCGGGGTGAAATCAGCGTGCGCCCAGCCCGAGGGACGGGCGGACGCCGCGAACAAGCTGTGGCGGATCGCGGTGATTCCCAAACGACGGGAATGGGACGCGCACGGCGCCGCGGTCCTCAAGGACATTCACGAGCTGGGCATGACCCACGTGACCCAGGTGGGTTCCGGGCGCCTTTACCTGCTCCAGGGCAGGCTGACGGCGGCACAGGTCGAGCGGATCGCCGCGGATCTGCTCACCGATCCGATTACGGAGGAATGGTGCCTCGACGGGGGGCGCGGCGGAGGAGGTGAACCCGCCGAGGGAACGGCCGTCGCATCCATCGAGGTTCACCTGAAGGGCGGCGTGATGGACCCGGTGGCCGCCTCGACCCTGGCGGCGATCGCGGACATGGGCATTCCCACGGATGGAACGGAGATATCCACCGCCCGGTTCTATCGGCTCAGCGGCGTACGATCGAGTCAGGAGCTGGAGCAGATCGCCCGGCGGCTGCTGTCCAATGATTGCATCGAGGACGTTTATCTCTCCGGCTTCGGCCGGCACGATGCCCCGCCCGAGCGTCTGCCGGTGGCACCGAAGCGGGCCTTCGAGCTTCGCCACGTCCCCCTTCGCGGGCTCGACGACGAGGGCCTCAGGAAACTCTCGCGCGAAGGGCATCTGTTCCTGTCGCTCGCGGAAATGAAGGCGGTGCAGGCCCACTTCGCCGGGCAAGGCCGCGACCCCACCGACCTGGAGCTCGAGACCATCGCCCAGACCTGGAGCGAGCATTGCGTCCACAAGACGCTCAAGAGCGCGATTCGCTACACCGGCGAGCCGTTCCCGGAGGCCCGCCCGGTTTCCGGCGGCCCGCGGCGAACCGCGGACCAGACCGTCGTCGTCGAATACGACAACCTGCTCAAGGACACCATCGCCAAGGCCACGCACGAACTGATGGCAAGCGGCCGGGTGGACTGGTGCCTGTCGGTATTCGAGGACAACGCCGGCGTCATCGCCTTCGACGAACGATACGGCCTGGCCTTCAAGGTCGAGACTCACAATCATCCCTCGGCCATCGAGCCTTACGGCGGAGCGGCCACGGGCGTCGGCGGCGTCATCCGCGACGTGCTGGGCTGCGGACTGGGGGCCAAACCGATCGCCAATACCGACGTCTTCTGCGTGGGCCGGCCCGATTTCCCGATGGCGGCTCTGCCCAAGGGCGTGCTGCATCCGCGGCGGGTGCTCAAGGGCGTGGTCGCCGGCGTGCGCGACTACGGCAACCGCATGGGCATCCCCACGGTCAACGGGGCGGTGTATTTCGACGACCGTTACCTGGGCAATCCGCTGGTGTTCTGCGGCTGCGTGGGGCTGATACCGCGCGATCGCATCGCCAAGCGGCCGCGGCCCGGAGACCTGATCGTGGTGATCGGTGGGCGCACCGGCCGCGACGGCATCCACGGAGCCACGTTCTCATCCGCCGAGTTGACCGACTCCCACGCCGACGAGTTCTCCCACGCCGTGCAGATCGGCAACGCCATCACCGAGAAGCAGGTGCTCGACGCCCTGCTGCGGGCCCGCGACCATGCGGGCGGCTGCCTCTACACGGCGGTCACCGATTGCGGCGCCGGCGGGCTCTCCAGCGCCGTGGGCGAGATGGGGGCCGAACTGGGCGCGGTGGTCGATCTCGAGAAAGTGCCGCTCAAGTACGAGGGACTGCGCTACGACGAAATCTGGATCAGCGAAGCCCAGGAACGCATGGTGCTCAGCGTTCCACCGGGGAACTGGCCGGCGCTGTCCGTCATCTGTCGCCGCGAGGGCGTCGAGGCCACGGTCATCGGCAGCTTCGGCAACCAGGGCCGGCTGCTGCTGCGCTACGAGGGCAAGGTCGTCGGCGAGCTGGACGCGGCGTTCCTGCATCATGGGATTCCCAAGACCCGCAGGTCGGCGACGTGGCGATGTGGCACCGGCGTCCCGCCGGCGAGGGAAAGCGGCACCGGCGTCTCGCCGGTGAAACGGTTGCTGTCCAACCTCTCCCGCCTGAATACGGCCAGCAAGGAGTGGATCATCCGGCAATACGATCACGAGGTGCAGGGGGGGACGCTGATCAAGCCGCTGACCGGTCCGGGTAGCGGGCCATCCGACGCGGCGGTCATCCGGCCGTGTCCGGGCGGGGCGTCGGCCGACCGCGGCTTCGTGCTGGCCAACGGGCTGTGCCCGGAACTCTCGGACCTGGACCCCTACTGGATGGCGGTGGCGGCCATCGACGAGGCCCTTCGCAACGTGGTCTGCGTCGGCGGCGACCCCGCCCGGACCGCGATTCTCGACAACTTCTGCTGGGGCAACTGCGAGGACCCGCAGGTGTTGGGCGCGCTGGTGCGGGCCTGCCGGGGCTGCCACGACGCGGCCCTGATCCACGGCACGCCGTTCATCTCCGGCAAGGATTCGCTCAACAACGAGTTCGCGGTCGATCCGGCCGACGCGGGGCGCCTGGCCGGGCGCGTTCCCCTGCACAACAACCGCCTCCGCATCCCCGAGACGCTGCTCATCAGCGCGATCAGCGTAGTGGACGACGTGAACCGGTGCGTAACGTTGGACGCCAAGGGCTCGGGCGGCGCGCCGACGCGGTTCGTGCTGCTCGGCTTGGCGGCGAATTCGTGGGCGGAAGCCTCGATCGGCGACGCGGCCGGGCTGCACAGGGCGGTCGCGGGACTCATCCGCGAAGGGAAGGTGCTGGCGGCCCACGATTGCGGCGAGGACGGCTGGCTGACGGCGTTGGCGGAGATGGCCTTCTCCGGCGGGTGCGGTGTGGACGTCACCTGTGCGCCGTCTCCGGCCGCGGAGCCGACCGTACCCGCTCCCTTCGAGGCCTTGACTTCCGCGTACGTCATACAAACGCGCGCCGCCGACGCGATGGAGGTCATCGCCTTCGCCCGCGCTTTGCCCGGAGTGATGGCCGTCGAGATCGGCCGGTCGCGGGGTGATCGGATGCTGGCGTACGCCGGCGAGTCCGTCGAGCTGAACACATTGGCGGAAGCCTGGCGCTCGCCGCTGCGATGGTGAGGGAGAGCCTTGTCGCTGGTCGGACTCATCCCCCTCCCGTTCGGCACCCAACCCGCTGGTGTTGAACCGGGCGCCCCGAATGGCCGAGGTTCAGACGTAATCAAACCGCATGTTGAAGGCGGACGGCTGCAATTGCCGGCGTTTCAAGGTACCTATCCCGTCGCTTCCGGAGTGATCCGCGCGTCCATGCAGGATGGGTGGAAGCGCGAGTGGGTGGGAACGGCGGGAATGGCGCGCCCTCAGGTCCCGGCGGCGCGCAGCGCCGGCCAGCTCGTCCGGCGGTAGTTCCGGGCCGCCAGCCACGCGCCGCCCAGCAGGAGCCCGGCCAGCGGCACCAGCCCCACGGGGGCCAGCATCGACAGCCCGTAGTGGACGCCCCCGATCGCCGCCGGTACCCCCATCAACAGCATCGAACGCACGAACCGCCCGGACATCTCCAGGGCCCCGAAGGCCGTCGAGAAGGGCAGCGCCCGGGCGTACAGCAGCGCCTCCATCGCGCTGATGAACAGCAGCGCACAGAAGGCCACGCCCACGTCCGGCAGGCTGCGCAAGCCCCAGAACGCCGCCACCGGCAGCGAAATCAGCGCAAAACCCGGCACGATGAACCGCAGCATGACCGCCTTGAGCGTGCCGAAGAGCACCTCTCCCGGATCGCCGATCGGCAGCGAAAAATACACCCAGGCGGCCTCGTGCTTCTCGCTGAACCGCAGTTGCATCAGCACGTTGGGGATCATCGCCGAGGCCATGTAGAGCAGGAACAGATGCTTCTGCGTGCCGGGCAGGTCGCGCAGGGCTTCCATCGCGTCGCCCCGCCCGGCCAGCAGGAAACCCAGCGAGAAGATGAACGGGAAGAACAGGGCCGGATAGGTGCGCATCTTGAACGGCCGGTCCCGCCCGCAGAGCCGCCAGATCAGCTCGAAGGCGCCCCGTTCGGCGGGCGAGCGCGTGACCCAGGCCGCCAAGGCGTCGCCGGCGGTCCGGCGGGGCTCGCGCTGAACCGTTTCACGCCGTCCGAGGGCCCCGGGCGCGTCGGTCTCGGCGGCCAGCAGCAGGCGGTTGAACCGCGGCCCCACCACCTTCAGCACGAAGAGCAGGCTCGCCGCCGGCACGATCACCGCCAGGCAGCTCAGCGTGACCTGCGCCCGGCCCGCGTGGCCGGTCAGCAGATCGATCGGACCGGCCAGCCAGGCCGGCGGAAACCAGTAGATCCAGCTCCGGTCCGAGATGTCCGCCCGGCGAAGCTCGCCGAAGTCCACCAGCCGCGGCAGAAGCTGGTACCCTCCCACCACCAGAACCGAGAAGCCGATCTGCATGTAGGTGATGATGTCGCGGAGCCGTTCCGGCGTGGTCAGCCGCATGGCCAGGGCGTAGAGCACGTGGGTCGCCGACACCACCAGCGCGATCGAGCAGCACAACGTCGCGGCGAACACCGGCGCGAAGAGCGGGTGAATCGTGAACGACCCGGCGATCAGCACCACCAGCGACAGGCTCAGCGTCAGCAGGGTCAGGTAGGTCGCGACGTGGGCCCCGCGGGCCAGCAGCACGGTCCGGCCGTCCACCGGTCGGGGTTGCAGGATCGCGTTGTCGCTGGTGTCCAGCAGCACGCTGCTGAAATCGGCCACCAGGGCCATGGCGATCATCACCATGAGGTAGGCGTTGACGACGGTCATGCCCACCAGCGGCGCGGCTCCCCGCACGAAGGGCAGGAGCATCAGCCCCATGACCGCGTAGACCACCAGCGAGCGCGCGAACATGTTGGCGGGCTTCCGGTCCGCCTTCGCCGGCCGGCCCGGCCGGGCCTTGGCCTCGACCGGCGGAGCGGCCGGGCTGCGCCGCCGGCCGTCCAGAATCAGCTTGGTCTCCAGGATGGCCCGGAACGGCCCGTAATCCGCGCCCATCAGCCGGATCAGCGGGGCCAGCAGATCGAACAGGGCCAGTACGCAGCGGATCATTCGGCGCCGGCCCCCTCGAGCGCGCGGATGAACTGCTCGGCCAGGGCCTCGTGCCCCCCGCTGCTGGTGAGCTGCGTGAAGATCCGCTCCAGCGACGCGCCCTTGCTGCGGGCCTGAAGCTCCTCGAACGACCCGTCGGCGATGATCCGGCCGCCGGAGATGATCACGATCCGGTCGCAGACCCGCTCGACCACGTCCATCACGTGCGAGCAGTAGAAGATCGTCTTGCCGTGCCCGGCCAGCCGGCGGATGATCTCCTTGACCGTGACCACCGAATTGGCATCCAGCCCGGAGAGCGGCTCGTCGAGGAACAGAACCTCCGGGTTGTGAATCATCCCCGCGGTGATGAGCACCTTCTGTTTCATGCCCTTCGAGAAGGTGGACATGCGGTGGTCCACCTCGTCGGCCAGGCCGAACAGGGCGAGCATCTCGCGGGCCCGGCGTTCGATCTCGGGCGTTTCCATGCGATAGAGCCGGCCGATGAACCGCAGGTATTCCATCGGCGTGAGGGCCTCGTACAGGGCCGCCGACTCGGGCACGTAGCCGATCCGCCGCTTGACCTCCAGCGGCTTTTCGGCCACGTCGAACCCGCACACCATCGCCCGGCCCTCGAACTCCGGCAGCATGCCCACCAGGATTTTCACGGTGGTGGACTTGCCCGCGCCGTTGGGGCCGATGTAGCCCAGCACCTGCCCGGGCATGATCTGAAGGTCGATGCCGCGAAGCACCTCCTTCTGGCCGTAGCGCTTGGTCAGCCCCTCGATCCGAATGATCGGCTCCATGCGGTCGCCTTTCTCTCAACCTTCCGGCCATGCCGCCAGGCGCGCAGCCGGTGCCCGCCGGCGTCATCGCCTCGGTTCGACCGGCGGGGGCACGAAACAGTCGAGGCAGCGCGGTTCGTAGGCTTCCGGCCCGCCGATCATCCGCGGCCCCTCGATGGGAGCGAGGCGCTGCGTCCGCACGGCCGGCGCACCGCAGCGCGCACAGGTGCCCACCGTCCGCGTCACCTGGTCGGCGATGCGCTCGAGGTGGGGCATGGGGCCGAAGGGCCGGCCCCAGGAGTCGCGGTCCAGGCCGGCCACCAGCACCGTCCGCCCCTCCTCGGCCAGGCGCCGGCAGGCTTCCACCAGGTCGAGGTCGAAGAACTGGGCCTCGTCGATGACCACCAGGCGGGCGTCGCCGACGGCGGCGCGGATCTGCCCGGCCGACGCCACCGGCCGGGCCGCCCGGCGCCGACCGCCGTGCGTCACGATCTGCTCGGGGTGATAGCGGTCGTCGGCGGCGTGTTTGAAGGCCGCGGCCGCCTCGCCGCGCCGCCCGGCCTCCGCCAGCCGGTCCAGCAACCGCTCGCTCTTGCCGCTGAACATCGGCCCGCAGATCAGCTCGATCCGTCCGCGGCGACCCGTCTGGACCTCGTCCTTCACGTCGGCCTGCTCCGCGCGTGCTTCGCGCACCCGCGCTCCATCATCCCGCAAATCGCCGGCGTTCACAACCGAAGGTTATCCGCGGGCGGGACGGCTGGACGGCGGTTGGGTGACGACGCTGAAGGCCTCCTGCACGTCGCCGGCGCTTTCGTTGCGGATTTCCTTGCTCCGCCGGAAGCGGTTGCCGAGCAGGACGGCCGTTTCGACCCGCTCGCCCAGGCGGACGTCCGGCAGGTCGGTGCCGAACCGGCAGGCCTGGAGCAGCACGTCTCCGCCGAGGGCCTCCACGGTGAACGCGCCGGTGGGTTTGCCGATGTGGTTCTGGAAATTGCACTGCGAGAGGCTGACCGAGCCGCGCCCGTCGATCCGCACGGCCGTCTCGCACGGGCCCCAGAACGCACAATTGGAAAGCTGCACCACGCCGTTGTGCCGGGCGGTGACTTCCATCATGACGTCGGTGCCCTCGCCGCCGACGAACTCGCCGTTGGTGATGAGCAGCCCGGGCGGCTGCGAGGCCTCGACCAGCACGGCCCGATGACACCAGTCCGCGCCGATGCCCAGGAAATTCCCGTTGACCGTGCCGTTGCGATCCTCCCGGAAGCGATAGCCGACCTTGGCTCCGAAACAGAACGTGTTGAGCACGTATTCCCAGTCGGTGCGGACGAAATCGAAGGCCACCAGGTTCTCCCACAGGTATTGTCGCAGGTCGTTCCATCTCGGCGTGCCCGGCGCGCCGGCCCGGGCCCAGTAGTGGGGGTTGAAGTGGACGTTCTCGATCCGCCCGATGTCGGTGCAGCGGTCGATGAACACGCCCACCTTCAGCGGGCAGCCGAAGCAGTTGCGGATCACGTGCAGCTCGTTGGCGTGCGTGCCGAAGTCGATGGCCTTGTACGAATTGACGAAGGTGCAGTCCGTCACCGTGCCGTGCATCCCGTGGCCCTGAATGGTCCAGGGGTAGCTCAGCGTGCCGGGGATGCGCTGCTCGGGGTAGAAGAAGGTGACGCCGCGCACGCCGCTGGAGGGGTTGAGCGTGAGCGCCGGCCGGCCATTTTCATCGCCCCTGCCGGCCAGGACGTGGAACACCGTGCCGCGGTTGAGCTGGGCGTGGTGGGGGCCGTCCCAGGCCCCGATCAGCGTCACGCCCTCGGGAACCGCCAGGGGCGCGTCGATGCGGTAACGTCCGGCCGGCAGTTCGACCCGCCCTCCTTGCTCGCGGGCCGCGTCCAGCAATCGCTGGATCGACGCCGAATCGCCGTCCCAGGGCTCCTCGGCCGACGTCTCCGCCACCGCCGAAGCCAGGCAAGCCCCTGCCGCCAGCCACGAACCGACCCATGCTCTTGTCGTCATCACGGGTGGATGCCTCCCGCGCCGATCAATGGCGTCGCCATGAGGCTACCCGCCGCACCGATGACCGTCCACTCCGGTGCGGGCGGTTGCATGATGACGCGGATCGCCGGGCTGGTCGGAAGCGCGGGGCAAGCGGGCCGGCGGATCGTTCGGTGGCGAATGGGGCGGACCTTACACCGCGCATGGGGTCATGATGGGCCGTGAAGAACAGCCCTCTTCGCTGGTGGATCGCGGCGCTGCCGCGGGGCTCGGCGCCGGCGGCGGACGAGACCGGCCAGCGGGACGATCAGCGAGGCGCACGCCGGCTCGGGGACGATGGTGACTGAACCGGGTTGATAGACGACCGACGCGAAACCGGAAGGGTCCAGTGCGAAGCCCTCGTTGAGATCGCCGGGCGTCGCGGAGGCGACCAGTTCGGTGTGGCCGAGTCCGACCGACGTGAAGTGGAGCGTGGCCAGCAGCACGCTGTTGCCGCCGATCGAGCCGAACAGGCCGTTGTGGTCGGGATCGGTGAAGGGGTTGGCGCTGCCGGCCAGGGCGTCGCCGTCGGGGGCGAAGGCCGCCTCCCAGAACGGCCCGATGACCGGCGGGTCGCTCATGGCCAGCACCTGCGGATCGAAGCTCACGTCCAGCCCCCAGCCGATGACCGATTCGCCGCCGAAATCGGCCACCAGCCTGATGACGACGGCGTCGCCGGGCCCGAAGGTCGCCGCCGGCGGATCGAAGCGGATCACCGCCGCCGACGCCGTAAGAGCCGGCGCCGCGGCCAGAATCGCGCCGGCCAGAAACCTCCAGGCCCGTCCGTGTTGTCTCGAAGTCATTTTTCAACCTCCCACCACCGGTTCACGTCAGCCGGCACCGTGGTTCCCCCTGGTCAACGGCAAGGCGCCGCGGTGCGGATCAGGGCCGCGACGCAAGGACGGCCTGCAAGGACCGCTCGCTGACGGTCATGGCTCGGACTCGCGGTCGCGGAGGTCATCGGCCTTGCCCTCACTCCTTCCGGCCGCATTCGGCCGCCGGCCGGAGACCCACGCCGCTGTAGCAGCGCTGCAGCGCCCCGAAGTCGGACTGATCCACGTCACCGTCGCCGTCCAGATCGGCCGGCGCGCAGGCCGGATCGGTCATCTTCACCGCCGGCCCGCCGCGGCAGCGGATGAACGCCGCCACGTCGTCCCCGTCAACGTCCAGGTCCTTGTCCAGGTCGCCGGTGTAACCGGTGGGCAGCACGATCGGCGGCGGAGGAGGAGCGTTCGGATCGTTCAGCCATTCGCGGTACGCCGCCAGCCAGGTCTGCTGATCGACCAGCGAGACCACGCCGTCGTCGTCGTAATCGGCCAGCGGGTTATATCCCGGCTCGCCGCGCGGATGCCCGCGGGCGCTCAGGAACAGGCCCCAGTCGATGCCGTCCACGGTTCCGTCGCGGTTCAGGTCGGCCGGCGAGAAGCCCCTGGCCGGCTCGTACAGGATCGTATAGGTCCGCGGGCCGGCGCCGGGCACGTGATCCACGAAGTGCAGGAACGCCTCCTCGCGCGGCGGCTGGCCCTGGATGCGGACGATGCGTCGTGTCCGCCAGGCGTTGTCGTTCAGGCGGATGAAGGTGCCGTCCGGGCGGCGCACGCCCGCGAGCCGATAAGGACGACCGGCCGGGTCGTCCACCCGCACGTAGGTCCAGCCCGCCTGCGTCGGCTCCACCGTCAGGGTGACCTCGAAAACCGGCGGATGGATCGTGCCGGAGAACGTGCCCTCGGTGATCGCCCTGACCGGCAGCAGCGTCCCGTCGCTGCCGTAGATCACGTCGGGCAGCAGCTGCAAGTCCACCACGTCGTCGGTCAGGAAGTCATACGAGCCGTCGTCGGCCGGATGATCCACGCGGATGGCGTGAGTCAACTGGTGGATCGACACGCCGTCGATCAGCGAAAGCCCCTCGATGCCCAGCGGGTTGACGTGCTCGAAGGTGGCGTCGAACGAGATGAACTCGCCCTCCAGGCTCGAGGTCATCAGCCAGCGCGCGGTCTTGGTTCTGTTCGGCGCGATGGTGCCCAGGTCGATGGTCAGCGAGGGGCTGCCCGGCTGGTCGCCGACCTGCGAACCGATGATGGCGAACGCGATCAGCAGGCCCTTGTCGTTCTCGATGATCTTGGGCTGCGACGAGGTGACGCGGAAGTTCCGGGCCTCGCCCGCGCCGCTGTTGGCCACCAGGATGCCCAACGAGAAAGGCACCACCGGCTCGATCTCGGGGGTGAAGGGGTCGTCGCTGAAGACGCGGCGCTCGAGGAAGTACTTGACGTTCAGCACCGGGTCGGGCAGCACGGTGATCTCATCCGGGAAGAGCGGGATGGTGACCACCTGCCCGTTGAGCGTATAGCTGAACGATCCGCGGACGCGGTAGGTCACCGGCTCGATGGGGGCCGCGTCGCGGGTGGGGATAAGCGTCCAGTCGGCCCGGCCGGAACTCGTCGGCCCCAGCACCCCGCCGCCGGACACGTCACTCATCCCGGTGACGATCGGCGGAAGGACGCCGAACTTGTCGTCCGCCGGGTCGCCGGTCAGCGTCTCGACGTGAATCTCCGCGGTGATGCCCTCGATGGTCTTGTCGCTGCTGTCGTTGGAGATCTCCAGCGTGGCCAGGAAGGCGTTGCGGGTCAGCGTGGCCTCCTGCTCGATGCGGATCCTGACGCGGGCGCAGATGCCCTCGGAGGGGTTCTCGAGCGCGTCCTCGAGGGTCTGGACGGCCAGGGCGATGCCGTCGCCCCAGTCCACGAAGCCCTCGTCGGTGGCGGCCTCCATCGCGGCGGCGGCGGCCAGGGCCTTGGCGTTGTACACGTCGCGGGCGATGAAGTCGGTGCTCTGGCCCGGGGGCACATCGGCCAGGTCCTGGATACCCTGGGCCCAGTAGGCGACGCTGCGGTTCCAGCGTTCCAGCAGCAGGGTGACGTGGCCCGGGGTCAGATGGGCGGCCAGGGGCATGGCCCGCAGGTTGGCCTCTTCGGCCGGGGTGATCGCCGCCCCGCCGTCGCTGCCGTCGGCCGCGGCGGCCAGCAACGCGCTCAGCCAGGCCTGGTGAGCGGCGGTCTCGGCCGGCGTGCTCCTGAGCCAGGCCGGGTCGCCGAAGATGTAGCCGTAGAAATCGCCGATGGTCAGCACGCGCTGCACCTGAAGGTCCAGGTAGGCGGCGGCCAGGGCCGTGCTCACCGAACCCAGCGCGCCGGCCTTGCCGGTGATGACGTTGTAGATGGCCATCCCGCGGACCGGATCGCCCGTCACG
>JABRVU010000221.1:0-7931 GCA_039961895.1 Phycisphaerae bacterium | reverse complement strand
GCCGCGGCCCGCACCGTGCTGGTCTGGCCGATGGTCAGCGGCGCGGTGTAGACGCTGCCGGTGGCGGCCGTCGGGGTCGCGCCGTTGAGCGTATAGCGGATTTCGGCCCCGGGCGTGGGCGTGGACAGGGCCAGCTGGAACGAGGACGTGTAGAAGCCGCGCGGCACGCTGAAGGCGACCTCGCCGACCAGGCCGGCGACGCCGGCGCCGTTGAGGGCCCCCGGCGTGGGCGGGCTGAAATAGCGCGGCTCCAGGCGGTTGCCGGCCAGGACCAGCTCCGGGCGCACCAGGAAGTCGGCGTCGGCGGCCGAGTCGTTGAGGCCGTGGATCGCCAGCACGTTCGCGCCGGGCCGGAGGAGCGGGATTACTCCAGACAAGTCGATCGACTCATAGTTTTCAGCGCTGCCCAGGCTTCGATTGGCGGTGGCGGCCGAATTCCACGCGCTGACGGGCGGGGCGTTCTTCCGGGCCACCTCGCGCCCGTTCAGATAGGCCACGTAACCGTCCTCGTACTTCATCCTGAACGTCACCGAGTTGTAATCGGCGGGGTGGTCGATCTGAAAGCGGATGCGCACCCACAGCGAAGCGTTCAAGCCCTTCATGATCGGGCCGACGTCGGTGCCGATCTCGCCGGCCAGTCCGCCGGTGGCCAGTCCGCCGCCGCCCGCGTCGCCCACCAGCCGGAAGACCGCCGGATCGAACTCCAGGCGCTCACCCGGCGCCGCGAACAGCTCCAGCGAAGCGCCCCCGGCCCGCTCGAAAGACACCAGCCGCAGCAGGTACGAGCCCGGCTGCGTCACGTTGAAGGTCGCCAGCGTATCGGACGCGCCGCGCGGCTCGGGATAGTTGAAGGTGAAGGCCGTGGCGCCTCGGGTGAGCGTCAGCCGGAAGCCTTCATCGCTGTGGACGCCGAAGGTCCACTCGCCGGCCGAGGGGATGTTGACCGTAGCCGTGACCAGCACCACGAAATCGTCCTGGTCCGTGCCGAAGGCGGTTCCGGGGAACGGCACGTCGCCGGAGAATCGTCCCGCCGGCTCGGGATTGGCCAGGTTGAGCACCGGGAACTTCGCGGAGGTGCTGCCGATCTGCCGGCCGGTGTCGGCGAGGACCGCTTCGGCCGCGGCCAGGTTGTCCACCGCGGCCGCCGACCGATAAACCGTGACGTTGAACTGGGCATCCGAGCCGCTGAAGCCCAGGCCCGTCGGCCCGGCCGACCACGCGGAGTCGTCGAAATCGAGCTCCGTCCACTGTGTTTCCAGCACGGCATCACCGGCCGTCGGTACGTGAAACCGGGCCGGGAGCAGAACCGAAACCGGCACGGTGTTGAACTGGGCCAGCCCGTAGGACACGTCGCGGACCTGCTCCGGGAACCGCGGCGCGTAGGAATGCACCACCGTGCCGTCGGGAGCGGTGACGGCCAGATACTCCCCGTCCTTGTTGACGTTGAAGTTGGTGTGCAGCGGGCGGGCCGGATCGCGGCGGTCCTTGCCCGAGGCATAGACGATCAGGAACGACCCGCGCGGGATGACCACACCCTCCGGGAACCGCCACTTGGTCGGATCGGCCGGGTCGTCGGTCAGATGCCAGCCTCCCAACTCCACTTTGGGCGCGCAGGGCACGTAGAGTTCGATCCAGTCGGAGTTCTCGTCGTCGTCGTCGGCCAGGGTCGAGGCGTTGGAGGCCATGAACTCCGAGATCACCACGGGCGGCAGGCTCGTGCCGCTCACGGGCACGTTCGTGCCGGTCAGGCAGTTGCGGAAGATCTGTAGATCGGCCGCGTCCACGTCCGAATCGGCGTCCAGCAGCGTATCCCGGCAGGCCGGGTCAAGCTGGGGCTGGGCAAAGCCGCTGAAACACAGTTGCAGGTGGGCGAAGTCGGTGAGGTCCACGTCGCCGTCCTGGTCGAAATCACAGGGCGCACAGACGCAGTTCTCGGCCTTGGCCAAGGCCGATCCGAAGACCAGCCCCACGGCGACGGCCCAGCGTCCAGCCGACGCAAACCATGCTGACGTCATCACTTGAACGCCCTCTACCGTCTGGGCAGGATCTCACCCGCGCGACTGAACATGTTCAATCTTAGCGACGGGTGCCTCCACTGTAAAGCCCCGATGAGCCGCGGGGACGTTAAAGCAAAACTGAAAAAATGGCCGCCGATGGCGTCGTGTGCATCCTGTTGGCGTTGCCTGAGGATGTGGTATAATGGCCCTCGTCAGAAACGCGGGAGTAGATCGGGAGACCGGCGGTGGAACGCCGGCTGCTCTCGTCAAGTCATGAACAGATTTGGGAGGAGAGAGATGCGCATTTCGATTCGTGTGGCGGCGGTGGTCGTCGGCCTGTCCTCCGGATGGGCTTTCGCGGGCGTGACCGGGGAGTGGGATTTCACCGGCGGCCTGACGGCGACCATCGGGAATGACCTCCAGTACGGCGACGCGGGCACCGCCGCCGGGACCTCGTTCAACAAGACCTCGGGGTTCGGCATTCACAGCGTCGTTCCGACCGATGCCGCGGGCAACCCCACCGGACCGGCGGTCGACGCGGACGTCATGAGCTTCCCCAAGACGCCCGGCAACGGCACCGGGTACAAGATGTTCCCCGGCGCCGCCGCCAACGGCTCCTTCTCGCCCGGCGACGTCAATCAGTACTCGATGATCTGGGACGTCTACTGGCCGGCCGCGTCCAGCGGCAAGTGGCGGGCCCTCTTGCAGACCAACGCCACCAACACCGGCAGCAACGACGGCGATTACTTCATCAATCCCTCCAACGGCGTGGGCATCTCCGGAGTCTATCACGGCACGGTTCCGGCCGAGACCTGGACGCGCATCGGCCTGGTGGTCAACCTGGATGCCCCGGCCGGCCAGCCGACCTTCTTCAAGTACATCAACGGCAATCTGGTCGGCTCCCAGGTGCTCAATAACAGCCGCTGGTCGATCTGGTCGGACGCTTCCGGCAACCCCTCGTGGGTCCTGTCGGACAACGACGGCGACACCGAGGCGGGTTACGTGGACAAGATCAGGTTCTATGACACCGCCCTGAGCGAGAGCGAAATGGCCGCGCTGGGCGGGCTCACGAACGGGCCGGTGATCCCCGAGCCGGCCACGCTGGGCCTGCTGGGACTGGGCGCCGCGGCGCTGCTGCGTCGCCGCCGCGCCGGAGCCTGACCGCCGCCCGGACGCTTGACCACGATGGGACGCGGGACACGAAGCCCGTCCTTTTCGGCTTCGTGTCCCTTCTTTTTCCGCCGGGGGAGCCCTCATGCGTTGCACCTTGTGGACGTCGGCCGGCCTGCTGGCCCTGGCTTCGACGGCGGCCGGGCAGGTCGTCCGCGGCCAATGGGACTTCGACAACCTCGATCTTTCCCCCACCGTCGGCGTGGCTCTGGGCTATTACAACCCAAGCAACAACGGGGCCACCGCGGCCAAGACCCAGTTCGGCACCACCGCCGGTTTCGGCATCGCCCACGTCGGCGGGCAGGTCGCGACGGTCATGAAGTTTCCGGCCTGCCTGTCCAACGAGGGCTACATCCTGCACACCAACGCCCCGCCCAACGGCGGGGGCGTTTACGTCAACCAATACACCCTCATCATGGATCTGTACTTCCCCTCCAGCGCGGCCGGGTGGCGGGCCCTGTTCCAGACCAACCTGAACAACGCCAACGACGCCGACTGCTTCGTCCACAACACCTCCAACGGCGTGGGCATCAGCGGGCAGTACCACGGCAGCCTGGCCTTCAACACCTGGAACCGCCTAGCCGTCACCGTGGACTGCGGCGCCCGGGTCATGAACAAGTACATCAACGGGACCTACGTGGGCACCAGCACGCTGGAGTCCGGCCTCGACGGGCGCTGGAGCCTGTATGGGGCCAACGACCCGCAGGATCACGTGCTGCTGTTCACCGACGACAACGGCGACACCCGCGGCGGGTACGTCAACAGCATCCAGTTCCGCGACGGGGTGATGTCGGCGGGCGAGATCGCCGCCCTGGGCGGGCCGAGCGCGGCGGGCATCCCGCTGCCCACGCCGCCGGGCAGCCTGACGCTCACTTCGCCCAACGGCGGAGAAAGCTGGCCGGCCGGCACCAGCCGGCTGATCACCTGGAGTTCCACCAGCCCCAGCGGCATGGTGAACATCGACCTGTACCAGGGCACGGCCCTGCACGGCCAGATCGGCACGGCGGCCATGTCCGACGGGCAGTTCGCATGGAACATCCCGGCCTCAATCGGCGACGCCGCCAATTACCGCGTCCGGGTGAGCGCCGCCGCCTTCCCCCACGTCTTCGACGAATCCAACGGCCCGTTCACCATCTACGGCTCCGTCGAGCCGACGCCGATCATCACCAAGCTGCCGCTCCTGCAAGGGCCGTACCCGGACCGGATGACGCTGATCTGGGAGACCGACCAGGCCGGCGGAACCCAGGCCGTTCAATGGGGCCGGGCGGACGTGACCGAGAACACTACCACCGAAGTGATCAACACCCGCATCGACGCCGCCCATCACGTCCACGAGGCCACCTTCGGCCCGCTGGAGGCCGAGACGGTTTATCTCTACCGCGTGCGCAGCGGCAACACCTGGTCCGACGTCTACAGCTTCCGCTCGGCCCCGCGCCGGGCGACGCCCACGCGCGTGGTCTGGTTCGGCGACGAGCACAACTACACCATCTTCCGCCGGCAGGTGCCGCGCATCGCCGCCGAATACCCCGACCTGGTCATCGCCGCCGGCGACATCATGAACAACGGCAACGTCATCAGCGAGTGGCACGACTACTGGTTCAAGCCGCTGGAGGTGGCCTACCTCGGCCAGACCGTGCCCGTCCTGCTGGCCCGCGGCAACCACGACGGCGAGTTCCCGCTGGCGTATCAGTACACCGCCCTGCCCGGCAACGAGGCCTGGTACGCCTTCACCTTCGGGAACGTTCGTTACATCATCACCGACTCGAACCTGGTGACGGCGGCCCGGCCGGAGCAGCTCGCCTGGCTCCAGGCCGAGCTGGCCTCGCCGCAGGCCCGGTCGGCCCAGTTCCGCATCGTCTCCTTCCACAAACCCCCGTACACCGACATCTGGGACAGCGTGGGGCCCAACGGCGAGGCCTGGATCCGCCTCGACTGGGTGCCGGTGTTCGAACAGTACGGCGTGGACATGGTGGTGTGCGGCCACGTGCACGCCTACCTGCGCGGGCAGTACAACGGCGTGACCTACACCATCGTCGGCGGGGCCGGCAACGTGCTCGACACCGTGCAGTCCTACAACTGGGGCTTTTTCGTCAAGACGGCCTCCGTCTATCACTACGCGGTGATGGACGTGAACCGCAACAAGCTGGGCTGGGTGGCGTGGAACATCGACGGCAGCCAGCTCGACATGTTCGAGATGACCAGCCTCACGCCGCTGCCCGCGGCCGACTTCGACGCCGACAACGACGTGGACGCGGACGACCTGGCGATGTTCGCGGCCTGCGCCGCCGGGGCGGACGTTCCGCGCGGGCCGGATTGCGCCCTCATGGACCTGGACGGCGACGGCGACGTGGACCAGCGCGACTACGCCGCCTTCCAGCGCTGCTACGGCGGCGCGGACCGGCCGCCCCCGTCCGGCTGCGCTCCATGACGCCACCCCATCCCGGTGAGCCCGGCCGTCGCGGGTTTACTTCCCGGAGGCGGCCTGGCCGGGCTCGACCATCGGGGTAATGGTCACCTCGTAGGTGGAGACGACCTGGCCGCTCTTGAGGCTCCGCTCGCCGCCCAGGTAGTTCAGGTTCAGCTCGTCGGTGGCCCGGCCGCGTTCGATCCTTCTGGTGCCGGCATAACGGGCCTGAAGCGGCGCCGGGCTCTCGATCCGCAGAACCCCGTCCACGTCGATCCGCCGGACTGCCGGGCCCTCCACGATGACGCCGCTGAGCGCCGGCACCTCCGCCGAATGCTCGCCGAGCTGAATCCGCCGGCGATGGTTTTCATAGACCCACTTGGGGTTGTTCAGGACGCCGATCAGGCCGGTGGCGATTTCGACGGTTTCGACGGCGCGCAGGGCGGTCAGCTTCTCGCTGATCTGAAACGTTCCGTCGGCTTTGGAGACGAAGCGCAGCTCGGCCCGCAGGGCGTCGCCGTGATCGACGGTCAGTTCGCCGGTGAAGCCGCCGGCCTGCTGCGAGACCCGCGCGTTCTCCAGCCGGAGCGGCAAAGGCCGCCGCTCGCCCTTGAGCAGCACGGTCCCGACCGCGCTGCGGTCATGCGGAGAGACCAGCCGGTCCATCCGCAGCGGAACGCACTGGGCCATGATGACCGGCCCCCAGCTGAGGGTATGAACCGCCCGAGGCGTGCGGTTGAGGATGATCTTGCCCTGTTCCAGGTGCCTGACACCGATCAGCGGCCGGGGGCGGTCCACGATCTCCCCGGCAAACTGGAGCATCAGCCATTCGCGGGCCAGTTCATCGAGGTTCCCGTGCTGCGTGCCGGGATAGAAATACTCCTCGCGGGCGTGAATGGCCCCGTCGGGGTGCCGGGCCTGCATCTTCTCGGTGGTGGCCAGCGTCCGTTGCAGCAGCGACCAGCCGTCCGGGTCGCGGGCGTAAACCGCCATCTGGATGTGCAGGTCCGTCCAGCCGGTGATGTTGACGAACAGCTCCCAGTCCTCGCCGTTGGGATAGACGCACCCGCCGTCGGGCAGGAAGAACCACTTGAGGTTTTCGTAAATCTCGGGCACGTTGTGCAGGATCGCCTCCGGCGGTTTTCGTCCGGTCATCTGGAAGTCGAGCGAGCAGGAGACCGTCAGGGAGAACGCGCCCATGTAATCGGGGTGGACTTTGCGGTGGTTTTCGAGGGTGAAATCGTCGTAGATGTTGGCGCCGATGTACTGTTCGGACACCGGCCGGCCGTCCACGATCTTGCCGGAGTGCTCGTCGGCGGGGCGCAGGAACGAGGACATGGCCCAGCGCTGAAACGCCTTCTCCCAGGCCTCGCGCCGCGGGTCGGCGGGCATGAGCAGGACGGCCACGTCGAAGATCATGCTGTTCCAGGCGTTCTCCTCGGCCTTGGTGTCGTCTTTGAGCTGGTGCGGCGGGGTTTCGGGCAGGTAGCGCTGGGCTTCGTGGGCCACGACCCGCCTCACGCCCGCCCGGAGGTCGGGAGGCAGATCGGTCCAGCACCACCACGCCGCCCGGCCCAGCATCTGGGCCCAGTAGGCCGACTGCCAGTGATTGCCCCACTTCTTGCCGTCGCTGGTCGGGCGCGGACCGGTCACGTGGGTCGCGACCAGGTAGCGCATCACCGGGATGATCGTCTCCTCGAGCAGGGCTTTGCGGCTGACGCCCACCACCTTGTCGTCGTAGGGTCCGAAGCGGAAGAGGAACGCGAAACCCTGGACGGACGCCGAGTTCGGGCGAATCCAATGCTCCAGGCTCTTGCTGTCGGTCAGGAGCTTGAGCTGGGGATCCTCCGACCAGGGGTGGACGGTGGCGAGCAGGTGGTGGGCCTGCTTCATGGCCAGTTGATAGAGGCGGTCCTGGACCTTTCGGATCTGCGGGTCGGGCTGCTGGGCGGGTAATTGCAGGGGCATGACGGCGTCGGCGTCGTTTGCGGCCGGGGCCTCCTGGCCGTTCGCCGTCGTCCAGCCCGCCATCCAGAGACCCGCCACCATCCAAAGCCCCCTTCCCAGATGACACGTCATCGCTGATTCTCCTTCCATCGGTAGGTCATGGGTCCAACGGTTCATGATCCATCGCCACCGCGAGGGTCATCGTAGCCCGGATCGCCCGTCCGTCCAACTCGGACCGCCGGGCTTGCCGTGGCCAGGCCACGCCCGCGAGAATCCAGGGGCGGGCGGTACAAGCGATCCGGTCGCCTGGAACTTCGTGCCACGGCGTTCCGATGCATGGCCGCGTTCGTGCATCCGCCGGCATGCGGCCGTAGAATACGCCGCGACCCGCAGCCTGGCTCACCAACGAGCAC
>JABRVU010000220.1:0-13368 GCA_039961895.1 Phycisphaerae bacterium | reverse complement strand
GACGTCCCCCACGTCCCCCTCCTGTTTTCTCGATTAGTTTGCAGTGACACGACTGCATGGTACAATCTCTGGTTTCGACCCGGCGATAGTTTTCACCCGGAGCGAAGCGAGACGCGATGACCACGCAAGAGACCCTCGAACTGTACCACCAGTGTCTGACCCCCAACTACAAGCGCCTGCCCGTGGTGATCGTGCGGGCGGCCGGGTCGGAAATGTGGGACGCCGACGGCAAGCGTTACCTCGACCTGTTCCCCGGCTGGGGGTGCAGCCTGCTGGGCTACTGCCATCCGCGCGTGGTCGAGGCGATCCAGAAACAGGCCGAGCGGCTGATTCACATCGACAACACGTTCCATACCCGGGAACAGGCCCGGCTGGCACAGATCATCCACGAGAAGGCCTTCGGGGGCCTGAGCTTCTTCTGCAACTCCGGGGCGGAGGCCAACGAGGCGGCCATCAAGCTGGCCCGCCGGCACGTCGGCCCGAACCGCTACAAGATCATCACCGCGGAGCAGGGCTTTCACGGCCGGACCTACGGGGCCATGAGCGCCACCGCCCAGTCCAGGATTCACCACGGCCATGAGCCGCTGGTGCCCGGCTTCGTGTACGTGCCCTACAACGACATCGAGGCCATGCGCAAAGCCGTCGGCCCCGACACGGCCGCCATCCTGGTCGAGCCGATCCAGGGAGAGGGCGGCGTGAACGTGCCGGATGACGAGTACCTCCCCGCCCTGCGCGAGCTGTGCGACGACAACGGCCTGTTGCTGATCTTCGACGAGGTTCAGACCGGCTGCGGGCGGACCGGAACCTGGTTCGGCTATCAGCAGACTTCCGTCGAGCCGGATATCATGACCCTGGCCAAGGCCCTGGGCGGCGGCGCGCCCATCGGGGCCATGCATGCCCGCGGCGAGATCGGCGCGTCGCTGACGCCCGGCTCGCACGCCAGCACCTATGGGGCCAACCCGCTGTGCGTGGCGGCGGCCATCGCCCTGTTCGAAACCATCGAGCAGGAAAACCTGCTCGAGCGCGTGCAGCAGATTTCCGCCTACATCTTCGAGAAGGCCCGGGCCCTGGCCGGGCAGTTCGGCTTCATCGAGAAGATCCGCGGGCGGGGCCTGATGATCGGCCTCGAGCTGTCCCTACCGGCCGGGCCCATCGTGGCCGACGCCTTCGAGAAGGGCCTGCGCGTCAACGCCACCCAGGAGACCGTCATTCGCCTGCTGCCGGCCATGACCATCTCGACCCAGCAGGTCGACGAGGCCTTCGACATCCTGGCCGGCGCCTTCCAGGCCGCTGAAAGCAAGCTGGTGACCGCATGAGCCCCGAGATCCCTCCGGCCCTGGCGTCGCTCAAGCATTTCCTCTCCATCGCGGACACTCCGGCCGAGGCCTTGGGCGCGCTGATCGACCTGGCCATCCGCCGCAAGGAGCAGTTCCGCCGCGGCGAGCTGGCCCCGGTGCTGGCCGGCAAGACCCTGGCCATGGTCTTCCAGAAGTCGTCGCTGCGCACGCGGCTGTCGTTCGAGGTGGCCATGAACCAGCTCGGCGGCCACGCCATCAACCTCGACGATCACCAGGTCGGGCTGGCCAAGCGCGAGGACGCCCGCGACGTGGCCCGGGTCATCGCCTCGATGTGCGACGGCATCTGCGCCCGCGTGTTCGGGCACCAGCTGCTGGTCGAGCTGTCCATGTTCAGCGCCGTGCCGGTGATCAACGCCCTGAGCGACTGGGCCCATCCCTGCCAGGCGGTGGCCGACCTGATGACGCTCCAGGAGCACTTCGGGCGGCTGGCCGGGCTCAAGCTGGCCTACGTGGGCGACGCCAACAACGTGGCCCGTTCGCTGCTTCACGCCTGCGCGAAGCTGGGCGTGCACACGGCTTTCGCCGCTCCGGCCGGCTACCAACTGGCCGAGGGCCTGGTGCAGGCGGCCTGGCCGGCGGCGCAGAGGTCGGGGGCCACCGTCAAGCTGACCGCCTCGCCCGAGGAGGCCGTCGCCGACGCCGACGCCGTCTACACCGACGTCTGGACCAGCATGGGCCAGGAAACCGAGTCGGCCAGCCGGGCCAAGGCCTTCGCCGGGTACCAGATCAACGCCGAACTGTTGGCCAAGGCCCGGCACACCGCCGTGGTCATGCACTGCCTGCCGGCCCACCGCAACCTCGAGATCACCGACGAGGTGGTCGACGGCCCGCAGTCGGTCATCTTCCAGCAGGCCGAGAACCGCCTGCACTCCACCCGGGCCCTGCTGGAGGCGCTCCTGGGACAGGGACGCGTCGCCTGACCGCAAGGCCGCGCGGCCCATCATTGAAAGAAGCGCTCTCTGGTTGGTGGCGCGCAAATCCCGTATGCTGACGGTCGGACGTATCGCAGTTGACAAGCGGTCGGACACGGGCATCGGGCATGCACTCAACGGCGCGTCAACGCAAGCGGATGGGCGTTCACTACACGCCGAGACTTCTGGCCGAGTTTCTGGCCGAAAGGATCGTTCATCACCTCGAGCCGATGCAGGCCTCAAGGGGGTTGCGCATCCTGGATCCGTCCTGTGGTGACGGCGCCCTGTTGGAGGCGCTGCTGAGCACCATGTCCGCCCGCGACCGGCGCTGCACGTTTGACGTGGTCGGCGTCGAGACCGATCCGCGGGCGATTGCGCGAGCCGAATCGCGCCTGTCGGCCCTGGATGGCGCCCGGCTCACTCTGGTCGAAGGAGATTTTCTCGATTGTGCCGCCGCCGATCCGGAACGGCACACCCTGTGGGAGGCGCCGCCACCCGCACCCGGTTTGCCGGGGGGTTTCGACGCGGTCATCGCCAACCCCCCTTACGTGCGGACGCAGGTCCTGGGCGCAGAACAGGCCCGGCGTCTGGCGGCGCGCTACCGGCTTGCTGGCCGAGTCGATCTCTATCACGCCTTCTTCGTCGCCGTAACGGGCGTCGTCAAGCCGGGCGGAATCATGGGGATTCTCACCTCCAACCGCTTCCTGAGCACGCTGACGGGGCGCACGCTACGCGGTTTTCTGGCTGAGCATCATGATCTTCTCGAAGTGATCGATCTGGGCGACACCAAGCTTTTCGAGGCCGCGGTTCTGCCGGCGATTCTGGTGTGTCGCCGCCGCTCGGGAATGGGCGATCGCGCGAAACAACGGCCGCGCTTCACCCGGATTTATGCCGATCCCGACACCGCCGTGGAACCCGCCCGGAGTGCACGGACCGCCACCAGCGTCATCGAGGCCCTTCGATGCGGGAAATCAGGCACGTATCGAACGCCCGCGGGCGTTTTCAGGTTGACCTCCGGCCATCTGGCATTAGGGCCAGACCCGACCCAGGTCTGGTCCCTGACCAGCCGGGATGAAACCGCTTGGCTCGAGCGCGTCCGCGAGGCCGCCTGGGGACGGTTTGAGGACGTGGCCAGCGTTCGCGTGGGCATCAAAACGACCGCCGACGAGGTGTTCATCCGAAGCGACTGGGACGCGCTGCCTCCCGAGCTGCGGCCCGAGCCTGAGTTGCTTCATCCACTCCTGACGCACGAGGACGCCTGCCGGTGGGCCCGGCCCGTCGCCCAGGCGCCGGCGGCATCGATCCTGTACCCACACCGCGTCGTCGCCGGTCGCCGGCGGCCGATCGAATTACGTGACTACCCACGAGCGGCGGCCTACCTGGCACGGCACAAAGCGAGGCTGGAAGGGCGCAAGTATGTTCTTGAGGCCGGCCGACGATGGTATGAGATCTGGGTGCCCCAGGACCCGGCCGGCTGGACCGAACCCAAGGTCGTGTTTCCTGACATCAGTCCTGAGCCGCGATTTTACCTCGATATCGACGGCCACCTGGTGGACGGCGACTGTTATTGGGTGACGGTCCGTCCCGGCTGGCCTTCGAGAACCCTCTACCTGCTCATGGCGATCGCCAACTCGAGCCTGGCCCGCCGGTATCACGACCTTGCGTTCAACAATAAACTCTATTCATCCCGGCGCCGTTACCTCACCCAATACGTCACGCAGTACCCGCTTCCTGATCCCGCGTCGAGCCTGAGCGAGAGGATCATCCGAATCGCAGAGGAGATGCATCGAGAAGCGGCCGCCGGCCAGGGACGTCCGGACCCGGCAAGGATCCGTGAGCTCGATAATCTCGTGTACGGCGTATTCGGACTTCGAGCCGAGGAGGGGCGTTGATGAAACGACGATCCGCGGAGGACGCACTGGGGAAACGCGATCGCATCCATCGCCTGGATCTGGCCGACGGCGACCCCTTGGCCAGCGCGCCGGCCGACCCCGACCTGCTGTACTCGCTGGAAGAACTCGCCGTGCTCATCAGACCGCTCATGGGGATCGAAGCGCCGCGCGATGGGAATAACCGAATCCTGGAGGTGCGCCCCAAGGGCCACTGGTTTGAATTTGAAGTGGTTCGGTGCCTCGGTTATCACTACCCGCCTCGTGCCGGCTTGTTTCCCGATGTTCGGCACCAGCTCCTAGAGGTCAAACACCACACGGGCAAAACGATCACCATTGACTTCGGGCAACATCATCCCGGATCCGACGAGATTCTCGAGACGCGATGGAACGAGAAGATGCGGGCGCGGGTATGTGACGTCCGATACCTGATCGCGCTGGCCCCGCCGCCGGCCTTTCGAGTCAGGACGATGGTCATCGCCACAGGCGCCCAGATCGATTCGATCTTCGGGGTGTCGGCCACGAAAACGGTCAAGTACCAGATGGGAATATCCCGACGCTGGCTGCGCGAGCATGAGGGCAAGATCGTCCTCTCCGGCCGGGCGCTCGACGCATGATGGGAGCCGCGGGAAATGAATAAGGGCCGAATCGACGGCCGGAAGGCCGCGGAGCTTCGTCCGATCGAGATCGTCCGCAGCTACACCAGGGCGGCGCCGGGCTCGGTGCTGATGCGCGCGGGGGATACGGTGGTGTTGTGCACGGCCAGCATCGAGGAAGAGGTGCCCGAGTGGCTGGAGGGCCAGGGGCGGGGCTGGGTGACGGCCGAGTATGACATGCTGCCGGCCTCGACCGGGCGGCGCCGCCCGCGCAGCCGCAAGGGCCCCGACGGGCGGGCCGCCGAGATCCAGCGCCTCATCGGGCGCGTGCTGCGCGCGGTGATGGATTTCGAGGCCCTCGGCCCACGCACCGTCTGGCTGGACTGCGACGTGATCCAGGCCGACGGCGGCACGCGGACGACGGCCATCACCGGGGCCTACGTGGCCCTGTGCGACGCCCTTGGCCGGCTCCAGACCGACGGTACAATCACCCGCTGGCCGGTCCGCGACGCCGTGGCCGCCGTCAGCGTCGGCAAGGTGGACGGCAGGCTGCTGCTGGACCTCAACTACGCCGAGGACGCCCGGGCCGAGGTGGACTGCAACGTGGCCATGACCGGCGCAGGCCGGTTCGTCGAGGTCCAGGGCAGCGCCGAGGGCGGAGTGTTCTCGGCGGATGAGCTCGATCGGATGCTCCGGCTGGCCGGCAAGGGTATCGCGGAGTTGATCCGGCTTCAGCGCCGGGTCCTCAGCCGCGGCACGACGGGCCGGCGATGAACCGGCCGGCCGCCGGCAACCGGGGTGAGGCACGATGCGACCCGCACATAAAACGCTGCTCCAACTGATCGGACTGTTGACTCTGGTCCTCGCGGCCGTCTTCGCCACGCCGGGCTGCCCGCCCAACGCCGGCCAGGGCGGCGGGCTGTTCGGCGGAGGGGCGTCTCAGGAACGCTGGACCATCCGCTGTGCCCGACTGCAATCGCCCAATCACGCGGACATGGCCAACGTCCTGGCCGGCATGCTCCGCAAGGTGCCCCAGCTCAAGCCGCGGGAGGTGCGCATCGTCAGCACGACCGGCGAGAGCGTGATCTACTACGGCGAATACCGGAAGATCACCGCCCGCGACGGCACGCCGGCCTTTCCGCCGGAGTATCAGCGCGACATCGAGCTGATCCGCAGCCTGTCCTATCAGAACCAGACGCCGTTTTTCTTCGCCGGGCCCGAGCTGCTGGCTTCGCCGGAGCCGGTCGCCGGGGCCGGGGCCGAGGGCGACCTCTCGACGGCCCGCGGGGCGTATTCGCTTCAGATCGCGGTGTTCTACAACACCGGCGAGTTCACCCAGCGCAAAGAGGCCGCCGAAGCCTACGTCAAGGACCTCCGCCGCCGCGGCTACCCGGCCTATTACTACCACGAAGACCCGCGCAGCTTCGTGATGGTGGGCGATTTCGAGGCCGCCGACCTGGAGCGCGGCCCCGACGGCCAGTATCGCTACGGCCCGCGCGTGCAGCAGTTCATCGCCCGCAACCCGGAAGAGTTCCGGTACGTGACCGAGAACGGCATGAAGGTCAAGCGGCGCCTGACCGGGCCGGACGGCAAGGAGCAGGTCATCATCCCGGAGTCGCTGCTGGTTCCGGTACGCGGGGCGTCGATGGCTCCGGGTCCGGCGCCTTCCGGTCCTCAGCGGCCCCCGGCGGGCCGGCCGTAAGCATCCTGGGAGCGGCTGTTCTCTGCGGTCCTGAGCAAAACGAGTTCCCCGAATAGTCTGTCACGGTCCCGCATCGGCAACCGATGATGACGCGGGACTTGCCGGCGGGTTGCGGACATGGCATAATACCCCCTTCGCGCAGAGGCCAAGGGACCTCAGGACGAGAGCCGCACCTGCCGGTTCGCGTCATAACAGACTGTAATATAGGGATTTGGGTCGTCATTTGCGATCGGTTTGGCCGGAGCAGAGGGACGGGGTCAAATCGGTCAATGTGGGTTGTTGAGGATCGAGGTCAAAGAGTCAGCATGGCGTTCAAGCGTTTCACCAGATCGGATGAGCAGCTTCGCCCGGACCCGCGGTTCGACAGCAAGCTGGTCAGCAAGTTCATCAATTGCCTGATGTACGACGGCAAGAAGAGCGTGGCCACCCGGCTGTTCTACGAGGCCATGGACGTGATCGCCAAGAAGGTCAAGGACGCCCAGCCCCTCGAGGTCTTCGAGCAGGCCATCCAGAACGTCAAGCCCAACATCGAGGTGCGCAGCAAACGGGTGGGCGGCTCGAACTACCAGGTGCCCATCCAGGTGAACCGCCGCCGGCAGCAGTCGCTGGCCATCCGCTGGATCCTCGAGGCCGCCCGGGGACGCAAGGGCCAGCCCACCTCGCAGAGCATCGCCCAGGAGTTCATCGACGCCTACCACCGCCAGGGGGCGGCCATGACCACCCGCGAGAACGTCCACAAGATGGCCGACGCCAACAAGGCCTTCTCCCACTTCGCGTGGTGAACGCCGTCTCACGACCTGATCGGGCGGGCTGAACCGATACGAGTGCCTTCTCAAACCCGCGTGGGACCGGTTTCCAGCCGGTCGATTGGCAGGGCGTGAGGACGCACTCCGAGCTCCGGAACGGGTGACCAGGGGTGCCGTCGCACACTGCGTAAGGGTCATCAGGTAAGGCAGCCCGATGTTCCTGACCCTGCCGAGCCACCATCCTCGGACGGTCCGCGTTCGATGAGAACCGCGAGCCATTTCGATCCCCGACGGTGCGCCTGTTGCTTCGACGATCTCACCCGGCGTCTGTACGCCACCGACGCCTCGATCTACCAGGTCACGCCGGCGGGTGTGGCGTTTCCGCGGACGGCCGGCGAGGCGGCGGCGGCGATCCGGGCGGCGGCCGACGCCGGCCTGAGCGTCATCCCGCGCGGCGCGGGCACCGGCCTGGTCGGCGGATGCCTGGGCGACGGGCTGGTCATCGACTTCGCCCGGCATAACCGGACCATCCGTGACTTCGACCCACAGGCCCGCACCGTTCGCGTGGGCGCCGGGGTGATCCTCGACGAGCTGAACGCCTTTCTTCGGCCGCACGGCCTGTGGTTCGGCCCGGACGTGGCCACCAGCTCGCGGGCCACGCTGGGCGGCATGATCGCCAACGACTCCTCGGGGGCCCGCGTGCCGGTCTACGGCACGACCGTCGATCACGTGGTCAGCCTGGAGCTGGTCCTGGCCGACGGGCGGGTGGTCGAGGTGGCCGCAGATCGCGACGGCCTGCCGGAGGCGCGCTCCGCCGCCGAGGCCATCCTGGAGAAGTATTCAGAGGCCATTGCGGGCTACGCCCCGCCGGGCGACGACCGCCCGCGCAAGCGCCGGCCGGGCTATGGCTTCGGTCCCTATGCCCGACGGCGCGGCGACCTGACCCGGCTGATCGCCGGCAGCGAGGGAACCCTGGCCGGCATCTTCTCGGCCACGGTCAGGGCCGTGCCGCTGCCCCGGCGGCGCGGGCTGGGCTTGCTCTTCTTCGCCTCCGTGGCCGACGCCATGCAGGCCGCCGTCGAACTGCTCGACCTGCGTCCGGCGGCCGTCGAACACATCGACCGCATCCTCTTCGACCAGACCCGCGGACAGATCGCCTTCGCCGCCGCACGGGCCCTGCTGCGGCTCGATGAGCAGCCGGCCGAGTCGATTCTCATCGTCGAGTTCTTCGATGACGTCGAAGACCGGCTGGCAGACCTGACCCGGCGCCGGTTGGGCCAACGGCGGCGGATCGTGACCGATGACGCCGAGCAGGCCCTGGTGTGGGGACTGCGCAAGGCGGGCCTGGCCCTGCTGACGGGCCGTCCTGGACCGGCCAAGCCGATCACGGGTATCGAGGACGCCGCCGTCCGGCCGGAGCAGCTTCCCGAATACGTGGCCGCCCTGCGGAGGATTCTCGACCCGCTGAAAGTCGAGGCCTCGTTCTACGGCCATGCGGCCTCAGGGCTCCTGCACGTCCGGCCGGTGCTCGATCTGCACACCGCCGAGGGCGTGGCCAAGCTCCGGTACATCGCCGATGAAGTGGCGGCCCTGGTCAGGCAGTTCGGTGGATCGCTGGCCGGCGAGCACGGCGTGGGCATGGCCCGGACCGAATACCTGCCCGCCCAGCTCGGCCCGGAGCTGATGGCCGCCCACGTCGAGCTGAAGGCCGCGTTCGATCCGGGCGGCATCATGAACCCCGGCAAGATCGTGCCGGCCGAGGCGGGGGCGAAACCCGCGGCCGCCCAGGAGCGTACCCTCGAGCGCGGCCGGGCGAGCCGGCCTTTCCGCATCGACACCAACCTGCGCCAGGGGGCCGGTTATCAGCTTCGTTTGCCGTTCGCCCCGGTGCTGGGCTTCGTGGACAAGGATCATTCCTTCGTCGGGAACCTCGAACAGTGCGATGGCGCGGGCGTGTGCCTCAAGCGCAGCCCGGCCATGTGTCCGACGTACATCGCCACCGGCGAAGAGATCATGTCCACGCGCGGGCGGGCCAACGCCATCCGATCCATCCTCGAGCGGGCCGGCGGCGACGCGGACAGGGCCCTGCGCTCCGGCGGCCTCGACGCCGCGCTGATCCCCTGTCTTTCGTGCAAGGCCTGCAAGAGCGAATGCCCGTCGAACGTGGACCTGGCGCTGCTCAAGGCCGAACTGCTGCATCAGCGACATCGCCGCTCGGGCGTGCCGCTGGCCGACCGGGTGATCGCCTCGGCGGACGTGCTCGGCCGGCTGGGTTCTCTGACCGCCCCGGTTACAAATCGGCTGCTGCGCTGGCGGCCGGTCCGGCGGCTGCTGGAAATGTCGCTGGGCATCGCCGCCGACCGATCATTGCCGGCCTATGCCCGAACCCGCTTTGACCGCTGGTTCGCCCGGCGCGTTCCGGACGTGGCCACGCCGATCCGCGGCAAGGTGCTGCTCTGGGATGACACCTGGGTCCGCTATCACGAGCCGCACGTCGGCCGGGCGGCGGTGGCGGTGCTGGAACGGGCCGGGTATGAAGTCGTTCTGCCGCGAGGCCGTTGCTGTTGCGGCCGGCCGGCCTTCAGCCGCGGGCTCCTTGACCTTGCCGCGAGCCTGGGCCGCCACAACCTCGAGCTGCTCGAGCGCGCCTACCCCGGCATGCCGATCGTCTTCCTCGAACCGTCGTGCCTGTCGATGTTTCTCGATGAGTACCGGCAACTGGGTCTGGCCGGGGCCGATCGCGTCCGGGAGCGCTGCCTGAGCTTCGAAGCGTTCGTGGCGGATGAACGTGAAAAACGCTCCGCCTCCGGTTTTCCCGCCGGCAACCCGGGCGATGACCGCTGGTGCGCGGCGGGCCCGAACTCCGCCCCCCTGCCGCGGCACGTCGCCATTCACGCCCATTGCCACGCCCGCGCGCTGACCGACGTCTCGGTGCTGGCTCGCGCGGCCAGGATCGCTCCCGGGGTCGAGGTCCGACTGCTGGACACGGGCTGCTGCGGCATGGCCGGCGCGTATGGGATGATGCGCGAGACGTACGCGCTGTCCCTGGCCGTTGCCCGCCCCCTGGTCGAGCGGATCAGGGCATTGCCGTCGGAGACGGTGGTCGTGGCCGCGGGCACGAGCTGCCGGCACCAGATCGCCGATCTGACCGGCCGCCGCCCTCTGCACCCGGCCGAACTGCTGGAGTCAACTTACGCGACCGTTCGTCCGATATAAGCCGGGACGGACGCGAGGGCTCCTATGGACCGGGCGGTGGTACTTGTCAGCGGGGGTTTGAACAGCGCGGTGCTCGCCGCCCTGGCCCGCGAGCAGTACGAGCCCGCCCTGCTGCACGTGGGCTGGGCTCATCGCTCGGCGGAGCGCGAGGCCGCGGCTTTCCAGCAGCTTGCCGACGTCCTGAACATCGAGAAGCGAATAACGGCCGATCTGTCCTGCCTGAGCGCGTTCGGCGGCATCGCCCGCGTCAGCAGACGGCAGGCCATCGACGACGCCAACGCCTTAGGCCAGGAAACGCCCGCGACGTTCGTCCTGGGATTGCTGCCCACCATGCTGAGCCTGGGGACGACCTGGGCGGCGGCCATCGGGGCCAGGCGCGTGCTGGTCGGCACGGGCGAGGATTACGGCCTGCCCGGACCGGCCATCTCCAGCCTCTATCCCGACCGCCGGCACGAGTTCGTCCAGGTTTTCAACCTCATGCTCGAGTTCGCCAAGCCGCCCGGCCGCGAGCTGATGGTCGAGGCCCCGCTCATCGAACTGACTCGCCCCGAGGTCATCAAGCTGGGCGCCCGCCTCAACGTTCCCTGGGAGAAGACCTGGAGCTGCTACCGCAACAATGACCGGCCCTGCGGGCGATGCATGCCCTGCGCCAATCGGACCAACGGCTTCCTTCGCGCCGGCATTCCCGACCCCCTGCTGCTCGAACCGGCCGTCGCCGGGGCGAAATAAGATCGTGGGCCATCGCGCGCACGTCGAACCCTCCACGGTCCGCACTCACGGCAGGCCGCAACCTGCCACCAAAGTCGGTTCAGAGCGCATCCTCAAAACCGCGTGGACCGGCTGCCGGATGATGCTGCGACGAGCGGCTCGACCGTCCGCATGGACACCCGGAATGCCGTGTGGCCGTGCCACCCGCCCGGGCGCAGCGGGACGTGGAGGGAATCCCCGGCCGCCGGTCTGCTTTCACCGTCTGAGCCCCGATCCCGGCCCGAAAAAGAGCGATCGATATCCGAACCCCCGTTGTCCGAACATGTTGCCACGCCCTCAGGGTGCGACGCTGCAAAAACTTTCGCTTGATGCGGGGAACAGTCGTTATAATTGTGGTATCCGTCTGTTTCGTGCCGACCGAATCTCTTGAAACTACCGGGAAGGAGGAATGCGATGACGCTCCGTATCGGTCAAGCGCAGCGCCTCTGCATTCTGCTGGCTCTGGCCGCCGCCGCGCCGCTAACCGCTCAAACGCCGCCCGGCATGGCCGTGACGTATCAGGGGCTGCTCAAGGGCAGCGGCGCTCCCGCCGAGGGGCCGCACGACATGGTCTTCCGCCTCTACAACGCCGTCAGCGGCGGCAACCAGATCGGCCCGACGCTGATCTTTGATGGAAGTCACGGCAATCCGCCGCCGGTCCAGGTGACGGGCGGGCTGTTCAGCGTCCAGCTCGATTTCGGCGCCTTGGCGTACAACGGCGAGGATCGCTGGCTGGAGATCACGGTCGAGGGCACGACGCTTGCGCCGCGGCAGCGGTTGACGGCGGCGCCGTATGCGCTGGCCCTGCCGGGATTGGCGGCCGGGCCAGGGACGTTTGTTGATCAGGCGCAAGACGCGCATACGCTTAACTATAGCTCACCGGGATGGCAATCGTTCACTGCGGGAGTAGATGGGGAACTCCGCGCGGTTGACGTTGGGCGCAGTTTTTCCAGCAGTCAATCAGTTACCTTCCAAATACGTGCAGGGACGGGCTATGGTGGCCAGGTCCTGGCAACTCAGGCGTCCTTCGTGCCCGCTGGTTCAGGGCTCCACCGCGTTTACTTCGATCCACCGCCCACGCTCGTGAAGGCCCAGGTATATACGCTGACCTACACCGCACCTTTCATCATCAACTCTTGGTGGCTAGCCTCGGGCAATCCTTATCCCAACGGTCAGTTTCACCTATCCCTATCCGAGGATTATGATCTCCATTTCAGAACTATAATGTTTGGCCCGGCAGCCGGCCTGGCCATGGATCGCGACCTTGCGATAGCGGGTAACTGCACGGTTTCCGGCCTGGCATCCATCGCGAACCGCGTCGGCGTGGGCACAGCCGCACCGACCATGTCGCTCGAGGTGTCAGGGCCAATCAGCCACTACGGCAAACCCGCCCTCGGTGTGTCGAATGGCGCCGGCGGCGAATACCTGTACCTCCACTCCGCCCCGAACCCGTCGCTGATCTGGCCTAGAACCGGGGCGCTGCGTTTCGGGTCCGAGCTTGAACCCGGCTCGGACTACGTGGAACTCATGCGGATCAACGGCAATGGCACGGTCGGGATCGGCACGACCACGCCCGGCAGCTTTCGACTGGCCGTCAACGGCGACGCCGCCAAGCCGGGCGGAGGATCGTGGTCGGCCTTCAGCGACTCGCGCCTGAAGCGCGACATCGCCCCGTTGAGCGGCACGCTCGACCGGCTGCTGTCGCTGCGCGGCTACACGTTCGAGTACGCGCCCGAGGCCGTGGAGAAGCGACTGGCCGCGCCCGGGCGCCAGATGGGGCTGCTCGCCGAGGAGGTGGAGCGGGTTTTCCCCGACTGGGTGGAGCGCGACGCGGACGGCTACCGCTACGTCACCGAACGGGCCACGACCGCGCTGCTGGTCGAGGCCCTGCGCGACCTGCGCGCGGAAAAGGACCGGCAGATCGCCGAGCGCGACGCGCAACTGGCGGAGTTGCGGCGGGAGCAGGCCGAGCTCCGCGCGCGGCTGGACCGCATCGAAGCGGATCGGTCGCGCCCGGATGATCCCGGCGGCAAGAAGCGTCCCTAGGCGCCCGTTGCCACGGCCGCTTGAGACAGGAGGCCTGAAGCGCGGCGGCGAGAGCGTGCGTGCCCGGCCGCCAGCGCCGCACCAGCGACTCGGCGTCGGGCTCGCCGCCGTCGTCGGAGAACACGCCCGTCCGCCCGAGCAGGGCCCCGAGCACGAC
>JABRVU010000219.1:0-5460 GCA_039961895.1 Phycisphaerae bacterium | reverse complement strand
GTTCTTCCCGCCAGTACCGGGGCGATCGGGCATTTCCTGCCCATGGACAAGATTCGCAAGGGCATCGACGCGGCCCTGGCCGACCAGTCCGACTCGGCCGAGGCCGGGCTGCGTTTCGCCCAGGCCATCATGACCACCGACCTGAAAGTCAAGCAGGCCTGCGCCCGGGTGCGGATCGGCGGGCAGCGCGTCACGGTGGCCGGCTGCTGCAAGGGCAGCGGCATGATCGCCCCCAACATGGCCACCATGCTGGCCTTCCTGACCACGGACGTGAAGCTGCCGGCCGGGCTGCTCCGGCGGGAGCTGCGCCGGGCGGTCGAACCGACGTTCAACCGCGTGACGGTGGACGAATGCACCTCGACCAGCGACACGGCGGCGATCATGGCCAGCGGGTTGGGACCGGCTCCGTCCGGGGCCAAGGAGCTGGCCGCGTTCGGCGACGCGCTGCTCGAGGTCTGCGCCGCCCTGGCCTATTGCATCGCGGCGGACGGCGAGGGGGCCACCCGGGTGATCGAGGTGGTGGTCGAAGGCGCCCGCTCGCCGGGCGAGGCCCACGCCGCCGCCCGGGCCGTGGCAGTCAGCCCGCTGGTCAAGACGGCCGTCCACGGCGGCGATCCCAACTGGGGACGGATCGTGCAGGCCCTGGGCGCCGCCCGGCTCCGCTTCGATCCGGCCCGCGTGACGGTGTGGCTCGGCCGGACCCGCCTCTTCTCCCGCGGGGCTCCCGCGGCTGACAACGACCTTGGCAAGCTGGCCGCGCTCATGAGGGCCCCGCACGTGACCATCCGCATCGACCTGGGCGCGGGCACCTTCGCCGATCGCGTCCTGACCTGCGATCTGTCGCGCGAGTACATTACCATCAATGCCGATTACCATACCTGAAGGGACGAGGGAATCGCGGATTGCGGATGGCGGATTTCGGATCCGATTGGCAGGGAGGCAAAGAGCCGCGGACCCCGGCCCGTGCAGTGCTGATGCGGCGATGATCTCACGCAGGCGCAGACAAGGAGAGCCCGAGCGACTTTAGGACCGTGGGACGACGGGAAGGTGAAACGATGGGAGGCGGTCTTGGCAAGCATTATTCCCAAGTCTCATCACCCGCCAGTCCCCGCGTTTCAATGTCCCTCAGTTCCCTGGTCCTTTCCTCCCCGGCCCCCACCATCGAAGGGCTTCTGCGTTTCTCGTCTCGGGCTTCTCTCGAGCTTGTGCCTCTGCGGGGTGGGTATGACGGGCTGTGACGGGCTGTTTTACCATCCGAACCGCCGGGACTACGGTTCGCCGCGCGCGTACGGCCTGACGTACGAATCGGTATTCTTCCCCGCCGCGGACGGCGTGCGGCTTCACGGGTGGTTCATGCACGCCAAGACCCGCCCGGTGGGGACGCTGCTGCACTTCCACGGGAACGCCGGGAACATCTCCGGCCATTTCCATCACGTGTCGTGGCTGCCGGCCGCCGGATGGAACGTGTTCGTGTTCGATTACCGCGGCTATGGTCGGTCGGAAGGAAGGGTCACGCGCGCGGGCACCATCGCCGACGGACATGCCGCGCTGGACTACCTGCTGACGCGGCCGGACGTGGACCGGGCCCGCATCGCCGCCTTCGGACAGTCGCTGGGCGGGGCCGTCGGGATCGTGGTGACGGCCGAGCGGCCGGAAATCCGCGGCCTGGCCACCGATGGCGCGTTCGACAGCTATCCGGGCATCGCCGCCTGGCACGTCAGAAGGAATCCCCTGCTGCTGGCCGTCGCCTGGTGGGTGCCGCGGTTGCTGGTGGACAAAACCTTCGAGCCCATCGACTACGTCGGGCGGATTTCACCGCGGCCGCTGCTGATCATGCACGGCACGCACGATCAGGTCGTGGACCCGGCGATGGCCCGGCGGCTGTACGAAGCGGCCGGAGAACCCAAGGAACTCTGGATGCTCGAGGGCGCGGACCATTACGGGGGACTCACCGAGCGGGCCGATGAGGTCTGCCCGAAGCTGGCCGCGTTTCTCAACCGGTGCGTGGGCCCGCCGCGATAAGCCGCCGGTTGTTCCTCGTGGCGTCCGGCGGTGAGGACCTTCGGCTATCGAATCACCACCCGCCCGTTCTCGACCGCCAGTCGGCCGGCCGCGTACAGCCGGATCGCCTCGGGGTAGGCGATGCACTCCTGCTCGAAGACCCGTGCGGCCAGGGAATCGGGCGTGTCGCCGGGCAGGACGGGCACCCGGCGCTGGAGGATGATCGGGCCGGCGTCGTATTCGTCGTTGGCGAAATGGACGGTGCAGCCGCTCTCGCGTTCGCCGGCCGCCAGGACGGCCTCGTGCACGCGCCGGCCGTAGAAGCCCTTTCCGCCGAACTTCGGCAGCAGCGCGGGGTGGATGTTCATCACCCGGTTTTCGTAGTGCGGCGGGATTCTCCACGGGCACAGCCAGCCGGCCATGCAGACCAGCCCTGGCCGGGCCGCGTCCACCGCCCGGGTGATCTGCTCATTGAAATCGGCGTCCGAGCGGCCCCGCCGCGTGATGACCCGCGTGGGGATCCGCGCCGCGCGGGCCTTCTCCAGCCCGGGCGAATCCTCGCGCGAGCTGACCACCAGCACGATCCGCACGGGCAGCAGGCCGGCCCGTTCGAGGTTCATCAGATTGGCCAGCGTCCGCCCGCCGCCGGAGATCAGCACGGCCAGTCGCAGTCTGTCCGCCGGTTCGTCCATCCCGCCCATCGTACCACGGGCGGCCGCGGCCTGAACAGCACCGGCCGCGGCGCGGGTGCATGTCCGTGCATGTCGGCTCCGCTACACAATCAGCGGGCCGCGGTTTCTGTCACCGACCCGTCACGACCGGCCCCGCGCGCTTCCTGGACATCCCCCGCGAAGCGCTTGATAATGGCCGCCCTCTGCCCTGGTTGGCACCCTGAAACGCAACAGGACGACGAACCTGAATAAGGAACAAGGACCGAAGACCCATGCGTGACAACGCCCCCAAGAAAGTCGTGCTGGCCTACTCCGGCGGGCTCGATACCAGCGTCATTCTCCCGTGGATCCGCGAGACCTACGGCTGCGAGGTCATCGCCTTCGCCGCCGATTTAGGCCAGGGCGACGAGCTGTCCAACGTGCGCAAGAAGGCCCTGGCCAGCGGGGCCAGCAAGTGCGTCATCACCGACCTGCGGGCCGAGTTCACCCACGATTTTCTCTGGCCGATGCTCAAGGCCGGGGCGGTCTACGAGGGCAAGTACCTGCTGGGCACCTCCATCGCCCGTCCGCTGATCGCCAAGGAGCAAGTCCGCGTGGCCCACGAATACGGGGCCGATGCCGTCGCCCACGGGGCCACCGGCAAGGGCAACGACCAGATCCGCTTCGAGGTCACCTACATGGCCCTGGATCCGAGCCTGAAGATCATCGCCCCCTGGAAGGACGAACGTTTTCAGCTCCGCAGCCGGGAGGACGCCATCGCCTATGCCCAGGCCCGCAAGATTCCGGTGGAGGCCTCCAGAAAGAAAATCTATTCGCGCGACCGGAATCTCTGGCACATCTCCCATGAAGGCGCCGAGCTGGAGGGGACGTGGGCCGAGCCGCGGGACGAGATGCTGGTGATGAGCGTGCCCCTCGAGAAGGCCCCGGACAAGGCCGCGTACGTCGAGGTCGATTTCGAGGCCGGGGCGCCGGTGGGGCTCAACGGGCGGCGCATGGAAGGCTACAAGATCATCGAGAAACTCAACGACCTGGGCGGCCGGCACGCCGTCGGCCAGGTCGATCTGGTCGAGAACCGGCTGGTGGGCATGAAGTCGCGCGGCGTCTACGAGACCCCCGGCGGCACGATCCTCTACACCGCCCACGCCGCCCTGGAGAGCATCTGCCTGGACCGCGACACGCTGCACTACAAGCACGAGGTCGCCCTGCGGTACGCCGAGCTGGTCTACTACGGCCAGTGGTACACGCCGCTGCGCAAGGCCCTCGACGCCTTCGTCAACCAGACGCAGCAGCCCGTGACCGGCACCGCCCGGGTCAAGCTCTACAAGGGCAACTGCCGGGCGGTGGGGGTGAAGAGCCCTTATTCGCTGTTCCGCGCGGATTTGGCCAGCTTCACCATGGGCGACGAATACGACCAGGCCGACGCCAAGGGCTTCGTGCGGCTCTTCGGGCTGCCCGCCAAGGTGGCCGGCATCGTCGCCCGGCAGGCGAGCGGCTCCAACGGCGCGGCCCGCAGGACCGCTGGACGCAAGCCCGCGGCGGGCCGGGGGCGCTGACGGCGGTGACGCGGATTCTCGCCTGCTGTTTCTTACCGCCGGGTTCTCGACCTGATTACCCCTGCCGCGGGTCGCCCGCCGCGATGCCGGCCTGGGTCTGCTTGTCGCGGTAACTCTTGAGGGCTTCGGCGATCTTCGCGTGGCGCGGGGCGAGCATGGCCGCCGCGAACAGGGCCGCGTTGATCGCCCCGGCCTTGCCGATCGCGAACGTGGCCACGGGAACCCCCGCCGGCATCTGCACCATCGACAGCAGCGAATCCAGCCCGCCCAGCGACTTCGACTCCATCGGCACGCCCAGCACCGGGAGCAGCGTCTGGGCGGCGGCCACGCCGGCCAGGTGAGCCGCGCCGCCGGCCGCCGCGATGATGACCTCCACCCCGCGCTGCGGAGCGGCCGTGACCCATTCGGTCAGCAGCGCCGGCGTGCGATGCGCCGAGACCACCCGCACCTCGTGGTCCACGCCCAACGAATCCAGCGCAGCGCTGGTATTGGACATGACCTCCCAATCCGACTTCGATCCCATGATCACGCTGACCAGCGGCATGGCGAATGATCTCCCAAGCTGGGGTACGACCCGAAAGACACGTGGGACCGGCTTCCAGCCGGTCGGGCTGAGATTGTAGGGAAGGGGGGGCCATTCGTACCAGCCCTCCGTCCGCCCGGCTGAGGTGCATGGGTGCGTCAAGAATGAGCAGGAGACGTTGACGGTCTCGAGTGGTTCTGTCAGACTAGGCGTGTCACCTAACACCCGTGTGGGACCGGCTTCCGGTCGGTCGGTTTTCGGGGTCTTAGTTCGACTTTTGCCCTTTTTGTGGGCTGATTCATGTTCGTCGTGCGCAAACAAAAAGGGGCGGCCTTGCGGGTATCATGGATTGTGACGAAACAGTCCGTGTTACCAAGGCAAGGATGCCCCGATGCGCAGTATACCACGAGTGGCGGAGCCGCTCATGCAGGAACTGGCCGGCGCTTTCACGCGGCCCACGTTTCAGCGATTCACCCTTCTGTTGTTCGCCGCCATTCTCACGACGGGTCGGCGAACGGTCACCAATCTGTTGCGAACGGTGCAGACCCTGGCGCCCGGCCATCCCTCCAGCTATCACCGGGTCTTCTCGCGGTGCCGGTGGTTTCATTGGCGGCTGGCCCGCGGGTTGACCGGGTTCATTCTTGGCCACTTTGTTCCCGAAGGGCCGGTGCTGATCTGCGGCGACGACACGGTGGACGAGCATCGCGGCAAG
>JABRVU010000218.1:0-7413 GCA_039961895.1 Phycisphaerae bacterium | reverse complement strand
GTCCATGGTCCGCATGGCCCCGGGCGAATCCGCCAAGACCCTGGGCGCCGGAACCTACACCGGCTCCGTCGCCTTCGCCAACGCCGTCAACGCCGCGGGCAACGTCACCGTGCCGGTGCGGCTCGTCGTGCAGTCGCCGGCCGGGCCCGCCCCCGTGGTCGTCCTCAGCGTGCCCGCGCCGTCCGCGCCCCGCATGAGCCCCGCCCCCGTCTTCGCGGCTATCGACTTCGAGAAGTCCTCCACCGGCTCCGACGGCGGGGACTGGGACCAGTGCAAGATCACCTGGACCCTCTCACGAAACGGCGGGCTGGAGCCCTGGCCCGCTTCCTATCGCTACGTCCGCGACCCGCGCGGCCTCGAGCCAGGCCAGAGCCTCGAGCAGGGGCCGCTCGTCGATCTCGCGACCGCCGGCCGCGGCTTCAACATGGGCTGGCTGCTCACCGACGGGGCCTGGACCATCCGCTGCACCGTGGTCAACAAGCGCGGCCAGTCCACCACCGTCGCCGCGCCGGCCGTCTCCGTCGCCGCCAATACGCGGATGCGGAAGTACGTGAACGGGACGACCGGCGTCGACGCCACCGGCCGGGGCGTTCTGCCGACCGAGCCCTACAAGACCCTGTCCTTCGCTCTCAGCCAGCACGGGGCCTCGGCCAACGTCGAGTACGTACTGGCCGGCGGGCACGTCGAGAACCTCGCCGCCGCGGCCCTGGTCAACGTGCGGTCGAACAACACCTGGGTGCACTGGGACGGGAGCGGGACGATACCCACGCTGACGTGCGTGAACGCGGCGGCGACGGATCAGGCCGCCATCGTTCAGCCGAACGTGCAGGGCGCGGTCCTCGAGGGCCTGCGGTTCGTGCCGGGAACGGTCTCAACCGGAGGGCAGGGGCTGACTCTGTCCGGAACGTTCAATGCCGTCGTGGGCGTCCGTCTGGACGGCCAGATGGACGGCGCCAGATTCGCGTCGGCGTTCCTGGTCGGCCCACCTGGCGATCGGATGCTGTTCCAGGGCTGCTCGACCGGAGCGGCGGACTCCTGGGCCTTCGGGTGGGTTACGCATCCCAGCGATTTCTATACCGATACCTTCATTATTGGAAATGACTTCGGACCGGGGCTTATTCAGTCCATGTTGCGGACGACATCGGATGTCGAACGGCTCAACCTGATGTACAACCGCATGAACGGGGCCAACGTCAAAAGCTGCCTCCGACTGGTAACGCGAAGGGGTCTTCATGCATACGGCAACCGCCTGAGCGATGGTGACCTGTGGCTCGGGAGGACCGGCAGCAGCGACAGGGTGTGGACCGAGTCCGTCCGCGTCGAGGCCAACCGTGTGACCGGCTCCGGTCCGGGCGGGTCGCTGCTGGTCGTGTATCCCGACGTCCTCGGGGCCACGGTGTGCAACAACGTGTTCGAGGGCTCAGGAAGGATCGCGGGATTCCTGGCCGCCTATAACCGGCCCACTGACCGCGTTCGGATGCTGTGCAATACCCTCCGGCTGGTCGGCGATGGGGCCGCCTTGGTCGAGTCCGGCGACCCGCTCAAGACCGCGTGTACAACGCGGGCCAATCTGGTGACCGCGACCGCCACCCAGACCGGACCGCAGGCCGTGTTTCAGGGCACCGTGGGGCTGGCCGCGTATCAGAACAACGTGTGGGCGCCCACCGGCCCGGCCGTGGTCCACGGGTATTTCCTGGTGGCGGCGAACCGGGGGTATCTCTTCAACCAGTGGACCGGCGAGCCGTGGAAGGTCAACGATCAGCAGGTGGAGACCAGTCTGGGGGCCGACTTCACACCCGCGCCCAAGACGCCGGTTCCCACGCCGGAGGGCGTGTTTGACGATTACTACGGCCGGCCGCGCGGAACGACCTGCACCGCCGGGGCGGTGAATTAGCTCCGCGTCGCAAAGTCGCCTTTCCAGGAGGCCGGTCTCTTCGTCGGACGTTGCTCTGGCGCCTACCGGCGCGCCGTTCCGTTGAGATGCATTCAGAATGCATCTGTGCGCGGTGCATGCGCCCCGGCCAGGCGCGCTTCCCGCTCTTTTTGTTTTGTTTTCCCCGATCTCTCCTCCGAAGCCGCCCGGCGTCGTCCGCGCGCTCGGATTCTCTTTGCCTCCGGCCCCGGCCGGGCCTAAGATGGTCACGGTGGTCGGTCTCAACGCCGTCGGCTTACAATCCGGTCCCCGTCAGGATCGAAGGGAGGCATCCGCGATGCGTTATCTCGTGGCCATCCCCGTGTTCAACGAAGCGGCGACGGTCGAGGGCGTGCTCCGGGAGGTTCGTGAATACGCCCCCGACATCCTGGTGATCGACGACGGCTCGACCGACGCCACGCCGCGCATCCTGGCCCGGCAGCGCGGCATCCGCCGCATTCGTCACCGCACCAACTACGGTTACGGCCAGGCCCTGATCGACGCCTTCCGCTACGCGATCGAGCAGGAATACGACTGGCTGATCACCATGGACTGCGATGAACAGCACGAACCAGCGTGGATCCCCGCGTTTCTGCGGGCCGCCGCCGAGGACGACGCCGACATCATCAGCGGCTCGCGGTATCTGACCGAGTATCAGGGCAACTCGCTGCCGCCGGCGGATCGGCGGGCCGTCAACCAGAAGATCACCGACCTGCTCAACGAAGTGCTGGGGCTGAACCTGACCGATTCGTTCTGCGGCTTCAAGGCCTATCGCGTGGCGGCCCTGAAGCGTCTGAACATCACCGTCCCGGGCTACGGCATGCCGCTGCAATTGTGGGTCCAGGCGGCCCGTGAGGGGCTTCGCGTGCGCGAGCTGCCTGTCCGGCTGATCTACAACAACCCCAACCGCTACTTTGGGGGCACGCTGGATGACGCCGACCAGCGTTTGCTGTATTATTACGACGTGCTCATTCACGAGTTGGCCCGATACAGCAAGGCGGGGCGAGACCCGCGGGGGCACGAGGAGCCCTGTGGAGAATGCAAGGATGCCGGGTAGAAACCGCCCGAACGACCGTGGCACCGGTTTTCATCCCGTGAACCCGCCGGTTGAAAACAGGCGCCGCTTACGGTTGCCCGGATCGGTACATCGAATGCATCCTGTAACCCAGCGCCGGCATTCTGACACCCATCGTCGGCATGCTGAAACCCATCGAGTGCATCCTGAAACCCGTGTAGGACCGGCTTGCGGCCGGTCGGTTCTGGGGGTTCTGGAACGTACACGTCGTACCCCCGGGCCGCCGCTGCCATGCCGGTGCTCAAGCCGGGACGCCGCCTGATGGCGCCAGCATACGAACGCGAAACCGCACCCGTGCTCAACTTTCATCGGCTCCAGACCCCTCCCGGCGACGGCGACGTGCTCATCGAGCCGCCTTTCGCGCAATGGCCGGGTCTCATCTCCGGGAACATCCGCAGGCGCAAGGGCTGGTCGTTCACTCTGGCCGGCGAACCCGTCGCTTCCGCGGTCGGACAAACCCGTGCCGCGCTGGTCCAGGGCGACGATCGCGTCGTCGTGGCCAGCGGCCATCAGCCGGCGTTCGTGCATCCCGGCGTGTGGGCCAAGCACGTCGTGTTGAACCGGGCAGCCGGGTCGCTGGCGGCCGCGTGCGTGGATTTCGTGGTGGACAACGACTCGCCGCGTTCGACGGCGCTGACGGTTCCGGTCGTCGGCCCGGAGGGGTTGGTCGGCCTCGAAGCGATCCCGTTTCAGGTTTCCGCGTCACCGGCCGGCTCGGCGTATGAAGGCCGGCCGGCGCTGACCGGCGAGCAGATCCAGGCCATCCGTCGGGCCTTGCGTCGTGCATTGGGCGATCGTTACGAGGCCTCTCTTCTGCCGACGTACCTCGATCACCTTGGAGCCCGCCCACCAACCTTGAAAAACGACCGGCCGGAAGCCGGTCCCACACGGGTTTGGGAATGGACTGGCAGCGCGGATGGCCGCGTTCAGGATGCCGTGGCCCAGCATCTGGCCGGCCGCGAGGCCGTGGATCGCCTCCTGGAGGCCGCGCTGCCGGAGGTTCGGGTGAGCGACGCCTTCGGCGGGCCGTTCTTGGCCGAACTGCTGCTGAACCCCGAGCCGTTCGCGGCGGCTTACAATCAGGCCCTGTCGCGGTATCGGCGGGAGCAGGCCGTGCGCGGTCCGGACCGGCCCTTGCCGGACCTGCGGCGATACGAGGATCGCATGGAGACCGCGCTGTGGGTCTACCAGCCCCTGGGCCCGCGCCGTCGGCTGTGGGTCCGCCGGGCCGGCGAGCGCATCGATCTGTTCGCGGACTCCCGCCCGGTCGGCGACGTGTCCGCCCAAGCCCTGGCCCGGGCCCCGGATGAAACCCTGGCGGCGCTTCGGCCGTGGGTGATCCGGCCGCGGGCCCTGACCCTCACGCTGTGGGCCCGGCTGCTGGTCTGCGACCTGTTCGTGCACGGCATCGGCGGGGCCAAGTATGACCGCATCACCGATGAGATCATCCGGCGGTATTTCGGCTGCGAGCCCCCGGCGTATGCGTGCGTGACGGCCACGCTGCGGCTGCCGCTGCCGAAGTTCGGGACGACGCCGGAAACGGTGCGCGCCGCCCGGCGTCGGCTGCGCGACTGGCGATACAATCCGCAGCGTTATCTTCATCAACCGCCCTCTGACCTGATCGAAGAGCGATGGGAGCTGATCGCGCGGGCCGACCGGCTCCGGGAGGCCCTCGGTCCGGGCCCGCTCCGCCGGGAGGTCTATCAGGCCATCCGGGAGGTCAACGCCCGGCTGGCCGAATCGGAACCGGGGCGCGGGGCCGATCTGGCCGCCGAAGCCCGCCGAATCGAACGGGAACTCGAGAGCGACACCGTGGCGTCGAGTCGGGAATTCTTCTATTGCCTCCAGCCGCCAGACCGGCTCCGCCGGTTGACGACCAGACTCCATGAAGAGGGATGATGACGCCGGCTGAGCGGCCGGAACCGCCCTTCGCCCGCTCGTGGACCACTCTCGCTGAAGATGTTACAGAAGCGTTACCTTCCGGCGGTCGGTTCGGAAGTAAATTCCAACAGATACGACGCGCGGCCGACCGGCGCGATCCCAGCCACTTCGAGGAGACGTCATGACGCAGGCTCACGGCCGGTCGGATGCGTCCATCGTGACCCGCCGGGCGTTGCACGCGCCCGAGAACATGTGCGAGGCGTATGACTACCCGCGGCCCAGTGCCTTCAGCCGCGGGCTGGAGGCGGCCTGGCCGGGGATGCGAATGATCTTCATCTCCGGAACGGCCAGTGTCGGGCCGGCGGGCCAGACGCTGCACCCCGGCGACTTCAAGGCCCAGGCCCGGCGGGCCTTCGAGAACGTCCGGGCGGTGCTGGCCGACGCGGGTGCCGCCTGGACCGACGTGGTCAAGGTCACCGTCTATTTGCGCGACATCGGGCGGGATTACGCGGCTTTCAACGAGGTGCGTTCGGCTTATTTCCGCGAGGCCGGCATCCGCACCTTTCCGGCCTCCACCTGTGTGCAGGCCCTGCTGTGCCGGGAAGACCTGCTGGTCGAGATGGAGGCGCTGGCGATCGTAGCTACCCGCGGTCCTGAGGAGAACACGACATGATGAACGTACGCTGGCTCTCGGCGTCGGCGGTGTGGCTCGGCGGAGCGGCATGGGCCTGGGCCAATGGCGGGCCGTTCCTGGTGAAGTATCCCAATGGGGATCCGGCTGCCAAGGGGGTGCTGGCCCGGCTCGATCCGGATTTGAAACCCGCCCGCGAGGAACGGCTCCGCGTCGTGAAAGAGGACCTGCGCATTCTCTTCGTCCGCGACGGGATGCGGATGGGTCGGGCGGTGGACGCGGAAGGCAAGCCCGCCGAGGCCAATCCCCTGGCCCGGCCGCCGCTGGCGGTCGTCACCGCCGCCTACGCCATCGAGAACCCCTCCGACCAGCAGGTGAGCGTCGATTTCGGCTTCCCGATCCTCCGCGGCATCTACGTACAGCCGTGGAGCATGATGCCCCGCCCGGATGCGCAGGTGCAGCTCGACGGCAAGAACGTCCAGGTGAACATCCTCTCCAACTCGCTGATCTACGGGCTGATCCGGCAGCGCTGCCGGGAAGCGATCGAGCGGGCCGTGGCCGCCGACGCGGAGCTGTCGAAGCGGGTAGGCAGAGTGCGGGCCAGCAGCTACGTCCGCCAGCGGGCCCGCGAGGCGGTCAACCAGGCCATCGCCAACGACGAGGCCGTGGGCAGGGCGGCGCGGACCGACGCGGTCCTTTCCCGCCTGCTCCACCGCGAATCCGACGCCCAGGACCCCGACCGCGAGGCCACCCGGCAGGCCCTGGCCGATTATCTGACCGGAACGCTCAAGTGGAACCGCGAATCGGCGGCGCTGATGGTCGAATACGCCTGCCTGGACCTTGGACCTTCCTCGGGCCACCCGCATGACCGGAGCTATTTCGGCTTCGAGTTTCTTTCGACGGAGGCCGGCAACCTGACCAACGCCAACCTGGGACGGCTTTCGGCCATCGGCGAGCAGAAAGCCACGCAGCTTTTCGCCGAGCTGGCGGCGCGGTTCGATCCCCAGGTCAAGCTCACCTACGAGGGGATATTCTCGGCCTGGGGCGGCGACGTCCGCGAGCGATCGGTGGACCTGAGCACCGGCGAGTTGCGCCCGCGTGAAATCACCCTCGACCCGGCCATGTCGGAAAACGACGTCCGCAACGCCGGGTTCCTGGACCCGACCATCTACGCGCGGGTGGATTATCTTTCACCGCAGCCGGGCATGACCGAGGCGGAGAAGGCCTCCTGCCGGGCCATCCTCAAGAACCTGCCGGTGGTGTTCACCTTCGCGCCCATGAACCTTCTGTATTACCAGGCCGCTTTCGCGCCGCGGAGCACGCACACGCTGACGGTGACGTACAAGCAGTACGCCTACCTGGATACGCGATCGCCGTCGAGTTATCAGCTCGCGTACGTGGTTCATCCGGCGTCGTTGTGGAAGGATTTCGGGCCGATCGAGCTGGAGATCGCGGTGCCGGAGGGGCTGGCCGTCAAGGCGTCGGTGGAATGCGCGCCGGCGGGCGTCGAGGAACGCGAGCTGCCGCCGGACGTGTTTTCCGGACGGCGCGAGGCCCGCAAACAGCGATTGGCCCTGCACCGCACGACGATACACGAAAAGACCGGCGAGTTGTTCGTGGCCGTCGACGCCAAAGCCTGGCAGGCGCAGCCGGACGAGACCAAGCCCCAGAAGGCGGATCGGTCGGTCCTGGATACCCCCCAGCCCGCGGCGGGAAGGTAAAAGCCCATCCCAAAACCTTGAACCATGACCGGTTGGAAGCGGTCCCGCACGGTTTTGGGTTGGGCGCTTAACCCTCGGTGTTGCCATGATGCAACGCCTTGGCCAAAAGGCAGGCGTCTGGCCCCCCGCTCAATCGCGGTGACTGATCGAGACGCCCAGGTCCTGGCCGGGAGAGTGGATGGTTCTTTCCGGA
>JABRVU010000217.1:0-6983 GCA_039961895.1 Phycisphaerae bacterium | reverse complement strand
CATCCTCGACGCTCCGCTGGGCGAAAACGGTTTCGGCTACGATCCGCTGTTCTGGGTGGAGGCGGCGGGCATGACCACCGCTCAGATGCCGCCGGAGCGCAAACATGCCCTCAGCCACCGGGGCCAGGCGCTGCGGCTGCTGGCCGCCCGGCTGCCGCAACTGTTGGACGAAGGATCGCGTCCGTGAAAGACCCCGTCTCGCGGTCAACCCGGCCTGAGCAGGCGCCTGGGGCGGGCATCCTTGTACTGATCGAGGACGGCCCGGAAGGTTTTCGCCGCCGCGGCCATCTCAGGTTTCCACGTGTCCGGCGGCAGCGGGCGCTTCTCCTCAGGGTCTTCGACCAGGTCGTAGAACTCACCCGTGCGGTAGAGCTTGTACCTGCGGTCGAAGACGCACTCACGGGCCGCGCGGCTCGTGCCGTCCCGACTGTACCAGGAATAGACCCACTCCCGCGGCCGGCCCGCCTGACCACGTAGCTGCGGCAGAAAGCTGCGTCCGTCGATGTTCAAGGTCGCCGGCACTTCCGCGCCCGCGGCCTCGCAGAGGGTCGGCAGAAAGTCGGTGCTGTCCACCAGGTCCGTGCAGACCCGGCCCGCGGGCACCGTCCCCGGCCATCGGACGATCAGCGGCACGTGCATCCCCGCGATGGTAGTCGTTCCCTTCCCGCCGATGACCGTCCGCGCCCCCATCGCTGAGCGCGTGCCCCGCCCCGTTCCGTTGTCGCCCAGAAACAACACCAGCGTCCGCTCGCGCAGGCCCTGCTCGTCGAGCGTGGCCAGGAGCCGTCCGATCAGCTTGTCCATGTAGGCGACCATGTCGGCGAAGTGCTCCGGCTTGCGGTTGACCGTCTCGCCGCGGGCCTGGGGATCCCAATCCTCGCTGTCAGGCGTCGGCTGGTAAGGCGCGTGGGTCAGGATCATCGGGTAATAGAGGAAGAACGGCCGGTCCCTGTGGCGAACGATGAAATCGCGGGCGTGGGCGTTGATCAGGTCCGGCCCATACTCGCCGCGGGTGTAGTCCTTCTCGACCCCGTTGATCTCCAGGCCGGGGTTGGCGTAGCGCGGCGGGCGCCGGGTGTGCTGCCAGAGGTAATACGCGTCGAAGCCCAGCCTGCGGGGCAGTTCCACGTCTTGGCCCAGTTGCCACTTGCCGGCGACGCAGGTGGCGTATCCGGCGCGCTTGAGCAGATGAGCGAAGGTCGTCACGCTCGGGTCGATGTTGCCGAAGTTGACGTAGTTGCGGACGTTGTAGACGCCGGTCATGAGCTGCACGCGGGTGGGCGTGCACAACGGCTGCACGTAGCAGTGCTCGAAGCGCATGCCCCCGGCGGCCAGGCGGTCCAGCACGGGCGTGCGGTACGACGTACCGCCGTTGGCGCCGATGCATTCGTAACCCAGGTCGTCGGCCATGATGAGAACGACGTTGGGCCGACCGGCCGCGGGCGGCTCGCTGCGGGCGAGGTTTGCGTGCACCCAGGTCACGCCCAGGACCGCGCCGATGAGGGGCTTCAACCAGGATCGCAATGGGCTCATGGCTCCTCCAGGAGTGTCGAAGGCCGCGATTTCCACCGCCCCTTGACCCGACCTCACCGCGGTTCGGGCGGCACGTTGCCGTAGGACCACGGCTCTCCGCGGAAGGGCGGCGCCTTGGGATGCTCGGGCACGGGTCCGGGCTTGAATTGTCGGGCCAGCTCCAGCCCGGCCTCGACCATCCGCCGCCCGGCGGCGATCTCCAGGTTACTGTACGAGGTCAGGCGCGTCTCGTAGCCCCCGCCGTGGGGCCCGAAGGCCTCCTCGGTGGGCACGTAACCCACGCAATCATTGGCCAACTCCACCGGCAGCGTGAAGGGGAAGGGACTGCCGGCCTTGAGGTCCAGCCCGAGCTGACAGAAGAACTCGCCGGGATTGGTCAGCAGGACCGCCGGACCCACCTGGATGGCCTGGACTTCCACCTTCACGGCCGGCTCGCGGGCCAGGAGGGCATCCAGCAGGACGATCTCCTTGGCGAACGTCCATTCGGTGTGTCCCACGGTCTCCGGCGGCTGTTGGACGATTTCCAGACATCGGCGCACGCGCTGCGGGTCGGGCACGCGCCGCTTCATCTCCAGCATCTTCACGCGGAAGTCCAGCGGCGCCAGGTCGCCGCGGGGCATGCCCAGGAGCACCTTCACGGCCTCGGCTCCCACGCGGCCGCCGACGATCCGGGCCCACTCCTCGCCGCTCGGGTTGACGTGGGGGTTGCGGTTGTTCACCTGGGTCACGTCGCCGCAGGCGCCCTGGAGAAACACCACCACGCAGTCCGGTCCCATCGCGCCGCGGATGGTCTGCTCGAGGTAGTAGATCCAATTGGCTGATATCCCGCCCGGATTGCAGGTGGCATGGCAGGCGTAGTTCACGACGCAACCGATGCACTTGCCACGGGCGTCCCACGCGCCGATGACCATCACCTCCGGGTCGACCGGCCCGGCCGGTTCGACGATGTCCGGGTTCAACTGCCCCGGATGGGTATAGCTCAGCCCGTTCTTCATGCGAAAGCGGCGGTTGAAGACCGCCTGGTCCTCCAGGCCCTTGCCGACCCCGCAGCGGGCTGGAGCCCGGGCCCCATCGGCCTGACAGACGGCCTCGACCAGCTCGTTCTCCACGCGCTCCAGGTAGCGGCCGTCGGCACAGGAGGATTTCTCGTAAGCCAGCGTCCTGACCAGCGGCGGGGCATGGTCGTATTCGCCCGGCAGCACCATGCAGGTCGGGCCGGAACTGTGCGAATGCGACGCTCCGATGAGGACGGCCCGCGGGTCGATCCCGCAGCGAGCCTGGATCCGGGCCCGGGCGGCCTCGACCAGGGGCCGGCGGACGGCCAGGGCGTCGATCCCCACCAGGGCGATGCGGCGACGGCCATCATCGAGGCAAACCGCGCGGACCTTGCAGGGATCGTGCAGCTTGCGATGGAATACCTTGCCGTAGCCGCCCGGCTGTTCCATCCCGACGTCGGGGGTGATGTCACGCTCCGCGAAACCCACCGTGAAGCGGGGTGAAGGCTCGTCGGCAAGCACTACCGCCGCCCGCCCGGCCCCTGCCGCCGTCGCCGCCACGAGGAGGATTGATTTCAGGGCTCTCATCGCGTTTACTCCTGGCCGTCCCGTTCGTGAGGCGGCGCGAATTCGCCCTCGCATCCAGGATGTGACCCAAGCCGTCGGCCGACGGGGCACCGGTTGCACCGCAATGCCTCGCGGAAGCGGTCGGATCCGCGAACGGTGCGTCACCTGTCGCCGCGCGGGGCGCCGTGGAGCCAGCCGACCCACGGGACCGGTTCTGGAGAGTCCCCGGCTTTCCACGGCCGGCGCTCAGGGCACCCTGCCGCCCGTCCGCGATATTCCCTCGAGGCCGACGTTCCGCCTTCTCCGAGAACGCCGTCATGGTAACGACTCACGGACTTCTCGTGGAGCGGGGGGATGGGGCACGGCCTCCCGGTGTTGTCGGCCGCGCCGCTCGCAGTGCGTGGGCTTTCGTCTATACTACCACCGTTTCGAGCGTATTATCCGAGAGGAGTCGCGCATGAAGACCAACGGTGTTTTCCCGGCTGGCATGAACACGAAGGGACCGTCTTCCAGGAGGCGGGCGTCCGACCCGCCGCCATGTTCCCGGAGCCCCGTCGGACGGGCGCGGCGCCCGGCCTCGCGGTCCGGCCCGTCGCCGCTGGCTCGAGTCCTGTGCGCGAGTCTGTGCGGCACGATGCTGATCGCCGGGCCGGCCGGCTGCGGGCCGGAATCGCGCGTCGGAGGGATGGAGAGCGCCCGCGTGGTTCGCGTCAAGCGGACGGCCGTCGAAAAGGCCAGGCTCATCGACCCCGGCACGCTGGGGGCCAACGGCGCCGCCGACCGACGGCGCTTCTTCTTCAACTTCTGGAACGAGCAGATCATCCGCGAGGACGTGGCCGTCGGAACCGTCTTCATGGGCGACTCCATCACCGAGCTGTGGGACCTGAACGCCTACTTCCGCCCGGCGCCCGGCGAAGTGATCGAGAACCGCGGCGTCAGCGGCGACCTGGCCACGGTGATGGCCCGGCGCTTCGAGGCCGACGTGATCCAGCTCCGCCCGCGCAACGTGGTCATCCTGGCCGGCACCAACGACGTGGCCGACCTGATCCGCAACAACAAGACCGACGACGAGATCATCTCCACGGTCACGGGCGCGATCGAGCAGATGATGGACAAGGCCAGGCTGGCCGACATCAAGGTGTTCGTCTGCTCGATCCTGCCCACCAACGCCGATTACCGGATGCACGAGCAGCGGACCGAACTTCGGGCCCGCATCAACGAGCGCTTGCAGGCCGCCTGCCTGGCCAGGGGCTGCATCTACGTGGATTACGCGGCCGAGATGCGCGACGCCAAGGGCGAGCTGCGCAAGGACCTGGCCCGCGACGGGCTGCACCCGCACTACGCCGGGTACGCGATCATGGCCCGGATGCTCAAGTCCGCGGCCCGGGCCAACGGGATCGTGCTCTGATCCCTCGCGTCGCGGGCCGCAACCCGGGATGGCGGGAACCGAAGACTGAAAACCGGGAACCGAGAACGGCGCACCGGGGGCCCCCGGCGCCTTGAAGGAGTGACCCGTGATGCTGGCGCTTCACGAGAATACCACCGTCCGCGAGGTGTTGACGACTTATCCGCAGACCTTCGACGTGTTCCTGCGGCACGGCATGTGCGAGGACTGCAAGACCGATCCGCCGCCGGTGCCGCTGCATCACTTCGCGCGGAAGCACTGCGCCGGCGACGTGACCGGGCTGATCGCGGAGCTGAACGGGATCATCTCCGGCCGCTGAAGCCGGCCGCCGGCGCGGTCGTGCCGGACGTTCGCCGTCCCGGTGCCGCATGACGCGACGTGGGAGACGCAAGCAAGCCTGAACGGGAGAAAGTCGAACACCCCCACCGGACGGGTTTCGGAAACGATTCCTCCGGCGGCTTCCGAAGAAAGCGATGCGGAGGGCGATCCAGAACCGTCCAAGAACATCTGCACGGGCCGTCCTCCCTGGCCGCTCGGGCGGCGTTGACAGAGGCGCATCGGGCGTCTACCGTGTCGCGCGCGGTCGCCGTCGCCAGTGGCTTGCCACCTGAACCCGATCCGGGGCCCGGGATTCCTGACGGTCATGAAGCGGAGGCCCTCTCGTCCTCCATCCGGCGGCTTCGATCCGTAAGCCCTGACTAGAAAGAGAGTTACAAGACGAATGTCCCAGGTCTTCACGTACGATTGGTTCGCCGGGCCGGCCTTTGAACGCCAGAAGGAGCAGGCCCGTCACCGCTGCGCCCGAAAGAAGTTCTCGCACCTGACGCCCGACCAGGCCATGACCGACCGCGACTATGCGAACTTCTATTCGGCGCTGGAAGTCCGCACGCTGCTGTACCTGCGCGACGGGTTCAGTTACGAACTCAAGGAGCTGGTCGACGTCGGGCTGCGCAGCATGTTGACCTTCGAGTGCGAGCCGATCGAGGAGCAGTACAAGGTCGGGGCCTTCGTGGTGTCGGTGCTGTTCGAGGAGATCGTCCGGGTCGAGGTCTTCGCCGTACACCCTTCTGAAAAGCCCGAGGACATCCCGCTGATCACCGGCTTCCGCACCAGTCCCAGCGACACCAATCCGCCGCCGCGGGAGGAGAGCCAGCGGTCGTAGTGCCCCCGCTGTCTGAATCGTGCGGGGCATGAGCGTGCCTGAACGCAGGAAGGATGATGGGGTTTTGAAAACATGGAACTTAGAGACGGTGGAACCTGGGGACTGCGGGACGCTGAGACTTGGCAATGAGCGGGATCGACGTCGGTTCCCTTCTTCACATCATCCCACGGTGCTCCAACCTGTTGGGTGTTCCCTTCCATCGCGCGTCGGCAATGCCCTTCACCGGCCCGCGCGATTCAGAACCCGCAATCCCCGATCCGAAATCCGAAATCCCCTTGTCCCTCGCCCTTCGTCCTGAACCCTGAACCCTTCGTGGCCATGACCTTCGATCATCAAAGCCTCGATCTGCTGAAGGAAGCCCTGGTGGTGCTGGAGGGCGGGTTTGCGGGGTTGCCCGACGTTGCGGTGGCGACGGACCTCGAGGCCTTGCGGGCGGCGCTGCTGGCCGCCGCCGACCGGCTGCGCGACAACTACCCGTATCATCATCCGCTGTACATGGGTCAGATGCTCAAGCCGCCCCACCCGGCCGCCCGGCTGGCGTACTGCCTGGCGACGTGGCTCAACCCCAACAACCACGCCCTCGACGGCGGACGGGCCAGCTCGCGGATGGAGAAGGAGGCCGTCGCACAGCTCGCGGCCCTGTTCGGCTGGCGGTTGCACCTGGGGCATCTGTGCTCCGGCGGGACGATGGCCAATTGCGAGGCCCTCTGGATCGGTCGAGAGCTTCGGCCCGGTCTGGCCGTCGCCGCCTCGGAGCAGGCCCACTACACGCACGCCCGTCTGTCGGCGGTGCTGGGCGTGCCGTTTCGACCGGTCCCCGTGGACGCCCGCGGGCGCATGGACTTGCCCGCGCTGGAGGCCGCCCTGTCCGACGGCGGCGTCGGCACGGTGGTGGTGACGCTGGGGACGACCTCCTGCGGCGCGATCGACCCGTTGCCCGAAGTGCTGGCCCTGCGCGAGCGTTACGACTTCCGCGTACACGTGGACGCTGCGTACGGCGGGTACTTCACGCTGGCGGGCAACCTGGCCTCCTCCGCCCGGCGGTCGTTCGACGCGCTGGGCGCCGCCGATTCCATCGTGATCGACCCGCACAAACACGGACTGCAACCCTACGGCTGCGGCTGCGTGCTGTTCCGCGACCCGGCCGTCGGGCGGTTCTACCGCCACGACTCGCCCTACACCTATTTCAGTTCGCCGGACTTGCATCTGGGCGAAATTTCGCTGGAATGCTCGCGGGCCGGTGCGGCGGCGGTGGCCTTGTGGACCACTCTGCGCCTGCTGCCACTGGAGGCCGGCGGGGCCTTCGCCCGCGGGCTGGAGT
>JABRVU010000216.1:0-9057 GCA_039961895.1 Phycisphaerae bacterium | reverse complement strand
GTTTCAGGCGAGCGGCCAGCGAAACGGCATCGGTGCGGAGATGATTGGGCCGCAGGAACGTCACGGGGCGGCTCATGCCGTAGCGGCAGATGGTCTCGGCGGCTGGACGGCCGAAGTGATGCAGCCATCGGCCGACGAGCCAGGTCGGGTGGGAGCTGATTTCGGCCAGCCAGGCGACGGGGTTGACGGCTGGGTCGGTGAACACCGGGCGGTGAAGCTGGCAACACTGCCCGTCGCCGACCGGAATGGCCCGACGCGGATCGGACTGGCTCTCGGCCAGGCGCGGATGCTCGACGTCGCGGAGCAACTGGCGGAGGAGGGCGTTGACGAAGCGGGCGGCGCGCTCGCCGCCGACGGCCCTGGCCTGGTTGACGGCCTCATGGACGGCGGCGAACGGGGGGATGCCGTCGAGCCAGATCAACTGATAAGCGCCCAGCATGAGGATGTGCTGGATCTGCCGGTTGACGCGCTGCCAGCCGTGGACGGCGTAGGCCCCGAGGACTTTTGCCAGGGTGAGCCGATGCCTGACGACGCCCATGACCAGTTCGGTGGCCAGCGCGATCTCCGGAGGCGGCAGGCCGGCGGGTTCGAGCAGCTCGTCGATGGCGCCTCGTGCCGTGCGGCGGCCTTCGCGCAGATCGGCCAGGGTGCGCAGAGCCAGATCGCGGGCGGAGATCGGCCGGGAACTGGCGGGGGACCGCGGTGACAAGTCGGCCGGCGACATCGGGGAACATGTTACCGAAAGGAGCCGGCGAGTGCCTCGCCGGCGGACGAGTTGAGAGGGGGTAGGCCGCTACGGGGTCCGTCCGCTCCATTCCGTGTTCCCCACCGCTGGCGCTGCGGCATGGGCCCCTGCCGGCGGTCCTCGTATGACAGCGCTATCTCGTAGCGGCCTGCCGTGAGTGCAGGCCGTGGAAAGCCGGAAACCACCCCACGACCGGCACGGGGGCCGGTCGCTACCGATGCAAACCAGCGCTGCCACGCCAGGGATTTGCCTTTCGGCCGGGGTTCGATCATAATGCATCGTCTGAACTCCGCCCGGTCGTCCAGGGCCGGCGGTTCGCGGTTTTGCACGAAGGAAGACACCTTGGCCCAGTCGGAGAGCATTCAGTTTGATGCCCGGGTGATCAAGGCCCTGCCCAATGCGCAGTTCCTGGTCGAGGCGGACGCGGGCGGGACCAAGCACGAGGTATTGGCCCATATTTCCGGCAAGATGCGGAAGAATTTCATACGCATCGTTCCGGGCGACCTGGTCACGGTGGAGGTTTCGCCGTACGACCTGAGCCGGGGACGCATCGTCTATCGGCAGCGTTGATCGCTCGAGGCGCCCATTCCGCCATCGGCGGCGAGCCGGATCGCGGTATCCCTCATCAGTCCGGTAAGCTATCGTACCGCGAAGCCGGCGCCGGCAGCGCGGGAGGGCGACGGTCTGCGCAAGACGGAGGGGCTGGCGGGGGCGTCTTCTTCCGGTGCCCGGCCGGCCGATCAAGAAGGCGGGGCCTGTAGCTCAATGGTCAGAGCGTCGGACTCATAATCCGCAGGTTCTGGGTTCGAATCCCAGCAGGCCCAGTCCTCACCAGGCCGATAAGTCCGTTCGTATCTTCCAGGCCGTCCCCGTGGCGAAGTCGCCCGCCAAGGCGGGGCAAGGATTTCCGGCAAGCGGCTTGCCGGCACCGTGCGCGCCTCTATTCCAGCTCGATAACCAGGGCGGTCCGTAACCAAGACCACGCTTGCCCGATACTTTGCCACACCCCATCCCGGCGGGTCGCGGTCGGGGCTTGTTGGCGGCCGGTCCAGGCCGATATGCTCATCCGGGTGACCGCGACCACCGGAAGTCCTTGAATCGGGAATGAACCGGCCATGCCCGCGAACCTCACGCCCGATTATCAGCGCGCCGACCAGCGTTACCGTGAGGCGACCACGCCGGCCGAGAAACTGGCCGCCCTGGAGGAGATGCTGCGCACGCTGCCCAAGCACAAGGGCACGGAGAAGATGCAGGCCGACCTGAAGCGCAAGATCAGCGAGGCCCGCGAGTCGATGGCGGCCGCCAGGAAGAGCGGCGGCGGCAGGGACCCCTTCCATCTGCCGCGCCAGGGGGCGGGCCAGGTGCTGCTGATCGGGGCTCCCAACGTGGGCAAGTCGGCCTTGGTCGGGGCCATGACCGCCGCCCCGGTCAAGGTGGCCGACTTCCCCTTCAGCACGCACGAACCGGTGCCGGGCATGGCCCACTACGAGGACGTGCCCATCCAACTGGTGGACACGCCGCCGGTGACGCGCGAACACGCGGCGGCCGGCTTCTGGGGCGCGGTGCACAACGCCGACCTGGTCGCGCCGGTGGTGAACGTCGGGGCCGACTCGCTGATCGAGGACGCGGAGACCGTCCTCGATCTGCTGCGGGAGCGGCGGATGCGGCTGGTCAGCGCGCCGGTCCTGCCGCCCGTCGAGCCGGATTCGCCCCTGCCCAAGCGCGGGCTGCTCATCGCCAACGGCGTCGATCTGCCCGGCGCCGGCGACAACCTGGACCTGCTGCGCGACCTGGCGGGCGGTGAGCTGAAGGTCGTGGGGGTCTCGGCGGTCTCGGGCGAGAACCTCGACGAACTGCTGAAAGCCTTCTTCGATCTGTTGCATGTGGTCCGGGTGTACGCCAAGCCGCCGGGCAAACCGCCCGACAAGAGCGCTCCCTTCCTCCTGCCGGTGGGCAGCACGGTGCTGGACCTGGCCGGCCGCATCCACAAGGACGTCGCCGCGCGGTTCAAGCACGCCCGGGTCTGGGGCGACGGGGTCTTCCCCGGCCAGCAGGTCCATCACGATCACGTGCTTCACGACAAGGACGTGATCGAGATACACGTGTAGACGGGCGGGGCCCAAGCTGGACGGCAGGTCGCGGACCGGCCGGCGGCCCCACCGCCCCTGTTTCTGGTCGCGGCGCGTCGGCCCGCGGTCATGTTTCGCCGCGAATCGCCGGCCGCGTTACGGACGAGCTTGTTCGGACTCGGCAAAGAGCGAAAAATAAGCGCAGGGGCGTTGCGATGGGGGTGCATCCCGGTGCGCGACGGTGCGGCGAAAGAGCGCGGTCTTCAGCTCCTGCCGTTCATTTGTCGTCTACTCCGTCGCAACGGCGCACGCGGACATACAGGAGGAATCATTGATGGCCGCGTCCACCCAGAACGTGACTTTGACCAGCCCGGCGTTCGCTTCGGGTCAACCCATTCCCCGGCAGCATACGGCCGACGGGCGGAACGTCTCGCCGCCGCTGGCCTGGACAGCCGGGCCGGCCGGCACCCGCGAGTGGGCCCTGATCGTGGACGATCCGGACGCGCCGCGGGCCGAGCCGTGGGTGCATTGGCTCTTGTACAGGATTCCCGCTTCCACGCTGGGGTTGAGCGAGGACGTTCCACCCGCTGAACGGGTCTCGAAACCGCCGGGAGCCCTCCAAGGCCGGAACTCCTGGGGGCGGATCGGCTACGGCGGCCCGGAGCCGCCGCGCGGTCACGGCGTGCACCACTATCATTTCAGGCTCTATGCCCTCGACGCCGAGGTGTCGCTGCCGCCTGGGGCCGACAAGAAAACGCTGCTCAACGCCATCCAAGGCCACGTCCTGGCCGAAGGGGAACTGATCGGTACCTATGAACGGAGCTGACGCTACCGCGCTGGCTCGTCGTTGTTCACCGGCCCGTACCTCCACGGCGGCCGGCATTTGCCGGCCGCGGCCTGTCGTATGGGGCATGGTCGTTTCCTGGAAGTCGGCATAGGATTGCGGCCATGATCGACTTCCTGAAGACGGTCTTGTTCGAGAGCCTGCCGTGGCTGCTGTTTTTTTGCGCCGCGGGCGTGGCGGTGGCCCTGGCCGTTCACCGGCGAAGGCTGACCATGCGCAGCCGGCGGGGCATCTGGCTCACCGTGGCGGTCGGCGCCCTCCTGGTCGCGGTTCAGACGCTGGTCCACACCGACCGTGAGCGGCTCACCGAGGCGGTCCAGGCCATGGCCCGGGCGGTGGATGAAGGCGACATGGACGCCTTCGCCCGATACGTGGCCCCGGAGATGACCTGGCGCGGCGGGGGGCGGCGGGAGTTCCTCGACGACGTCACCAGCCGGCTGACCACCACGCAGATCGACGGAGCCCGGCTTTCGCAGGTGCGGGCGTCCGTCACCGGCGATACCGCGACGGTCAGCTTCACGGCGGTCTGTGATCTTCGGAACGGCCGCGGCGACCAGGGCCGGGTGGTGAGCTTCTGGCGGTTAGGTTTCGTCCGCACGCCCGGCCGGTGGTTGATGAACGCGGTCCTGGACGCGCGCATCCATCCCGGCGGCGTGCCCGCCGGCGACGGGATCGACCTCAAGCCGATGATCCGCTGACGCCGACGGACCGGACGGCGGAGGCTGTTGACCGGAGGGCTCTTGAAGCACCGTCGGGAACCCCCGCACGCGATCCTTGACTCGGGTAAGCAATCGTTTCGCCCAGACGAACTCGGTGGCCAGGATGGCCAGCCCCAGCGGGATCACCACGAAGGCCGGCCCCGGCAGAACGATCATCGCCACTCCGACCAGCAGCACCGTCCCGCCGATCACACCGATGACCAGCCGTTTTGCGGTTTTCCAGGCCAGGTTCATAGGCCTACCTCGTCGGCCGGCTGGGACGATGAGGGTTCGGCGCAAGCCGGCGGCTTGTGAAACAGCGAGGCGATGATACCCATCGACAGCAGCAGCAGGATGATGCCCAGCGACAGCATGGCCGGAATGTGCGCGATCCCGGAGATCAGCATCTTGACCCCGATGTAAAACAGCAGGGCGACCAGGCTGTACTTGAGGTAGTAGAAGTAGGCGATCATGCCGGAGAGCGCGAAGTACATCGAACGCAGGCACAGGATGGCGAAGACGTTGGAGGTGAAGACCAGGAAGGGGTCCTGGGTGATGCCGAAGATGGCCGGGATCGAGTCGATGGCGAAGAGCACGTCGGTGCTCTCGACCACCAGCAGGGCGACGAACATGGGGGTCATGGCCCGCCGGCCGTTCACGCGGACGAAGAACTTCTCCCCCTCGAAGTGGCTGGTCACCGGGTACAGCCTGCGGGCGAGCCTGACCAGGGGGTTGCGGTCGGGCTCGACCTTGCCCTCCCCCGCGAAAAGCATCTTGAAGGCGGTGAAGACCAACAGGGCCCCGAACACGTAGATGACCCACGAGAACCGGCGGATCAGCGTGGCTCCGATGGCGATCATGACGCCGCGCATGACCAGGGCACCCAGGATGCCCCAGAACAGCACGCGGTGCTGGTACAGGCGCGGCACGCCGAAGTAGGCGAAGATCAGGGCGATGACGAAGATGTTGTCAAGGCTCAGGGACATCTCCAGGACGTAGCCCTGGAAGAAGTTGGCCGCGGCCTCCTTGCCGCCGGTGGTGTGGCCGATGTCGCGGCCGATGCCGAACAGGTGGCGTTCGTACGCGAAGTAGAGAAAGCCGTTGAAGATCAGGGCCAGCACGATGCACAGGCCCGTCCAGCGCAGGGCCTCCTTCGTGCTGATGACGTGGGCCTTGCGGTTGAAGACCCCCAGGTCCAAAGCCAGCATGATGAGGACGAAGAGGATGAAACCGAGCCAGAGGAAGATTCCCATAGTGCCCAAAGAATAGGGCAATGAGCGCGGAAGGGCCAGACACGAGCGGCAAGGATGCGAGACGGGTCGGTCACCGAATCGACGACCGACTTTTTCACGGACACCCTGACTGCGGTCGCATTCACCGAAAGGGATGTACACGTGTGGATCAGCGGCCACCTCGGAAGGCGGTTTTCCGTCTGTTGGAGATTGGGATTCTGAAAACGGAGGTTGTTTTTCATTTTCTTGTTGCATTGGGGTTGCGAGCTTGGTAGGATGCCTCCGGCCGTAAGTTAGTAAACACTAGGTCAGCAGTAAGGACGGGGAAGTGAGGCCCGTTCGTCGCGCGGTGGCGGGACGGGCGGGCGGTACGGTCGGCCGACTTGTTAGTGTTTCCTAACTTATTGTGCGGCGAATCGGCCGGGTGTGATTGCCCAAGCCCGGGAGCCGGCGCATCGGCGCGGCGCCGGCGGGTCCAAGGTGGTTGGTTCCTTCCTCTTTGAAATCGAGGGTGGCCTATGAGCACGATCACAACGCCCATGCGTATGCCAGTGGAGTCTGGTCGGCACGTCTCGCTGCCCATCGCGGGCGATGCCGACGGGATTCGGGCCCGCCTGGAGGCCGAGCGGCAGCGGCTGCTGGCCGAGGCTGGGCTGAACGTCCAACCCATCTCGCATTTCCGCCGGCCGGTGGAGCGCCCCTTCACCAAGGCCGAGCGGGCCACGACCACCATCCTGTTCGGCGGGCTGACCCTGCGACACGAGCACCTGCTGGTGGCCGCCCTGGAGGGGCTGGGTTACAAGGTCGCGCTGGTGCCCACGCCGGTCAAGGCCGACTTCCAGGCCGGCAAGGAGTACGGCAACAACGGGCAATGCAACCCGACCTATTTCACCGTCGGGGCCCTGGTCAATTACCTCAAGGACCTGCGCGACAAGAAGGGGCTCTCGAAGGAGCAGATCCTCAAGGACTACGTGTTTATCACCGCCGGGGCCTGCGGGCCGTGCCGGTTCGGCATGTACGAGTCCGAATACCGGCTGGCGCTTCAGAACTCGGGGTTTGACGGCTTCCGCGTGCTGCTCTTCCAGCAGGGCGGGGGGCTGAATCAATCGGAGGTCGAGGCCGGGCTGGAGTTCAACCTCAACTTCTTCCTGAGCCTGCTCAACGCCATCCTGATGGGCGACCTGCTCAACGAGGTCGCCTACCACGTCCGGCCTTACGAGGTCGAGCCGGGCAGGACCAACGAGGTGTTCGCCCGGTGCGTGCAGCTCTGCCAGGACCGGCTGCGCTCCAAGAGCTACGACGACATCCACGGCGGCGTCCTGGCGAAGTTCCTGAGCAAGCTGGCCCCGGTATCCAACGCCGACGAGGCCGAGAAGTTCCTGGACCAGCTTCGCGGCGACTACTACGTGTCGGCCTTCCGGCAGTGCGCCCGGCTGATCGACGAGGAGATCGAGGTGGACTACACCCGGCCCAAGCCGGTGGTGAAGATCACCGGCGAGTTCTGGGCCCAGACCACCGAGGGCGACGGGAACTTCAACATGTTCCCCTTCCTGGAGCGCGAAGGGGCCGAGGTGCTGGTCGAGCCGATCGGCACCTGGATCATGTACCTGATCAACCAGGCCCGGACGGAAGCGAAGGACCGGCGCGGTCTGAAGGCCGATGCCGGCAAGCCCGGTTTCTTCGACGTCCGCGAGAGGCTGCGCCTGCAGATGGCCTATTACAGAAAGCTGTTCACGTTCAACCTGGCGGAGAAGGTCATGTTCCGCGAGTACGAGCGGCTGCGGCTGGCGTTGGGCGGGACGGCCCATCAGCTCGCCAACCAGCTCGAGCTCCAGCGGCTGGGGCACCCCTATTACAACAGCCGGTCCGGCGGCGGCGAGGGACACCTGGAGGTGGCCAAGGCCATCTACTACTGCAACCGCGAGCTGGCCCACATGGTCTTGAGCCTCAAGCCCTTCGGCTGCATGCCCAGCACGCAGTCGGACGGGGCCCAGGCGGCGGTGGTGGCTCATTACCCCGACCTGATTTACCTGCCCATCGAGACCTCCGGCGAGGGCGACGTCAACGCCCACAGCCGGGTGCAGATGGCCCTGGGCCAGGCCAAGGTCAAGAGCCGGGCGGAGTTCAAGCGCGTCGTCGAGGAGAGCGGCTACAGCCTCGAGCAGATCCGCGACTACGTGGCCGCTCACCGCGAGCTGCGCCGGCCGCTCCAGCACGTCCCGCACCACAAGGGCGTGATCGGCCGGGCGGCCAACTTCGTGCTGCACGTGGCCGAGCGGATGAGGGCGGAGGGCGTGTCGGTTTTGAGCCGTAAACTCCAAACGGCTGAGGTCTGACTCGCCGGGTACGAGTGCGGGCAGGACTCAATCGGTTTCGCGCAGGGACGCCGGAGCGAAGAGAGGGCAGAGGACAGCGGGCGTTACGATTCCTTTTTCGGCTGGCTCCTCGGGGAACGCGACTGTTGCCAGGCCGTCAACACAGTCTCGAGCCGTTCGGCGATCTCCGGAGTGTCCAGCGCCCCGGCTAGTGCCCCGACCCATCGGCGCACCCGCGTCAGGTCGAGCTTGCGGTTTGCATCGAGGAGAGATTCGATGTCCGTAATGTCATGGGGGCGCATAGCCAATGACTTCATGACGATGAGGTCTTCAGGGGTCGCGAGACGCACGTCCACGTCCTCGATCCGTATGCGCACGGCCCGGGCGATCACTTCCTGCTCAAACGGCAAGGCGCCAAGCGAGATATCGACGTTGATGCCGTGGTCCTTGTGTTGGAGCAGGAAGACGCGGCTCTTGAGGGCAAAAGCAAGACTGTTCTTCTCACGCGGCGGGAACCCATGCTTTTCCGCCTCATCCAGGAACGTCGCCCACTCTTCCTCGTCCATCATCACGACGGCATCAATATCCCGCGTGGCCCTTGGGCGGCCCAGCAGCGACGCGGCAACCCCGCCGATGATCGCATGTGGGATGCCATCTTCTCCCAGCCAGGCGCAGAGATCGCGCAGCGGCGCGATGAACCGAGCGAGAACGTCATCCTGTTTCACGCATGATCCTCTTGAGTCGCGCCCAGCGGTCGCGCACGACATGGATTTCCGCGTCGGTCGACGTTTCCCATCCCAGTCCCTCCGCCATCGCCATCATGGCGGCGAGTTGGTGAAGCTTGGTTTCGATCGTGGTGTTGCGAAGCTCCAGGCGCTCGTTCTCGTTGACAATCTGCCAGCGGCCCATCCAATCGCGGGCTTCGCTTCTGGTCAATTCGGGTTCCATGATTGAATGATAAGGAATACTGATGGATCGGTCAATTCAGCTCAAATCGGATCCTGCTCACGGCGGGGGCGGGTGCGGCACCGGCGGGTGCTCGTCGGGGGGCTGCGGTTCGGGAAAGAACGGCGAAGCCAAGGCCCCGGCGCTGCTGCAACTGAACGTCGGTTCGCTGAAGGTTGAGCGCTCCAGGCCGCGGCCCGAGATCCTGC